>JAHIWE010000102.1 GCA_018816105.1 bacterium | reverse complement strand
TTAGTTGATGCTGAATTTATTAGAGATGTTAAACCGGGTGAAATGTTAATTTTCAGTGAAGATTATGATGAGCCAGAATCAATTCAATTATTTGAACCTGAATTTAGACCTTGTGCTTTTGAATATGTATATTTTGCTCGTCCTGATTCTGTTATTGATGGTAAAACTGTATATATTACAAGAGAAAATATGGGTAGAGCATTAGCTAGAAATGATCAAGGTAAAGATATCAAGTTTGATATGGTCGTACCTGTTCCTGATTCAGGGGTTCCTGCTGCTCTTGGTTATGCTGCTCAAAGTGGAATTCCTTTTGAGTATGGAATCATTAGAAATCACTATATTGGAAGAACATTTATTGAACCAACGCAAGAGATGAGAGACTTAAAAGTAAAAATGAAATTAAGTCCAATGAAATCATTAATTGCTGGAAAGTCATTACTTGTAATTGATGATTCAATTGTTCGAGGTACTACCTCAAAAAGAATCGTTAAAATATTAAAAGATGCAGGAGCTAAAGAAGTACATTTTAGAGTTGCAAGTCCTGAAATCAAATTCCCTTGTTATTATGGTATAGATACACCACATAAAGAGGAATTAATCTCAAATAATATGAGTAAAGATGAAGTTTGTAAATATATAGAGGCTGATTCTTTAGAATATTTATCTGTTGATGATTTAGTAAATGCAATTGGAAATGATAGAAATTATGCACTTGAAAGTTTTGACGGAGATTATTTCGTAAAAGAGTAGAATGAGTGAATTAAAAAATGTATTGACAATTGGTAGATATTTTAAAAATAAATTTGGTGAAAAAATTTATAAAGTTCCTATTTCAATATCTGGATTTACATGTCCAAATATTGATGGAACAGTAGCACGTGGTGGTTGTTCTTTTTGTGAGAATGACTCTTTTAGCCCTAATTTGCAAGAGAAAAAAACTAAGTTTAAATTAAACCCAAGAATAAATGAAAATCCATATTTAGAAAACCAATTAAAACAGTTAGAGCTGCAGTTTAATGCAACAAAACAAAGGTTACAAAATAAGTTTGGTACTAAAAAATTTATAGTATATTTTCAATCATTTACAAATACTTATGCACCACTTTCTACACTAAAAGCACTATATGAAAAAGCTCTTAGTTTTGAAAATGTAATAGGTCTTAGTATTGGTACAAGAACGGATTGTGTAAGTGATGAAATATTAGATTATTTAGTTGATTTATCAAAAACTAAAGAGATTTGGATAGAGTTTGGAATTCAATCTTTTTATGATGAAACTCTGGTAAATATTAACCGTGGTGATACGGCTGATAACATGAGATATTGGATAAAAAGAAGTAAAGAAAAAGGTTTAAATGTTTGTGGGCATTTAATTTATGGCTTACCTAAAGAGACTCAAGAAATGATGCTTGAAACATTCAGACAAACAGTAGAATTAAAGGTTGATTCTATTAAATTTCATCCTTTATATGTTGTAAAAAATACACTTTTAACCAATGAGTTTAAAAAGGGTAGATTTACACCTATAAGTGAAGAGTTATATATTGATACAGTTGTAAAATCAATAAAAATTTTGCCTGATAATATCTCTATTCAAAGAATTACAGCAGGAATTGATGATAGTACATTATTATCACCTGATTGGTGTAGAGATAAACATACACAAATGAAAAATATTAGATTAGCTTTGCAAAAAGAGGGATTTGATTATTAGAATAAAATATTAGAGTAAATTACTCTAATATTTTTGTTTATTTTTTTAATTCGATTTCGTAAATATCTGTTCTTCTATCTTTTAAGTTTGTAACACTTCCTAAACTATGTAACTCTGTTAAAAGTTCTAAATCAACATCAGCAACTAATATCATTTCAGTATTTGGTGTAGATTCAGCTTTAATACCATTTGGCGGGAATGCAAAATCACAAGGTGTAAACACAGCTGATTGGGCATATTGAATATCCATATTAGCAACCTTTGGAAGATTTCCTACACATCCTGCGATTGCAACATAACACTCATTTTCAACAGCTCTTGCTTGTGCACAAATCTTAACCCTTGAATAACCATTTTGAGTATCTGTTAAGAATGGAACAAATAAAATATCCATACCCTCTTTTGCTAATAATCTTCCTAATTCTGGGAATTCACTGTCATAACAAATAAGAACACCAATTTTCCCACAATCTGTGTCAAATGTTTTAATTTCATTTGAACCTTTTAATCCCCAAACTTTTTTCTCATCGGGAGTAACATGCATTTTTGCATATTTTTCAATTGAACCATCTCTTTTACATACAAAACCAACATTATATAAATCACCATCAACTAATTCTGGCATACTTCCTGTAATAATATTAATATTATAAGCAACTGCTAATCTACCAAATTCTTCTTTGAATTTTGGTGTGAATTTTGCTAATTCTCTAATTGCTTCTGCTTCTCCTAAATGATTAAATGCAGACATTAATGGAGCATTGAAAAATTCTGGAAACAAAGCAAAATCACTTCTATAGTTTGATACAGCATCAACAAAGTATTCAGCTTGTTCTAGAACTTCTTCTATATTTTTATATGGTCTTACTTGCCATTGAATAAGTCCTAATCTAATAACTGTTTTTTGTGGCATTGGAACAATAGATGGTTTTGCATAGTAGATATTATCCCAAGCTAATAATGAAGCGTATTCGCAGCTTTCTATATCCCCTTCAAGATAGTTTTTTAAAACCCTTTTTACATAAAAATCATTTGAAAGTTGGAAGTTTAAAACAGGGTCGTAAATTTCTCTTTCTCTGACTTTTGAAATATACTCTTTTGGAGTTAGTGTTTCTGAATATTTCTTATAATTTGGAAGTCTTCCTCCAAAAATTATACCTTTTAAGTTTAACTCTTCACAAAGCTCTTGTCTAAATTCATAAAGTCTTCTTCCAAGTCTTAACCCTCTATATTTTTTACTAACAAAAACATCTACACCATATAACATATCACCGTTATCATCATGTGTACTAAAAGTATAATTTCCTGTAATTTCTTTGTATGTATGGGAATCATCAAATTTATTGTAATCAACAACAATACTAAGTGCAAATCCAGCTAAATCACCATTGATTTTAATACCAACTTGACCTTTTGGGAATTTAGCTAATAATGCTGAAAATTCTTCATAAGTCCAGCTTGAATCATCAAGATGTTTATATTCATCATTCATTAAAATTACTATATTTTTGTGATCTTCTAGTGTAAGATATGTAAGTTCTATTTTGTCAATTGAATCCATTTTCTACCTTTATTTAAAATTGTATATATTAATGGGGTATTATGCCTAATTAAAGACAACTATTAGGAGTTAATCCTAATAATTATTTGATTTTTAGAAGATAATCAACTACATTTTCAATAAATGCATCATGTTTTCTATCTTTTCTATAAGCGATATATAGTTTTCTTAGCATTTTTTGATTGTTGATTCTTGATTCGTAAAGTGCGCCAGCTTTAAGTAATGATTCAATTGCATTTCTTGATACAATTGACACAGTTGGTGTTAAATTTTTATCTGAGTGTAAAACTGTTTGAACAATAGTTGTAGCGCTTGTTACTTCACTTGTAACATTAAAAGTGTCACAATCAGGATAATTTGCTTTTTCTAGATTTTCTTTGAAGATAAGTCTAGTATTTGATTCAGGATTTCTACAAACCCATTTGTAAGATAATAAATCTTCGGCCTTAGCCTTAGCAGGTAATTTTTGATTTGAAAAAATTACTATTTCATCTTCCATCCATTCTCTATAAATAATATCGTCATTTGCAACATAATTTTCAACTAAAGCTATATCTATTTTTTTATCTAATAAATCTTCAATAGCTTCATGTGAAACTGATACATTAATTGATACGTCATTGTGAATATTCTCTTTTAAATTATTTAAAAATCTTGGTAATATGTAATTTCCTATAATAAAAGATGCACCAAAAACAAATGTTACATTTTTATTCATAATTTTTAATAACTCTTTTTCAGCATTTACGACACATTTTTCGATTTTTAAAGCGATAGCATGAAGCATTTGACCTTCTTTTGTAAGTCGAATACCATTTTTCTTTCTATCAACTATTTGAACATCTAAATATTCTTCAATAAATTTCATTTGTTGTGTAACTGCTGGTTGCGAAATGCCAAGTTTTGCTGAAGCTTTTGAAAAAGATTTTTCTCTTACAACTGTAAGAAAAGTTTCTAATTTTGCAAAATCTGTAAGCATTGTAACCTCCATATAATAAATTATGTTTATCATAACATTTATTTATATATAGAATAATTAAGAGCAATAATGAATTTATATAATATATGATATAATAATTTAATATTGGAGAAAAAATGTCTGAAAATTTATTATCATTATTAAACGAATCACAAAAAAGCGCAGCTCAACATATTGATGGACCGCTACTTATATTAGCCGGTGCAGGCTCTGGTAAAACGAAAACTATAACAACAAGACTTGCTTACTTAATATCAATAGGTATTGATCCTAGGTCAATTCTAACACTTACTTTTACAAACAAAGCAGCATCAGAAATGAGAGAACGTGCTTTTAATATGATTGATCCATCTATGATAAATACTCCACCCCTCTTATGTACTTTTCATAAATTTGGATTATTATTTTTAAAATTCCATATGACAGAATTAAACAGAAAAAACAATTTTATTATAATAGATACTGATGATAAAAAAAGAATAATAAAATCAATTGATAAAGATATTACAACTTCTTTATTAGTTTCAGAGATTTCAAGATATAAAAATTCACTTTTAACTCCAAGTGAAGCAAAAGCAGCAGCACAATTAAAACTTTACCAACAAATAGCAGAAGTTTACGAAAAATATGAAGAGTATATAGAAAAAAATAATCTTGTAGATTTTGATGATTTATTATTGCTTCCATATAAAATATTAAAAAATAATCAAAAATTAGCAGATGAAATCAGCCAAAAATATCAATACATAATGGTAGATGAGTACCAAGATACAAATGAACTACAATATAGACTTTTAAGATTATTATGTACAAGTCATAGTAATCTTTGTGTTGTCGGTGATGATGACCAATCTATTTATGGATGGCGAGGGGCTACCATTAAAAATATTTTAAATTTTTCTGAGCATTTTGATAATACATTGGTTGTAAAACTTGAAGAAAATTATAGATCAACTGATACTATATTAAATCATGCAAATCAACTAATTGAACATAATCGAGATAGATTGGGTAAAAAGTTAGTTGGAACTAGAATGAAAGGTGATTCAATAAGAGTTTATGAATCACAGGATGAAAATGAAGAAACAAGAAAAATTGTTGAAGATATAAAACAGTTGATTGATGCGGGAACAAATCCTAGAAATATTGCAATATTATTTAGAGTAAATGCACTTTCAAGATCACTTGAAGAAGGATTTAATAAAGCTGGACTTCATTATAAATTAGTTGGTGGAATGAAGTTTTACGAAAGAGCTGAAATAAAAGATTTAATTGCATATTTTAGGATATTAACAAATTCAAATGATAATTTCTCAATAAAAAGAGTTATTAATAAACCAAAACGTGGAATTGGTAAAACTACAATTGATAAACTTGAAGCAAAATCAATACAAACAGGCAATTCTATTTTTGACTTAATTCAAAATATGGATTCAAATGAAATTAGCTCAATTGTTGGTAAAAAAAATTCAAGAACATTAAAAGTATTTGAAGCCTCTATTTTAGATTTAAAAGAGTTATTAAGTGAATCAAAAATGAAATTCTTAGATAGTTTTGAAGAAACATTTGATTATAGAGCCTCTTATGACAACTTGCCTGATGGTTTTGAAAGACAAGCAAATATTGATGAGTTTTATGGATATATAAGAGATTATTTTATTCAGAATCCTCATTTAGATTTAAAAGATTTTTTAAATGAAATTGCACTTGAAAGTGAAAATAGTGAGTATCATGATGAAGCGGTTTCAATGATGAGTATTCATGCTTCTAAAGGTTTGGAATTTAAAAAACTTTTTATTATAGGTTTTGAAGAAGGATTTTTCCCACTAACAGGTGATGGAAGTGATTTAGAAGAAGAAAGAAGATTAGGTTATGTGGCAATTACAAGAGCTATGGATAATTTAACACTATCTTTTGTTCATTCAAGATTTTACAAAGGTAAAAGAACTAGTTTAGTTAAAAGTAGATTTTTAAGTGAAAGTGGACTTATAAAAGGTTGTTTAACAATAGAAAAACAATCAGGATTTAAAAAAGGTGATTTAGTTTTACATAAAATTTTTGGAATGGGAAGAGTTCTAAAAGCTACAAATGCAGGTAAAGATTATAAATTAACAATTAATTTTGGTGGAACACATAGAGATATTTTATCTTCATTTGTTCAAAAAGCATAACTGGAAGTAAATTTGCAAAAGAGATTTTATAATAAAGAATCAATAAATAAGTTGATAGTTGTAAAAAAACCTATATTTTTTAGCTCAAATTTTTATTTGACAAGAATAAAAAAGAAATATAAAAATAAAAAAGCAGGCTTTAGTGGAACATTAGACCCCTTTGCAAAAGGTTGTTTGATTGTAGCTTTTGGGCAGTATTCAAAACTTTTTAAATATTTCTCGAAAACACCAAAAACATATAAAGCAGTTATTTGGTTAGGAGTTCAATCTGAGTCTTTAGATATTGAGCAAATTATTGATATTCAATTAGCAAATAGAGTTGATGAAGAGTTGATAAAAGAACAACTAAATCTATTAAAAGGTGATATTGAATATATTCCTCCTAAATTTTCTGCAAAAAAAATAAATGGTAAAAGAGCATATGAACTTGCACGAAATGGACAAGAAGTAGAGCTTAACAAATCAACGATGCATATATATGATACAAAGTTTATATCATATAGGCACCCTTTTATTACTTTTGAGACATCAGTTAGTGAAGGCACTTACATACGCTCTTATGCACAACTATTATTAGAAAAATTAGATAGGGTTGGAACGCTATCTTATTTGGAAAGATTAAATGAAGGAAAATTCTTTTTTGATAATGAAAAAGATTTAGATCCTTTAGATTATATTGATTTACCAATAAATAAATATTTTGGTATAACAGATTGGCTAGATACTGGTAAAAAGATTTCAATTGATTATTTAGAAAATAAAGAAGATGGGAAATATTTGATTATTCTAGAAAAATTCTTTTCAATAATACAAATTGAAAATGGTGATGTTACATATTTATTAAATAAGGTAAATAAATTATGATTGAAATGAGTGAAAAATCTTATGCAAAAGTTAATATTTTTTTAAAAATTGCAGATAAAAGAGAAAACTATCATGAACTCGTTTCAAGATTCGTACGAGTTCATAATTTGTATGACACTGTATCATATATTCAATCTAGCAGGAAAGCTTTTGATATTATAGGTGATTTTGGTTGCAAATTGGAATCAAACACTGTATATAAAGCATACAAGTTAATAGAACATTTTGATGGTGTTGAAGAATTTTTCAAAAATTATAGTGTTAAAATAGATAAGAATATCCCAGAATTTGCAGGTCTTGGTGGTGGAAGTTCAAATGCAGCTACTTTTTTGATTATGTCAAATAAACATTGTAATCTAAATCTATCAAAAGATGAATTATGCAAAATAGCTGTTCAAATTGGAGCTGATGTTCCTTTTTTTGTTTATGAGTATGATAGTGCAAATGTTACAGGTATTGGTGAAGTTGTAGAAAAATTTGATGAAGAGCTTTTAAATATAGATACAATTACTCCAAGTATTAAATGTAATACTGGTGAAATATTTAAAATATTTAGAGAGAAATTTTATAAACAAATATCAAAAGAGGAAGCAAATAGATTGCTAAATATGAAATCTATTGATATATTAAATGAATTTGATATAAAAAAAGCAAACGATTTATACGAACCTTCACTTAGTTTATATCCACAATTAAGTGATTATGCAAAAGAAAACTGCTATTTTAGTGGTAGTGGAAGTTCATTTTTTAAGGTTAACAATGGCAAATAAAGAAATAAAAAAAAATTTAGTTTTTAAAAATAGAAAAGCATTTCATGATTTTACAATTTTAGAAACATTAGAAGCTGGAATTATGCTTGAAGGTAGTGAAGTAAAAGCTATTAGAGATGGAAGAGTTAATTTAAAAGATACTTTTGTTCGTATTATTAAAGGTGAAGTATTCTTATTAAATATGCATATCTCTCATTTAAGTACAACACATACTACATATAGACCTGATGAAAGAAAAGACAGAAAATTACTTTTACATGCAAAACAAATAGATAAGATGTATTCAAAAGTTACTAAAGATGGTATTACATTAGTAGCTTTGAAATTATATTTTAATGATAAAAATATGGTTAAAGTTCAAATAGCAACTGCACAAGGTAAAAAACTTCATGATAAAAGAGAAGATCTTAAGACAAAAACGATGTTAAGGGAAACACAACAAGCCTTAAAGAGTTACAAATAAGATAAAAAATGTCTTAATTTATAAGTAAAAATTATAATTAATTTAATATTTTATTGTTAATTATTCGTTAATTTTTTTGTATATTTTAAGTTTCTCTTGGCTATGATTATCACAATGAGTGACATTTTTGTGACTTGTATATAAAATTAGTAGGAGGAGATTGATGCAAAACGGTGCACAAATTGAGTACGATTACTCAGTTGCAAAAGCCTTTACATTTGCAACAATTTTGTTTGGTATCATAGGTATGACTATTGGTGTTGTACTTGCGTTTCAATTGGCGTTTCCACAGTTAAATCATTTAGCTGGGGAGTATGGTACATTTAGTAGATTAAGACCTTTACACACTAACGGTGTTGCCTTTGGTTTTGCTCTAAGTGGTATTTTTGCAGGTTGGTATTATATTTCGCAAAGAGTATTAAAAGTTTCATTAAAAGAGTCACCTTTTTTAATGGCTGTCGCAAAATTACACTTTGCTCTATATTTTATCACAATTCTTTTAGCAGTTGTTACACTTTTTATGGGTATTACAACTTCAAAAGAATATGCTGAATTAGAGTGGCCATTAGATATCTTAGTTGTTGTTTGGTGGGTTTTATGGGGTGTTTCAATTTTTGGATTAATTGGAATTAGAAGAGAAAGAACTTTATATATTTCTTTATGGTATTTTATCGCTACATTTATCGCAGTAGCTATGTTATATTTATTTAATAATATGGAAGTTCCTACAGCTATGGTTTCTGGTTATGGTTCATGGATTCACTCTGTTTCTATGTATTCAGGTACAAATGATGCGTTAGTACAATGGTGGTATGGACACAATGCTGTTGCATTCGTTTTCACAACTCCAATTATTGCATTAATTTATTACTTTTTACCAAAAGAATCTGGACAAAACGTTTATTCTTATAAACTTTCTATCTTAGCATTCTGGGGATTATTGTTTGTTTATTTATGGGCTGGTGGACACCACCTTATTTATTCAACTGTGCCAGACTGGATGCAAACTATGGGTTCTGTAATGTCTGTTGTTTTAATTTTACCATCATGGGGATCAGCTATTAATATGCTTTTAACAATGAAGGGTGAGTGGCAACAATTACAAACAAATACACTAATTAAATTTATGGTATTAGCTTCAACTTTCTATATGTTATCAACTATCGAAGGACCAATTCAAGCTATTAAATCTGTAAATGCAATTGCTCACTTTACTGACTGGATTCCAGGACATGTACATGATGGTGTATTAGGATGGGTTGTATTTATGATTATGGCTGCACTTTTCCATATGGTTCCAAGAATGTATAAAAGAGAAATTTACTCTAAATCATTAATGGATACACAATTCTGGTTACAAACTACAGGTATTGTTTTATACTTTACTTCTATGTGGATTGCTGGAATTACACAAGGTATGATGTGGAGAGCTTACGATGAATATGGTTCATTAGTATACTCATTTATTGATACAGTTACTGTATTACATCCATATTATACAATTAGAGCTGTTGGTGGGTTAATGTACCTAATTGGATTCTTTATGTTCGCATATAATATTTATAAAACTATTAAATGTGGAAGAGTACTTGATAAAGAACCTGTAAATGCTACACCAGTAGCTGCATAAGAAAAGGAGAAATTATGTTTCATTGGTTTGAACAAAGACCGTTTTTCTTTGCGGTACTAGTATTTTTATTTGTTGCATTCGCAGGTATTATTGAAGTTATTCCAGATTTTGCAAAACAAAGTAGACCAACTGTTGGTACTAAACCATACAGTGTGTTAGAATTAGCAGGTAGACAAGTTTATATTAAAGATTCTTGTAATGCATGTCACTCTCAATTAATTAGACCATTCAAAGCTGAAACTGATAGATATGGTATGTATTCATTAAGTGGTGAATATGCTTATGATAGACCATTTTTATGGGGATCAAAAAGAACAGGTCCAGATTTAATGAGAGTTGGAAACTATAGAACAACAGATTGGCATGAGAACCATATGTGGGAACCATCTGCGGTTGTTCCTGGAAGTATTATGCCAGCATATAAACATCATTTTACTAACATTGCTGATATGGATACTGCATATGCAGAAGCTTATACAGTTAAAACAGTATTTGCTACTCCATATGATCAAGATTTAGATGGTGATGGAAAAATTGATGTTGAACTTGGTGCTTATGAAACTGCAATTGCAAAAGCTAAAGAAGAAGCTATGTTAATTGCTGCAGATATGAAAAATCAAGCAATAAAAGATGCTGTTGCAAACGGTCAAATTCCTGAAATAGTTGCATTAATTGCATATTTAAATTCTTTAAAATAGAGGTTGTTGATGGATTATGAAACACTTTTAACAGTGCAAGGTTACGCTAAATTCTTTTTAATTTTAGCTGTGTTTACTATATTTTACTCTTATGCTTATTCTATATATAAAAGGGATAAATCAGGTGAGAGGGATTATGAAAAATACTCAAATCTTGTGCATGATGATTCAAGTGTTTCAACTCCTCTTGAAGAAAGAAAAAAAGATAAAGATATAGATAATAAGGAGAAATAAAATGAAGTCTATGATTATAGGTGGAATAATTCTTGTAATCGCTTTATTAGCAGGAACTTACTTAGCAGCAGGTGATGCTTTTATTGGCGACGATTATATTAACAGCTTAACGATGTTAGGTGCAGTAGCTATTATTACAATTACTGTATTTGTTTCGTTAAAATATGTTAATCAAATGAAAAATGATACAGCAAGTGGTGAACTAGCTGAAGAGAAATGGGATGGTATTGGTGAGTATAGAAATCCTGTTCCAACAGGTTGGGCTTTAGCATTTATTGGAACTATTATTTGGATGTTCTGGTATTTCACTATTGGATATCCAATTAATAGCTTTTCACAAGTTGGTCAGTGGAATGAAGAAACTTTAGAATACAATGCTAAGTTTGAGAAAAAATGGGAAAATCCATCAGAAGAAACTTTAAAAGCTATGGGTCAATCAACATTTTTAGTTCAATGTGCACCTTGTCACGGTGTAGATGCTGAAGGTATTGATGGAAAAGCTCAAAACTTAACACAAAGAATTTCTAAAGAGCAAGTTGTTCACGTTATTAAAAATGGTTCAAATAGCTTAACAACTGCATATCCAGGTGGTATGCCTCCAATGATGTTAACAGAAGATGCTGATATTGAAGCAGTTTCTACTTATGTTGCTGGTGGATTTAAAGGTGAACAACCAGCTGCGTTTGGTGTTTGTGCTGGATGTCATGGTGCTGATGGAAATGGAATCGAATATGTTGCTCCAAATATTAGAGCATATGATGATGCATTAGTTACTGCTGTTTTAAAAGATGGTAAAAAATCTAATATTGGTACAATGCCAAGTTTTGATGGAAGACTAAATGAAACTCAACAAAAAGCACTTGCTGCATACTTAAGAAGTTTAGGAGAGTAACATGGCTGGAAATACACAAATGAATGAAAACGAAAGAGGTATTTTTAAACTACATGGTATTACAGGTATGTTAGTAGCAGTTGTATTACTGTTATCTATATTAGCTTTTTTAACAGTAAATGGTTTAAAAGTTCAACAAAATGAAGCAACTAATTTTTATAAAATTAATCAAGATTTAAATGGATTAACTTCAGGAAGTGTTTTCTCTGATAGAAAACAAAATACTGCTGAAGAACAAAATAAAAATTATATTCTTGCTAAATAAAAGGAGCTAAGATGGATAGAATTATAGGATTATTACTAGTAGTATCTGCGGTTATGACTGTATATTTTAGTTTTTTTAACGATGCGAAAATATTTATAGGTTAATATGAAAAAAATTAATTTTTTGAAAGTAGGAGTGATTTTTTCACTTCTGCTTTTTTTATGCTCAAATTTAAGTGCTCAACAACATATATTAAATGACGATCAATTAATAGATGATAGAGCCAAAGAAAAAATCAATCAAATTGGTGATGAAGTTAAGTCTAAATTAGGTGTTAATATATATATTTATGCAAAATCTAATTTAGGTTTAGATGAAAATATAAAAACGAAAGATAAAATTGATTTTATTAGAAATAATGAAAATCAAATAATATCTACATTAGAAAAACCATATGTACTGTTAAGTATTGCAGTTGAAGAAACTCATGTGAATCTATTATTTAGTGATGAGTTAAAATCAGTTCTTGATAAAGATGATATTCTAGATGGTTATGTTGTTCCTTTATTAGCTTCAAAAGATAAGAATACTTTGTTTGCAAAAGTTAGTGCTGCAACTTTAAACGGATATGCAGCTATAGGTGATATAATTGCAGAGTCAAAACAAATAAAGTTAGAATCTAGCATAGGTAATGCTGGAAAAGTATCTAGTACTATTTGGAGAGTTGTAATGTATACTCTTGTAGTTTTAGGTTTATTAGCTTACACATATGCAGTTTTAAAAAGAAGAAAATAAAATGAAAAGAAATTATTGGCCATTACTATTTATTGGTATTTTTGGCTTTACACTTGCTATGATTATATGGACAATAAAAAGCGCAGTTTCTGTACCTGTTATTGAAGATCATAGTTTTATGAAGAAATATCAAGATGTTGATGAAAATTATAATAACATTATGAACTCAAATAGTTCATTTCAAACTAAATACAATTTTGAATTTTTTATAAATGAAAAATTATTTCCTTTAACAACTGAAGATATTAAATATTCTCAAAGAGTTATTGAAAAGAAATCTCTTAATAAAAATCTATTAAAAATTGGTAAGAACACTTTAAAAGTAATTGTTATAGATAAAATTAGCAATGAAAAAAAAGATGTAGTTATAGATTTAACAGTTAGTAAAACTATTTCAAATGATAGTGATAAAATATTAACTACTAATGATTTTAAAAATGAAGATAAAACTTATATTTCAGATTTTGAAATAAAAGAAGAAAATAATTGGATTATCACAGGAAGTTTCATTGTTGATGGAATAACTGGATATATTTATATTAAGACAAATGCAATTTAAAAAAAAACTTTTAGTTTTCCCTACTTCAAGGTCAATTAGAAGCTTCACTCAAAAGCAAAAGGGTTCTAATACTCTTTTGCCTTTTTTACTCACAATCGATGAGTTTTTTAAAAAATCAACTAGTTTAAATAATATGAAATATTGTGAAGAAGAACAAAGAGTTCTTTTTTTAACACAAGCTATTAAAGATACAAATATTCAAAAACTCGGAATTTCAGATAATTTTACAAAATTTTTAAAACAAAGTGATTATATTTATAGGTTTTTTCTAGAGCTTGCAAGTGAAAAAGTTGAAATAAAAGATATTCAAAATATTGATACTTATGACTTTTATTTAGAACACTTACAAATATTAGAAACTATAAAAAAGAATTATATTGATATCTTAGAAACAAACTTTTATGTTGATAGAATCAATTTAGATAAGCACTATAAAATAAATGAAAATTTTTTAAAGAAATTTGAAGAAGTTGAACTTCATTTTGAAGGATATTTCACAAAAGTAGAGTATGAAATAGTTGAGAAAATATCAAAATTTATAAAATTGAATATAGTTTTTCATTCAAATAATTATAATCAAAAATCTTTGGAAGTTTTCAAAGATATAGGATTGGATTTAAAAATAGATTATAGATATAAAATAAACTTAAGTAAGAAAATTCTTTTAGATGAAGAAAAAATTGAAAAGAATCTGGAAACATTTGAAATAAAAGGTTTTTCTTCAAGACTTAATCAAGTGGCTTATATCAAAGATTGTATTGTTAGATGTGTACAAAAAGGAATCAATCCTTCAAATATAGCTTTAGTATTACCTGATGAAAGTTTTGCTTCATATATACAGTTATTTGATAATGAAAAGTACTTCAACTATGCTATGGGGAAAACTATAAAATATAGTAAGTTATATCAAGTTTCATACGCTATTTATTCTTATTTGAGTGAAGATGATATTAAATATATTAGTAACTTGGACTTCTTAAAACTTGACAGGGTGTTTATAGATAAAAATATAAAAACTATTTGGAATAAAAAAGCAACAATTGAGACTTTTGAATTTATAACAAATTTTATAAAATCAAAAGAGGATAATATTGAACTAATTGAGAAATATGATGAGCTTTTATATAAACTAAATATCATTTTATTTTCTAATGAAAATACTATTTTACTAAAAGATGTGTATAAAATATTTTTACAAAAATTAGTAAAATTGACTTTAGATGATGTGAATTCTGGAAAAGTTACTGTTTTAGGACTTTTAGAAACAAGAGCAGTTGAATTTGACACTGTTATCATTTGTGATTTTAATGAATCATTTATTCCTAAAATTTCAGTAAAAGATAAATTTTTATCTACAAAATTAAAACAATTATCGAATCTTCCTACACAGTTTGATAGGGAATCATTACAAAAATATTATTACAAAAGATTAATAGATTCTTCAAAAAATGTTTTTGTATCTTATGTAAATTCAGATACAAATCAAATATCAAGATTTGCAAATGAACTTTTTGAAAAACATTTAAAAACAGATACAAATGATAATGCATATAAACATATTTTATATGATAATCATAAACTTACACATTTTGATGAGAATATTGTCGCTAAAATAGATTTAAGCGCTATGACATGGTCTGCAACGTCATTTAAAGCCTATTTACAGTGCAAAAGAAAGTTTTATCTACAATATATATTAAAACTTAAAGAACACACCATATCACTCAAACCTAAAGCTTATGAGCTAGGAGATATTATCCACTCTATTTTAGAAGATTATTATACTATTGATGAAAATAGTGTTGAACTTAGTTTTGAAAAAATCGAAGCATTGTTTAATAAATACAAAAGTTCGAATCCATTTTTGATTTTAGATTTAGAAATTTGGAAAAAGAAACTTTATGATTTTTATTTATTAGATTTACAAAGATTAAACACAAGAAAAATAATAGCTTTAGAAAAATCATTTTCATGTGAGTTTGAAGGTATAAAAATAAAAGGCGTAATTGATAGAATTGACTCTTTTGAAAATACATATGAAGTTATTGATTATAAGACATCAAGTTCTTTAAGTGTTGATACTTTAAAGAACTATGAAAAATCAAATGATTTTCAATTAGAATTTTATTATTTAGCGATGAGTGATATGTATAAAACTGATAAAATTGAAGCCTATTATTATGATTTAAATAATACTTTACTTATAAATGAATTTGCACTTGATAAAAAGCTTGAGTTATTATGTGAAAAATTTAATGAAATAAAAGAAATCTCAAAAAGTGAGATCTCTTTTTCTAAATGTGAAGATAAAACAAATTGTACTTATTGTGCTTATAGTATTATTTGTAATAGGGAATAATAGTTTTAAATTTTTCTATTTAAATAAAATTCTTCAAAATCTTTTGCATTTAAAGGTTTTGAACAAAAATAGCCTTGATATTGATTGCATTTAATTTTACTCAAATACTCGACTTGTTCAATTTCTTCAACACCTTCTGCAATAATTTTCATATTTAAAGTTTGTCCTAATTTTACTATTGTTTCAACAAAAGATGCGCCTTCTTTAGTGTTATAATCATCTAAAAAACTCTTGTCAATTTTTAAATATGTAATAGGAAATTTTTTAAGATATGATAAAGAAGAGTATCCTGTTCCAAAATCATCCAATGAAATACTTATTCCGTAATCATGCAATTTTTTTAAATTTGAATTAGTTTCATTAGAATTTTGAATAAAAATATATTCAGTAATCTCAATATCAATTTTAGAGGCGTCGATTTTATTTATATTAAGTTTAGAAATTAATTTTTCTGAGAAATTAGATTTAAGTAATTGTTTTGCAGAGACATTAATTGAAATTGAAATATCAATATTTTTATTTCTCCATTGAATATATTGTCTAATTACTTCATCTATAATCCATTCCCCTAGTTCTTGAATGAAATTATTTTCTTCAGCAAGAGGAATAAAATTATTTGGACCAATTATTCCACACTCAGGACTTAACCATCTAATTAATGCTTCTACTCCTATGATTTTTGAGCTTTCCAAGTCAATTTTTGGTTGATAAAAAAGTTGATATTCATTGTTTTTTAATGCAAGTCTCATATCTCTATCTAATAATATTGTTTTTTGAACTGTTTGATTTAATTTTTCAGTAAAGAAATGATATTGGTTTCTTCCAAGTTTTTTTGCTTCATACATTGCAATATCAGCATTTTTCATTAAATCTATTTGATCTTCACCATCTTTTGGGTAAAAAGAAATTCCAATACTGCAAGAAATATTAATAGGGTTAGTTTTAATTGTCCAATTTTTGGAAAGTTCTTTTTGTATTCTATTAATTATAGTTGATAGATCAAAGTATGAGTCATAATCTTGAATTATAATTACAAATTCATCACCACCAATTCTTGCTACAAAATCACTTGGTCTTAATATGTTTTTAAAAAGTGAAGAAATACTTTGTAGTAATTCATCTCCAATATTATGCCCTAATGAATCATTAATACTTTTGAAGTGATCAATATCTAAATATAAAAAAGCAAACTCTTTTTGTATTCTTTTTGATGTTAATATCAATCTTTCTAGATATTCATCTAATGAATTTCTATTTGACAAACCACTTAATGAATCGGTTCTAGCCATTAGATACAACTCTTTTTTTTCTGTATCTAATCTTGAAAATGTATCTACCATTGAGTACCTGATAGCTTCTAATTCACTTATTTTAAATGCTTTTGGTACTACATTATTATAATAAGCGTATTGTCTTAATTTCTCAAGTGGTATTGATATATAATTTCTTATTAATATGAATATGAATATAAATATAATAATTGGTGGAATACCAAAATAGGTTAGATAATCTATTCTATTTCTAGTAAAGTGTGCATTTAGTTCATCATACTCTAAAAAATAAATAAGTTTTAATTTTCTTACATTTTTTCCTTCATAATATTTAAGCTCATTTTCTATATATTGCTTGTTTAGTAATTCCCTATAAAAGTCTTTATTTTTCTGATTAATTTGGAAATTAATTGTGCTGTAACTTGGATCTGTTGTAAGTAAAAGTTTATTATTATCAAAAACAGCAATAGCTGCAATAAAATCATCATTTGCAGAGTTCCTATCTAATTGTGCTTTAAATAAATAGATATCATCTGATGATTTTATTGTTTTTGACATTGTGTAACTAGTTTCTATAATATTATTATTTAGAGTTTTTAAAATAACACTTGCAAGTTTATTTTCTTGTGCATAAAAATAGTAAGAAAAAATTGAATATAAAGATATTAGGATAAACAAGAAAAAGATTAGATTAAGTTTTTTAATATTGGTATTCATTTAATTATATCTTTTGTTCTAAAATTAGAATTATAAAGTTTATTTAATACATCTTCTGGAAGCTCTTTGTTAAGCCAAATTATATCATTTAATGAAGCTAAAAATTCTTCGTAGTTTGTATTAATCAAATAGGGTTTTACTGTCTCATAGAATTCATAAGGATTATTTTGTAAAAGTTTCTTTATTATGATAATAAAAATTTTCTTTTGTATACATTGCATCAATGACAAGTAAGTTGTCATTATTTCTAGTTGATGATAATTCAATAAAAGAGTTATTCTCTAAAATGTGATTATATGGTGAATAAGTAACTATAATAGTTGGATTTTCCATATCAACAGCTTTTAATCTTGATATATTTGATTGATCATCATTCATATAATTAATTTTTCTATTTTCTAAATGATTACTTTTTAAAAAATCATCAAATATAATTGAGTTAATTGAATCAATTTCCAAATAAACATTAATTGTTTTATCAGTTTTTAATAATTGCTCTATAGTAAAATTAGACAATATCACATCACCTCCATTTGATTTATTAAAAATCATTATAGGAGTAAGGTTTTTATCTTCTTTATATATAGAATTATATTCATATTGTGTTCCAACATATACATCAGAGTTTCCTGCTTTGTATAGATACATATTTTCACTAAGTGAAACTACATTTAATAGTTTTATATTAAGTGGCTCTAACCATTTCTTTTCTTTTGCATAAAATAGTGGAGTATACCCAATCCATGTTGTAGTGGAAATTTTAATTTTTTTACTATCATCAAGACCACATGAAGTAAATAATATCCCAATAAATATAAGAAAAACAAATTTTTTAATCATTAAATACCTACTTATATTATCTTGAACTAGAGACAAAAGAGAGAAATAATTAAATATTTCTCTCTTAAAATTACTTAGCAGTGGCTATTAATACATCTTCAATAATCTTTGTTATATCACCATCTAAAATAGCATCTACATTTGAGTAACCAATATTACTTCTACTATCTTTTACTTGTTGGTATGGTTGAAGTACATATGATCTGATTTGATGTCCCCATCCATTATCACTTTTTTCTACACCATCTTTTGTAGCTTGTTGTTTTTCAAGTTCAAGTTCATATAGTCTTGATTTTAACATCTTCATAGCACTTGCTTTATTTTTATGTTGAGATCTATCATTTTGACATTGAACTACGATATTCGTAGCAATATGAGTGATTCTAATAGCTGACTCTGTTTTATTAACATGTTGCCCACCAGCTCCACTTGCTCTGTATGTATCAATTCTAATATCTTTATCTTCAATAACAATATCAATATTATCATCAACTTCAGGAGATACCATTACTGATGAAAATGATGTGTGTCTTTTTGCATTTGAATCAAAAGGAGAGATTCTAACAAGTCTATGAATTCCATTTTCAGCTTTCATATAACCATAAGCATTTTCACCTTTAATGATAAAAGAAACATCTTTGATACCAGCTTCCTCGCCATTTTGATAATCAAGTAGTTCGATTTTAAAATCATTTCTTTCTGCCCATCTTAAATACATTCTATAAAGCATTGAAGCCCAATCTTGTGATTCAGTTCCTCCTGCTCCTGGGTGAATAGATACAATTGCATTTGATGCATCGTCAGGATTACTAAGCATTACAGATATTTCAGTAGATTTAATAAGTTTTTCTAAGTCAGGAGCTTCTTCATAAAGCATTTCAAAAGTATCTTCATCTTTCTCATCACTTGCCATCTCATAAAGCTCATTTGTACCTTTTAAAGAATCATTTGCTTTATTGAACTTATTTAGTTTTCCTAAAATTCTATTTTTTTCAATACCGATTTTTGTAGCATTTTCCACATTATTCCAAAAATCTTGTTGAGCTTCTTCTTGTGTTATTTCATCTAATCTTTTGTTTAAATCATCAGGTTTTAAAATACCTTTAATATTTTTAAGTTTAGTATTTAGAAGTTTTAATAGTTCTGAATATTCGTATGCATCCATTTATTGTAATCCTTTAAAAAAAGGAATTATACTTAAAATTTGTATAAAAGTTGGTTAGGGAAGAATTTGAGTAGATATAAAAAAAGCTTAGAGTAAAACTCTAAGCTTTTTTATGTTTTGTAATTTAAACTTTCAGATTAGAAAGAGTATTGCATATGAAGTCTTCCCATGTTAGAAGTGTCTCCATCATAATCATATTGTCCAAGTCTAGCAAATGTTTTAAAGTTTTTAGACATTTGGTAACTAGCTTGTCCATAAATTTCACTTTGATCTCTGTCATTTGACATAGAACCAGCATTTAAGTCAGAATAGTTAACTGAGATATTAACTGTATCAGTTACTTGTGCATTAACAGAAGCATAAACTACAGAAGCATCAGAGATTCCTGTAAGTGTAACTCTCCAGTGGTCATCCATCCCAGTGTCTGAGCTATAATCAAGACCAGTTTCTCCACCTTCTTCATTAGTTTCACCATATGCTATATATGCTCCAAAGATTCCCATTTGTGCATCTGTACCAATTTTCCATAAAGTATTGTCTTTTGAATAGTTATCAAAGTTAATTGCTGAATATCTTGCATATGGATTAAATTCTACACCTGCAACATCAAATGTAGCTTTGGCACCAAATGTATAACCATCTAAAGTATCTTTAAGGTTTATAAAAGTTGAATCTAATGTAACATTTTCAATTGTAAGATTAACAGTTGCAAATACTGTATCTTCTCCTCCTGTTATAGTTCCTGATGTTATTGGAGCTTCTCCATTAGTACTACTTAGATTAGTTTGATTAAAGTACCCACCAGTTAATGAAACCATACCAAGATTTGTAGTTGCTACAAGTCCAGTTCCTGTTTGTTCATTACCCATTGCATCTCTATCAATAGTAAATGGAGTTGAAATTGCTTGTTTACCAGCAGTCACTACAGTGTTTTGAATTCCACTATATGCGAAGTTAACTTCTGATAATCCAAATTCAAGATTTTCATCAGCATTTTGTGTAGCAATTGATTTTGGAGTAGTTGACCCATCTCCAATAATAACTCTAGTATTAAAAGTTAAATCATCATTTACACTTGATTTTAAATTTGTAGCTACTTTATAATTGTTTTTTGTGTTATCACTTGCTTCATAATCATTATATCTGTAAGCAGCAGTTCCTGAGATTTCTACATTTTTAATTGCATCTTCTAAATTTTGTGCATTAGCACATGAAATACTTCCAATTGCAATAATTGTAGCTAAACTTAATTTTGTAATTTTCATTTTATTATCCTTATTAATTTAATGCATAAAGTTATCTGAAAATTACTTATAAATTACTTTAAAATATTACAAGTTGTAGAATTTATATCCTCAAAATATTATTTGAGAATATAAAAAATTATTTATTTGATAGAATTTAAATAAGCATTAATTTTGTCTAAAGTTACATAAGTTATAGTAGATGTTATTGGTTGCATAACAGATGCTCTTCCTCTATCATATGTACCATTTGTATATCCACTAATTGAATGTCTCATTTCTTCAGATGTTAATGAATTTAAAGGTCTTGAATATCCACCAACTGTTGATTCACCCTTATCTCCATGACATGATTGACATTTTCTAATATAATTATCTTTACCTTCTTCAGCCAAGTTTTTTTGAACTACAATTTCTTTTGCTTTTTTCTCTTCTTCTTTTTTCTTTTCTAGCTTTTCTAAGATTCTAGCTTCCATATCAGCTTGATTTCCTGAAGTATTTGAAGAATAAACTGGTTGAACTGATTTACCATCTTTTAAAATATAGATAAAGTTCATACCATTTGGTGTTTGTGATATTTTTATATCATCTACATTCCAACCTTTTGCTTTCATATCTGCAATTGTATTTTTACCAGCACATAGACCACCATCAAGTACAGTATTTTCAATAGTTGACATAGATTGATGATTTTCTTTGAAACACATAGTTGTATCTGCAAAAATAGAAGTTGCACTGAATATTAGTATAGATGAAAGAATTGCTTTTTTCAAGATAAAATCCTTTTTTTAATTTTATAGATTTTATCATAAATAGTTTAAGAGTTTAGTAATAATAAGAATTTTAGCCATAAAAAAAGGGTTGAAGAAAAATCTTCAACCCTTTTAAAGTAAGTTTAGTAGTTAAACACTATCTTTCAAATTAGAAAGTATATTGAACGTGTAATCTTCCTCTTGTATTGTCTGCAGATACATCATTGTCAATTTGACCAATTCTAGCATATGTCATGAAGTTTTTACCCATTTTGTATGTTAATTGACCATAGTACTCAGCTGCATCAGCATTTGCTGTACCATCAACTGATAAGTCTACGTAAGTTGCAGATAAATTTAAGTTAGATAATAAATCTACACCTAAAGAAGCTTTAACTAAAGAAGCATCATTTTTACCTTCTAAATTTAATCCCCATCCTTGTAATGTTGTATCAGAATCTGCTCCACCATCACCTTCTAAACTTACACCAGTTGTATTAGTTGTAACAGCATTAGTTTGACCATAATCTAAAGAAGCAGAAACTATACCAACTTTAGCTGATGCTCCAACTTTCCATAATTTTTCAGTATCTTGTGTAGCATTGTCATGATCAATTGCAGAATATCTAGCTGTTAATTTAACCATTTCAACTTTTGCTTTTGCTCCAACTGTATATGCTGTGTGAGCATCATTCATTGCTGATGATTCAAGTACTTCTAAATACCAACCGTCTAACGCAACAGGTCCGATATCACCCATTAATCCTAGACCAGCAACATCTTGACCATTAATTGCTTGTAGGTTAGTTTGATTTAAATATGTACCAGCAATAGTAACAGGACCTACTGCAGTAATTGCAGTTAAACCTGTAGCTGTGTCTTCTGCACCAGCTGCATCAACTTGAACTGCAAATGGAGATGGAACCGCTTGTTTACCAGCTATAACAGTTGTATTCATAATACCTGTATATGCGAAGTTAGCTTGAGATAAACCAAAAGTTGCTTCACCATCTGAAGCTATAGTAGATCCACCAACTTCTGCCATACCAGTACCTGTACCAATGATTGTTCTAGTATTGAAAGTTAAATCATCATTTAGTGCTGATTTTAAATTAACAGCAACTTTATAACTATTATTTGATTCATTACTAAATCCAGGCGTAGCTGAATTATCAGTTGTTCTGTCATCATATCTATATACAGCAGTACCAGAAATATCTACACCTTTGATTGCTTCTTCTAATGATGTAGCATTAGCTGAAGTGAATCCTGAAACTGCGATAGCAGCTACTAAACTTAATTTTGCGATTTTTTTCATTTGTTCTCCTAAAATTTCGAAATCTTTTTTCAGTCTATCGGAGCGCGCGAACTCATTTAAAACTTTGCATTTTAAACCTTTTCCGACATACCGTTACGGCCATTCTACACCACTAAATTTTAAAGTTTTCTTAAAGTTACTATTTTAGATGTTAATTAACTGTTAATTTAAGTTAACTTTTAATTTACACCTTATTAATGCTTTGTTAATGCTATGGTGCGATAATTTTAGTCTTATTTTGATTTATAGGAATAATTTAATTAATGATTACTTAATGTAACTATACAATCTTTTAAAATATCTGGTTTTGAGATTTTAATATGTAGATTTTTTATTGGGTATTTATTTGTAAGTAGTGTTTCTAGACATAAGATTGCATCTTCAAGTAAAAAAAAGTTTTTCTTTATCATTATAGTTTTTATCAAAGTTGATACTTCTGCATAGTCTATAAATGAGTTTTTTGTAAATTCATATTCAAAAGAGGTATTTATTATAACTCTTTGTTTTTTTATTCGTTCGAAATCTAGTATTCCTATTATGCATTTAAATGTAAGATTATTGATTTCTATTTTCATTTGGATGTATTAAAGAAAAAAGAGTTTATATAACTCTTTTTTCTTCTCCTTTTATTACTCTAATTAGATTTGGTATATGTTTGTAGAAGATTATAAAGGCAATTATATACATAGGTACATTTGACCCTACATTTAATCCATTATTTAAAAAACTTGCACTTAGTATAACTGCTACTAAACCTAATAGTGAAGATAAAGAAGATATTTTTAAAACTTTTGCACAAATTATCCAAACAACAGCTCCAATAATAGTAGGAATTGGAATAAGAACTAAATAAACGCCAAGTCCAGTCGCAACTCCTTTTCCACCTTCAAGTCCTAAGTATATAGAATAACAGTGTCCTAAAACTGCAAGTATTGCAATTCCCCAAAGTGTTGATTCACTAACTCCATAATATAAAGCTATTAATAAAACTAATGTACCTTTTAGTGCATCTAAAATAACAGTTGCAAGACCTAGCTTTTTTGCAAGTGCTGGGTTTGTCTCTTTTACAACTCTAAGAACATTCGTAGCACCAATTGATTTACTTCCTGAAGCAGTAATATCAACTCCTGCAAATGTTTTTGCTAAAATTGAACCAAAGGGAATTGAACCCACTAAGTATGCTGCTAGAAAAAATAAAATATTTGTATTTGTGAAAAAATCCATATATTGCCTTTAAAGGGTTCCTATTTAAAAGGAACCTATATTTTAATGTCTACTTTAATAAATAGAATTTTAAAAATTCCTAAAAGTAGCGTTGTTTAAAACTCTCTTTGAGAAAATTCTATAGAGCTTAATAAGAATAAAGCCCATTTATCTTGTTAAATTAAATGAGATTATAACTAAAATTTTGTTATATTCTCATATATTAAAAATTTGAAGGCTTATTTTGAATTTAAAAGAAGAGATAATAAAATTAAAAAATGAACTAGATGTTACTCTAGTTGCACATTTCTATCAAAGAGATGAAGTATTTGAACTAGCAGACATCACAGGTGATTCACTTGAACTTGCAAAAAAAGTAATGTTAACTGATTCAAAATATGTTGTATTTTGTGGTGTGGGTTTTATGGGTGAGAGTGTAAAAGTTATGAGTCCCCAAAAAAGAGTTCTTATGCCAAAAATTGCATGTTGTGCGATGGCTAGAATGATTGATGTTGGATATTATGAAGAGAATCTAAAGAAAATAAATGAAGCTGGAATCTCAAATGATGAGATTTTACCAATTACATATATAAACTCAAGCGCAGCTGTTAAGGCAAAAGTAGGGCAGATGGGTGGAATGGTTTGTACTTCATCAAATGCTTATAAGATAATTGAAAAAGGTTTGAAATCTGGTAAAAAGATTTTCTTTGTACCTGATAGATGTTTAGGTCAGAACTTTGCAAAGTCTTTGAATTTAAAATCTGCAATAGTTGGGGATGGAAGTGATTTAAAAGAGGCTGATATTATTTGTTATAATGGATTTTGTTCAGTTCATCAACAATTTTCAGTTGAAGATATTGAGTTTTATAGAGAAAGATTTCCAGATATTTTAATTGCAGTTCATCCTGAATGTGATCCTAGTGTTTGTGATGCTGCTGATTTTGTAGGCTCAACTTCTCAGTTAATTACATATATAAAAGAGTTAGATCCTGAGCAAAAAATAGCTGTTGGAACTGAGTTTAATATGGTAAGTAGATTAAGAGATAAAAATACATATATATTAAGTTCTACAAAACCTGAGTGTCCAACAATGAATGAAACAACTTTACAAGATGTTTACAATACTTTAAAATCAATAAAAGATGATAAAATTAGTAAAGAAACAGAGATTTTTGTTTCAGAAGATACCGCAAAATGGGCTAAAGTAGCATTAGAAAGGATGTTTGAAGTATGATTAATATCAAAAAGTTTGTAAAAAATGCCATTATTGAAGATAATGGTAGAGGAGATTTATTCTTCGATGTTGCTCCTAAAGGAAGATTTACAGCTAGGGCTATTTGTAAATCAGATGGTATTTTAGCTGGTGTGCAATACGCAAAAGTATTAGCTAGAACTGAAAAATTTGATTGTAAATTTTTAAAAAATGATGGAGACATCATAAAAGAAGGTGATATTATCGCTGAACTTGAAGGAAAAGCATCTGTTTTACTTTCATCTGAGAGAACATTTTTAAATATGCTTCAACACGCAAGTGGAATTGCTACAATGGCAAATAAATATGCAAAGCTAATCGAAGGTTCAGGTGTAGTTTTATTAGATACTAGAAAAACAAGACCACAATTAAGAGATTTTGAGAAATATGCTTCTAGAGTTGGGGGAGCAATTAATCATAGACTTGGACTTGATGATTGTTTGATGTTAAAAGATACTCACTTAAGAACTATTGATAATCTTGAAGAGTTTATTAAAAAAGCTAGAAAAAGAATTTCTTGGGTTACAAAAATTGAAATAGAGTGTGAAACATTTGAGCAAGTAAAAGAAGCTATGCATGCAGGTGGGGATATTATCATGTGTGATAATATGACAACTGATCAAATAAAAGAAGTTGTAACATTTAGAGATACAAATTATCCTCATATTTTATTAGAAGCTAGTGGAAATATAAATCTTCAAACTATTAAAGATTATGCATCAACAGGAGTTGATGCTATTAGTAGTGGTAGTATTATTCATCAAGCAACATGGCTTGATTTTTCAATGAAGTTTGATTAGGACTTATTTTGATAAAAGATTTTATATTAAATAACAAAGTAGATATGTCAGAACATACAAAAGCATTAGCGCTTATTGAAAAAAGTAGATATATTTTAATTGTTACTCATGTAAATCCAGATCCAGATTCTATAGGTTCAGCATTAGCAATATCTAATTTATTTCATGAAAATAAAATTAAACACAAAGTATTTAACGTAAGTGATGATTTACCTCAAAATCTTGATTTTATACCAAGATTTGATAAAATATCAAATCAATTACCAGCTTTTTTTGATTTGATTATTTCAGTTGATTGTGGAACATATAAAAGATTAGGCTTTGAGCCTGATCCTTCTATACCACTTATAAATTTTGATCATCATAAATCAAATAATCATTTTGGAGTTGTAAATATTGTAGATCCTATGAAAAGTTCAACTGCTGAATTAGTTTTTGAATTCTTTAAACATAATGGATTATATATTACAAAAAACTCTGCAACTGCACTGTATGTAGGTATTTATGATGATACATTAGCTTTTTCATTGGGAAGATGTGATGAGTTAACTTTTGAAAAAACAAACTTTTTAGTTGAATGTGGAGCTAATCCTTCTGAAATAGCAAATAAGCTTTTAAGAAGAGATTCTTTGGCAAAATATAGAATCATCCCAAAAGTTTTAGATAGTTTAGAACTTTTTTGTGAAGGTGAAATAGCTTCTATTTTTGCAAAAGAGGAATGGTTTAAACAAACAGGTGCACATAATCGAGATTGTGAAGATGCATTAGATATGATTATGAGTATTGCAATAGTGAAGATTGCTTTTTTTGTGCGTGTTGTAAATGGTGTTTCAAGGATATCATTACGTTCAAAAGGAAAAATTGATGTGTCTAAAATAGCTGGTGAATTTGGTGGCGGAGGTCATTTTAATGCAGCTGGTTGTACAATAGATATGATTGATGTAGAAAAAGCAAAAGATATAGTATTAAAGGAAATTTTTGAAGTTTACAAGTAATAAAAATAGTATAAAAGGTTTATGGATTTATGTAGTTTTAATAGCATTTTTAGTTGGAGTTGTATTTGTTTTATTCTCTTCTATGTTTGAAAGAAATGCACCAAAAATAAAAGTACAAAATGAAATTTATTGGAATTTCCAAAAATCAATAAGTGTTGAAATATCAGATAATACAAAAATTAAATCTTATGAAGTTTTTTTTGTAGATGGTGATAAGAAACTAAAACTAGAAACTAAAGTTATAAAAGATGAAAATGGAGTTATTAATTTAGACATTTTACCTCCACAATTTGATGAATTTTACAAACCAAAAGAGGGTTCTTTAAAAATTGATGTTTATGATACAAGTAAGTGGAACTTTTTTAAAGGAAATCAAACTGTTACAAATTCTAAAATAATTATTGATAAAAAAAGTCCAGTTGCAAACGTAATAACAAACTCTTACTTATTAAGACAAGGTGGAAGTGGAGTTATTATTGTTGAGATTAATGATGAAAATTTAAAAGACTATTATATTTCTTTTAATGATGAAGAAGTATTTGAACTTTTTCCATTTTATAAAAAGAATTATTTTATCTCTATAATAACTTGGCCTATTGATATAAAAGAGTTTAAAAGAGTAAATGTTGTTGCAGTTGATTTAGCTGGTAATAAAACAGAAGCAAAAGTCCCTTTTTATATCAAAAGCTTTAAAGAAAAAATTGATGACATAAAAATCTCAGATGATTTTGTAAATAATGTTAGTAAACATGTTTTAGAAAATAGCGATATGAATGTACCTTCTGATATTGTTGAAGCTTTTGTAAAAACAAACAAAGAGCTAAGAGAAAAAAATGTGAAAACTATTAGAGAAGTTGTTAAAAAGAATCTTGTAAATGGAATGAATACTTCTTTTGATATTAAACCATTTGTTAGATTACCAAATGCAGCAACTTTTGCTCAATATGGTGAAAGAAGACACTATTTTTATGGTGAGAATAAAATAGATGAAGCTTGGCATTTAGGTATGGATTGGGCTAGTGTTAAAAGAGCTGATGTTCAAGTTTCAAATCCTGGAAAAGTTATATTTAAAGGTTATTTAGGAATATATGGGGATACGGCAATTATTGATCATGGTTTAGGACTTGGAACATTATACGCACATACAAGTAGTATAAATGTTGAAGTTAATGATGAAGTAAAAGCAGGTCAACATATAGCAAATACAGGATCAACAGGAGCTGTATTTGGAGATCATTTACATTTTGGTGTATTAGTTCAAGGTATTGAAGTAAATCCAAATGAATGGCTTGATTATACATGGATGAAAACAAATGTTACTAAAACAATCAATGATGCAGTGAAAGTGATAAACACAAAATGAAACAAAGAACAATTGCAAAAAGCACAGAAATAGTAGGAATTGGCTTACACAAAGGTGTACCTGTAAAAATGAGACTTGAACCACTTGATAGTGATAT
This sequence comes from bacterium, assembly GCA_018816105.1. Lineage (GTDB taxonomy): Bacteria > Campylobacterota > Campylobacteria > Campylobacterales > Arcobacteraceae > Aliarcobacter. The sequence continues at coordinate 10,695 of JAHIWE010000102.1, read as the reverse complement.
GGGAATAGTTTTTTACAGAATCGATGCTGGAGTTACAATTCCCTTAAAAAGAGAAAATGTTGTTGATACTAAAATGGCTACGGTTATTGGAAAAGATGGAGTTGTAGTTTCTACAATTGAGCATCTTTTATCAGCTGTTTATGCTTATGGAATTGATAATTTAAGAGTAGTAATTGATAATGATGAAGTTCCAGTTCTTGATGGAAGTTCAGCTGGATATTGTATGCTAATTGAAGAAGCTGGAATTAAAGAGCTTGATAAATCAAAAAAAGCAATTAAAATTAAAAAACAAGTAGAAGTTACTACACCTGAAGGTAAAAGAGTTACATTAAAACCATCAGATAGAATAGTTTATGATTTTGAAATTACTTTTGATCATCCAGCTATTGGAAAACAAAATTTTCATTTTGACTATTCAATTGCTGAGTATAAAGAAAATATTAGTCGAGCTAGAACATTTGGTTTTTTACATGAAGTACAATATTTAAGAAGTATAGGATTAGCTCAAGGTGGTTCTATGGAAAATGCAATTGTTCTTGATCAATCAAAGGTTTTAAATCCTGAAGGTTTAAGATTTGATGATGAGTTTGTAAGACATAAAATTTTAGATGCAATTGGTGATATGGCACTTTTAGAATATACTTTAGTTGGTGAATATGATGCAGTTGCTGGAAGTCATCATTTAAATCATTTACTTACAAAAAAACTTTATGAAGATGAATCAAATTATGAAATTATTGATTTAGAAGAAGCTACTTCTGAAGCGGTTGTATTTGAAATGGCTTACTCAAGAGTTGAGAGTTAAGGTTTAATCATTTGATAGAAATTTTAGCTATAACTATTTCGAATCCTTTATTAATAGGTGTTTACGAAAATAAAAAATTAATAAAGGAGCATAAACTCGATGGTAAAACATCGGATTTATTGCCAAATTTATTTATTAAACTTTTGAATGAATATGATATTCATACAATTACTTATGTTAATTCTCCTGGTTCTTTTATGGCAATAAAAGTGGCTTACATCTTTTTAAAAACAATATGCATTACAAAAAATATTGAATTTAAAGCTTGTGATGGTTTTGAATTCAATGAAAATTCTCCTATTAAAGCCCTTGGTAAAAAGTATTTTATAAAACAAGATAATGAAATTAAAGTAGATTTTTTAGAAAAAGATAGTATAATTCGCGACTTTAAATTACCTATGTGTATAGAAAAATATAATTTTAAACAAGAAACACTGCCAATATATAATTTACCAGCTGTTTAAGAAGAAGGAAATAGATGAAAGTAAGCGTTCCCGCTACAAGTGCAAATTTAGGCCCAGGTTTTGATTGCTTAGGTTTAGCAATATCTATGAAAAACCAAGTAATAATCAGACCCTCAAAATTTCATAGTGTATCTTTAAAGGGTGAGGGCGCAAATAACCCAGCACTAAAAGATAACAATATGTTTATATCAATCTTCAATGATTTTTATCATAATTTATCATATAAAAAAAGACACTTTAGATTTGAATTTCAAAATGAAATTCCACTATCACGTGGTTTGGGAAGTTCATCTGCTGTTATTGTTTCAGCAATTGCCAGTGCATACGCAATTGAGGGAATAAAATTAGAAAAAGATAAATTATTAAATTTAGCTTTGGCATATGAAAATCATCCAGATAATATTACACCTGCTGTTATGGGTGGATTTAATGTAGCTTGTGTTCAAGAAAATGAAGTTAGATATATAAATAAAGCAATACCAAAAACTTTAAAAGCAGTTATTGTAGTACCAAATAGAGCAATTTCTACGCAATTATCTAGAAAAACTTTGCCTTTTAAATATTCTAAAGAGGATACAGTTTTTAATATTTCACATTCATCTTTATTAACAGCTGCATTTATGGCTGAAGATTGGCAAATGTTGAAAAATGCTTCATTGGATCAAATTCATCAGAAATATAGAATGAAGCAAATGCCTGAGCTTTTTGATGTTCAAAAAACATCATTAAAAGAGGGTGCTTTAATGAGTACTTTATCAGGTTCAGGATCTACTTTGTTTTCTATTGCATATGCAGACGATAGTAAGAATTTGGAAAAAGCTTTAAAGCTTAGATTCCCTCATTTTAAAGTCTTTACAGCTGATTTTGATAATGTTGGCGTGAGAATAGAAATTTGATTATTTTTGATATTAAGTATATTTTAGGTATAATGCTTGGCTAATTCAAAAATGATCTTAAGAACCTGTGTCGTTTGCAAAGGCAAATTTGAACAAAAAGAGTTATTAAGACTAAAATGTGAAGAAAAAAAATTATTGTTTTACAATAATTACGGTAGAAGTTTTTATATTTGTTATGACTGTGAAAAGTTATTACAAACAGATATAAATGGAAAAGATTATAAGAAAATCGAAAAGTCACTTTGTAGAGAGTGCAAAAATAAAGATAAGTATGTCACACAACTTAAGGAGATGCTAACAGATGTCAGATAAAGTAAGAGTTTATGAGATTGCAGAAGAAGCGGGAGCAACAAGTGCAGAAGTAATTGCAAAGGCTAAAGATTTAAAAATAGAACTTAAATCACCCCAAAGTGCAGTGTCATTCGAAGATGCTGAAGAAATAACTAATTATATAATGACTGGAAAAAGTCCAAAATTAGAAGTTAAAACAGTATCAAAGCCTAAAAAAGTTGTTGAAAAACCACTTGAAACAAGCCTTGAAGAAGTAAAAAAAGAGACTATTGAAGTTAAAACAGAAACAGTTTCAGAAAAAAAAGTTGAAGTTTCACCAAAAGTAGAAACTGAAGTTAAAAAGAAACCTGAATTAAAAAAAGTTGTAATTTCAAAACCTACAATAAAACCTGCACAATCAAAAGCTCAAGAAGAATTAGACAAGCCTGAAGTTAATCCTGAAAATGCTAATAAAATAGTACCTAAACGAAGAGGTTTAGTAATTATTAAAAAGAAAAAGCCAAAAGTTGAAGAAGCGCCTGTTAAAACTTTTGATAATGATGTTCAACATAAAAAACAAATGAAATCATTAAGTGAAATTTTAGGTGGAAACGAAGAAGAATCAAATTCAGATACTTCAAAAAACAGTTATGAAGATGCAAGAAAAGCAAAAATCAAAAGAGAAAAAAAGAAAACTATTGTTAAAGCTCAAGATCATGGTAAAAAATTAGAAGTTTCAAGAGCTTATGATGACTTCTCAAGTTCTGATGATTCATTATTAGGTGAAGAAGTTGTTTTATTAGATATGGGATTAAATGATAATCTTAAAATTTTTGATGAGCCAAAACCTCAAAATCCTGCTAAACAATCAAGAAGTTCAAGACCAGCTGCTTTTGGTAACGCACCTCAAGGTTTAAAAAGAGGGAAAAGAAAGAAAAGAATATCTAGAACTCAAGAAGTTATTGATATTACTGAAGTTACAATCCCTGAAGATATTAGAGTCTATGAATTTGCAGAAGCTTGTGGAAAATCTACTTCTGAAGTTATAACTGTATTATTTACTTTAGGAATGCTAGTTACTAAAAATGACTTTTTAAAACAAGATGAGTTAGAAATTCTTGGTGAAGAGTTTGGAATTGAAGTAACAGTAAGAGATGCATTAGAAGATGTAAATTATGTTGGTGATTACCATGAAGAAGATATTGATGAATCAGTATTTGTTTCAAGACCTCCTGTTGTTACTATTATGGGACATGTTGACCATGGTAAAACTTCATTATTAGATAAAATTAGATCATCTAAAATAGCTTCAGGTGAAGCTGGTGGAATTACGCAACATATTTCTTCTTATACAGTAGAAAAAAATGGACAAAAAATTACTTTCGTTGATACTCCAGGACATGCCGCTTTCTCTGCTATGAGATCAAGAGGTACTGCGATTACTGATATTGTTATTATTGTTGTTGCTGCTGATGATGGTGTTAAACCTCAAACTGAAGAAGTTATTGCTCATGCAAAAGCTAGTGGATGTCCAATTATTATTGCTATGAATAAAATTGATAAAGAAGCTGCTAATATTGATATGGTAAAAGCACAAATGGCTGAAAAAGGTATGACACCTGTTGATTGGGGTGGAGATACTGAGTTTATTGGTGTATCTGCAAAAACAGGTGCTGGAATTGAAGATTTATTAGAAAATATTTTAATTCAATCTGAACTTCTAGAACTAAGAGCCGATCCAACTGCAAAAGCAAAAGCTGCTGTTATTGAATCTTCACTAGAAAAAGGAAGAGGACCAGTTGCTACTATTATTGTTCAAAATGGTACTTTAAAAATCGGTGATAATATTGTTTGTGATACTACTTTTGGTAGAGTAAAAGCAATTACTGATGATAATGGTAATCCAGTTAAAGAACTTGGACTTTCTGAAACAGGTACTGTTTTAGGTCTTAACGATGTTCCAACAACTGGTTCAGTTATGGTAGTTATGGATTCTGATAAAGAAGCTAGAGATATAGCTACAACTAGAGCTGAGCATGCACGGGCTAAAGAGTTATCTAAATCTACTAAAGTTTCATTAGAAGAGATGAGTGGATTAATCGCTGAAGGTAAAATCAAACAACTTCCAGTAATTATTAAAACTGATGTTGGTGGTTCACTTGAAGCTATTAAAGGTTCATTAGAAAAAATTGCTAATGACGAGGTAAAAGTAAAAGTAATTCACTCAGCAGTTGGTGGAATCACTGAATCTGACTTAGTTCTAGCTGGTGCATCTGAAGGATGTATTATTTTAGGATTTAATGTAAGACCAACTGGTTCTATTAAAGCTAAAGCTAAAGCTGATGGTGTTGCTATTAATACTTACTCAATTATCTATGATTTAATTGATGATGTTAAAGATGCATTATCAGGTATGATGAGTGCAGTAATTAGAGAAGAAAACACTGGTCAAGCTGAAGTTAGAGATACATTCGTTGTTCCAAAAGTAGGAACAGTTGCAGGATGTTTAGTAACAGATGGTAAAGTAATCAGAGGTGGACATGCTAGAATCATTAGAGATGGTATTGTTACATACACAGGTAGAATTTCATCATTAAAAAGATTTAAAGATGATGCTAAAGAAGTTGCTAATGGTTATGAATGTGGTATTATGTTTGATAAATTCAATGATATTAAAGTTGGCGATTTCATTGAAACTTTCATTCAAATTGAAGAGAAAGTATCAGTAGATAACTAAAAATGAAAACTATTAATCTACAAAGAACAGAATCATTATTAATGGAGTTAATTCCAGAAGCTTTATCAAATTTAGTTGATAGCAGAATTAACTCTTTACCAATTACCGCAGTTAACTGTAAAAATGGTAAATATGATGCAATTGTATATTTTGATGGTTCTGATTATGATAAAAATGAAATAAAAGAGATTATCTCTTTATTAAATAAAGCAAATGGAAGATTAAAGACACATATACTTGCAAGTACAGGTTGGTATAAGTGTCCTAACTTTACATTTTTAAATGATACCTCTTTAGAGAAATCAAAAAATATTGAAGCATTATTTGCTCAAATTAGAAAAACAAAAAGTGAAGTAGAATGAGTTTAGAAAAATCAATAAAATTAGCTGTTGAAAGTTTAGGTGCAAGCCTTTATGATATAGTTAGTACAAAAGTACATGATACAAATATTTTTAGAGTATTAGTAACTGCTGAGGGTGGAATTAGTCTAGATAAATGTGCAGAAATTTCAAGAATGATTTCTCCAATTTTAGACGTTGATGAACCTATGAATGGTGAATATACACTTGAAGTTAGCTCTCCTGGAATTGAAAGAAGACTTAAAACTAAAGATCATTTTAAAGGATCTGTTGGTGAAAAAGTTAAAATTAAAAATTTTGCAACAGAAGTTTTTAAAGGTGAACTAATTTCAGCAGATAATGAAAAAATTATAGTTAAAACTGAATTTGGTGATGAAGAACTTACTTACGACGAAATTTTATCAGCAGCTACTTACTTCGAATGGTAAAATAAATTAATAGAGATTTCTCTATTAATTTTAACTACCAATTAAAACTACTTTATATATACTACAATCTCAAAATTTTTAAACAAAAAGCGAATATACAATGAAAATAGATGATAATTTTTATATGAAATTAGCTATTGATGAAGCATGGAAATATCAGCTTTTAACATATCCAAATCCAGCCGTTGGTTGTGTTATTGTAAAAGATGGTAAGTTGTTATCAATTGAAGCTCATAAAGAAGCTGGAATGCCTCATGCAGAAATAAATGCACTAAAAGCTGCATACTTACTTGAATATCCAAATTCAATATTAAAAATGAAAAATAGTTCTTTTGATATTCATACTTTTCTTTTAGAAAATCATAATGGATATTTTAATGATTGTGAGATTTTTGTAACACTTGAACCTTGTAATCATGTAGGCAAAACTCCATCTTGCGCGAACTTATTAAAAGAGCTAAAACCAAAACGAGTAATTATTGCCCATGAAGATATTAATAAACTCGCAACTGGTGGCATAGAAACGCTAAAAAGCGTTAATATAGATATTACCTTAGGCTGTATGAAAAAAGAGGCTTATAACCTTTTATATCCATTTATTAAATGGATTAGTGGAACATTTATTTTTTATAAAATGGCACAAACATTAAATGGCTGTATTGATGGAACTGTATCTTCTAAAATGAGTCAATTATATGTACATACATTAAGAGATAAAGTTGATTTAATGTTAATAGGTGGAAACAGTGTAAGAATTGATAAACCAACCTTAGATGCTAGATATATAGCAGGACGAGCACCTAAAATTATGATATATAGTAAAAACAAAATATTTGATAATAATATTGCACTATTTAAAGTACCAAATAGAGAAGTTATTATAAGTGATGATTTATTTAAACTACTTGATCATAAGCTTGTAATGGTTGAGGGTGTTTATAATTTAATGAATATTTTAAAAGAAAGAATTGATTATATTGTATTAATAGTAAGTCCAAAAATTAGAAATGGAATTAATGCTTTAAATGAAATTAATATGGATTTTGAAATAGTACATGAGAATTATATTGGAGAAGAAAAAATAATGTACCTAAAAAGAAAAGTATAAAAATTTATTTTAATACAAAACATTGAAAAGGTTAAGATTTATCGTCGAAATCAAGATAGAGTTTTTTTTGATGAAGGAGCTGACAAGTGTCAGTGACTGAAGAAAAAGAAAGCTATATCGCAGTATTTCCACGATATAGCTTAATCTTTTTATTTTACTTTTTCTAGATATTCACCTGTTCTTGTGTCACATTTAATAATGTCACCTTCAAGAATATGGAAAGGAATTTGTACAACTGCACCTGATTCTAAAGTAGCAGGTTTTCTACCACCTTGAGAGTCACCTTTAAAGTTTGGTGGAGTTTCTACAATTTTTAATTCAACAACCATTGGAGGCTCAACTGTGATTGCTTTACCATTAAAGTACATCATATCACAAGTCATTCCATCAATAATCCAGTCAAAAGCATCTCCAACTTGATCATAAGTTAAACCCTCTTGCTCGTAAGTTGCATTATCCATAAATTGTAGCATTTCACCATCATCATATAAAAATTGCATTTGTTTTTGTTGTAAGTTTGGAACTTCACATTTATCACCTGCATGGAAAGTTTTTTCAATTAACTTTCCATTTAAAAATGATTTAATTTTACATCTAACAAATGCAGCACCTTTTCCAGGTTTTACATGTTGATACTCAGTAATTTTATAAGGAACACCATCAACTTCGATTTTTAATCCCTTTTTTAATTCACTCATACCAATTGCCATATTTTCTCCTTAAATTTCTGCGTAAGCAACTGCAATTGCAGCTTCTAAACTATCAAGTTTTTTTAATATATCTGAACTAACTTTTTCATCAACAAGAATTACAGCTAAAGCTCCATCTTTTCCTCTTGAAAGTCTAAAGTCAGCAATATTAATATTATTGCTTCCTAAGATTTTACCAACTTCTCCAATAACACCTGGAACATCTTGGTTTCTCATAATAATCATTTTACCTTTTGGTTCAATATCTAAAGAGAATCCATTGATTTCAACGATTCTTTGCACATCGTCGTTAAATACTGTACCTGATATAGTTTTTACACCATTTGATGTAGTGATTTTAATTGAAACTTTATTTTGATATCCACTATGATTAGAGAATTCAGAAGTTGTAAGTTCAATTCCTTTTTCTTTTGCAATAAAATTAGCATTAACATAGTTAACTTCTTCACAAGAAACAGATAAAATACCAACAGTTGCGAATGTTTGTAATGAATCTAAATACTCAGAAACTTCACCTTCTGCTGAAATATTAATTGATCTAAGTTCACTTTTACTTAATTGTGCTATTAAAAATGCCATTTTTTGAGTTAATTCAATATATGGTTTTACAAATGATGGAATTTTACTTTCATCAATCGGTAAATTTAAAGCATTAGGATATGCAATTCCACGTGCTGATTCAATAGCGTTATTAGCTGCTTGAACAGAAATCTCTCTTTGTGATTCTCTTGTATTTGCCCCTAAGTGAGCAGTTACAGTTACATTTGGTAAATCTAATAAAGGATGATCAATTGCTGGTTCTTTAATAAATACATCAATACCTGCCATTGCAATTTTACCAGATTTAAGATTCTCATATAATGCATCTTCATTATATAATCCACCTCTAGCACAGTTAATTAAAACTACACCATCTTTCATTCTTGCAATTTCTTCGAAACCTATCATATTAATAGTTTCTTTATTTTTTGGTGTATGAATAGTTATAATATCACAAGATAAAATATCTTCGAAATTAGTAGTATACTTAATACCTAAATCAGTTGCTTTAGTTGAAGGAATATATGGATCGTATGTTACTACGTCCATTTCAAATGATTTAGCTCTAAGTGCTACTCTATGACCAATATTTCCAAAACCAATAACACCTAGTTTTTTCCCATAAAGTTCATTTCCATACCAGTCTTCTCTTTTCCAAACTCTATCAATTTTTAATTGATTATGAGCATATGGAAATTTTCGCATACAAGATAACATATGTGTCATTGTTAATTCAACTGCAGCTATTGTGTTTGCAGTTGGAACATTCATAGCGATTATTCCTCTTTTACTACAACCTTCAATATCAACATTATCATAACCAACACCTGCTCTAATGATAGCTTTTAAATTAACGGCTGCATTTAAAAACTTCTCATCAACATCAGTTGAAGATCTAGTTATTGCTACATGTGCATCTTTAATAATATCTAATAGTTCTGTTTTATTTACATCTGCTGCATATACGTAGTTTACATCTTCAGTACTTTGAAGAATTTGTAAACCAGCGTCGTGTATATGATCGCAAACTACAATTGTATGTTTACTCATTTAAATAAATCCTATTATTTCATTTGATCTTTTATAATGTCACCTAAAGTCATAGATGAATCATCATTAACAGATTTTAAAACTTCTCTTTCTAATTGTTGCTCTAATCTTCTAACAGATAATCTAACTCTGTTTTTCTTAGTATCAATATTTACAACAACAGCTTCAATTTCATCACCATTTTTAATTTCTTCAACTTTTAATGGACCGAAATCTTCATTTCTAATTAATCCATCAAGATTGTTTTCTAATTTAATGAAAATTCCGAAATCTTTAGCATCTTTTACAGTTCCTTTTACGATGTCACCAATTTTGTAAGCATCTTGGAATTTTTTAGCAGGAGAATCAGCAATTTCTTTAATAGATAATGAGATATTTTCTTTTTCTCTATCAATTTTGATAATTTTAACTTCTACTTCGTCACCTTTTTTGAAGATTGCTTTACATTTTGCATTTGGCTCCCAAGAAGCTTCTTCATTATGTAATAAACCATCAACATCACCAATGCTTACAAAAGCACCAAAATCTGTTAACGTAGCAATTTTACCTTTAATTACATCACCAACTTTATGGTCGTTTGTGAATTTTGTAAAAGGTTTTTCTTGTAGATTTTTTAAAGATACTCTTAATCTTTTTTGCTCGATATTTAATTCGATAACTTCAACATTGATCTCTTCACCAATTGTTAAAAGTTCTTTTGGATTTTTTAAGTTTTTATTCCATGAAATTTCAGAAATATGTAATAAACCTTCAATATCATTTCCTAAATCAACGAATGCACCATAAGATTCAAAATTAGAAACAGTTACAGTGATTGTATCACCAACTTCTAATTCGTCTTTAATTTCTTCCCAAGGATTAGAAAGTGCAGCTTTGATAGATAATGATAAGTGTTGTTTTGCTTTATCATAAGATAATACAACAACTGATACTTCATCACCTTCGTTGTAATAATTTGCAGGATTAACAGGACCTTTGTATGAGATTTCATTGTAGTTTACTAAACCATCAATTCCACCTAAATCTACAAACATTCCATAAGAAGTAATTTTTTTGATTGTTCCAATAACTGGTTCTTTATTTTCTAAAATTTCAGTTACTTTATTATCTTTTACAGCTTTTGATTCTTCAATTAATTTTTTTCTTGAAACAATAATTGAATTTTGAGCTTTGTTTACTTTAATAACTTTTGCTTTTACAGTTTTACCAACTGCCCCAATAGTTTTTAAGTAAGATTGAGCCATAGGCATGAAATATTCACAACCATCAGCATCTTCAATTATAAATCCACCTCTTTGTTTTACAGAAACGATTTTACCTTCAATTGT
>JAHIWE010000101.1 GCA_018816105.1 bacterium | reverse complement strand
TTATTAATTATCTTATCTTTATCTGATAATATTTTTTCTTTAGACTTTTGTACTTTGACACTATTTCCTTTATAAGCATCGTGATATAGTTCACTTATAATTTCTTCTTTATCTTTATCATTAAAATTAGATAAATCATATATTCCTACTGTATAGAGCATTCCTGCAAGTATTCTTGCTGTATAAGCACCTCTACTAAAACCAAATATATATAGCTTATCACCACTTTTATAATAATCAGACAAAAAAGAATAGGCTTCTTTTACATCTTTATCTGTTCCCCATCCTGTCATCGCACCTAAAAAACGACCACTTGTTCCAACTCCTTCATTATAAAATAAGTACATATTATCTTTATTTTGATTGGCAACAATTTCAAAAACCTTAGATATATTTGTTCTACTATTTCTGTCGTTTGCTGTACCATCTAAAAATAGAGCGACTTTTTTTCTTTCTTTAGAATTATGGTCTTTTTCATGAATCTCAATAGTATAAGTTTTTGAACTACAAGAGGTAAATATTAATGTTAGTACAAAAATAATTGTCAATTTAAGTATAGTTTTCATTTTAAATCCTTTATTTTTATAGTATTTAAAAATAAATAAATATATTATAAATATAAGATAATATATTTTATTTACATAAAATGATGATAAATAGCCAAGTTAAATATAAGTCTAAAGTATAAGTATATTAATAAAATATATTATAAGTAAGTTACAAATCTCTATATTTAAAAAAATATCTTAATAAATTTTCAAATTATTTCAAAAAAACCAAAAAAGAGTCATTTGTGAGTCATTTGTTTGTTACAATTTTAGTGTAAAGTTTTATTTTTAGATTTTACTAAATTATTATAAATTAAGATTTATATAAAGATTTTTAAATAAGGAATGTTCATGAAGTTATTATTACTTTTTATATTTTTTTATAATCTGTGCTTTTCATATTCTAATCAATATACTTATTTAGTTGATAATTATGATAAAGAGATAGAAATTGAAGCAAAAATTATATCAAATATTGCAAAATCATCAATAAAAGATGAAATAAAACTATATATTCCTAATATATCAAATCTTGAAAGAAATGCTTATTCAAAGTTTATAAACTTGGTTGATAACTGTGAAGATGCAAATTTTATTTTTCTAAAAAAAGATATGAAAATAAATTCTTTATGCAAAAATGACAATAGTAATAAATTAATTTTTACAGACAACTATGAAAAACTTTTAAATGACAATAGATATTTAGGAGCCTTTTTTTGGAATAAAAGCAGACCAAATATCACTTTTGTGAAAAATAGACTGGAAAACAAAAAAATAAAACTCTCTTTAGATTATGAGAAATTTATCGAAGATTTTTAATGAGAAATATTTTTTCTTCTAGAAATTCTATTTATTTATTTTTTTTAGTTGTATTTATTTCCTTACTTTTTGGTGTTATAAAACTAGAAAATAAAATAAGTCAAAAAACTATGGAAATTACTACTTCAGATATAATTTCTATTGCAAATAATAGTGCTTCATTTATAGGTAAAATCCTTGAAAAAAGTTCTGATACTTATGCTAAAACAATAGCTGAAAACTCTACTTTACAAAAACAACTTGAAGATTATTTTTCTTTATTAATAACATCAAATATAAAATACGTATATTTACTGCATAAAGATAATAGAGGTATTTTTAGGTTTTTAGCAGATGGAACTATTGATAAATCAAATAGGGCTTGTTTAAATCAAAAATTCGATATTGATAATCCTTTGTGGCTTAATATATTTAAAACAAAAAAACCTTTAATTATTGAAAACTCATATTCTCATCAATTATCTATTACTTATTTAGTTCCTATTTTAAAAGAAAATAAAGTTGAACTTATTTTAGTTGTAGATTTTGCTATTAGTAAATTAGAAAAAATAAATGAGGTGATTAGCTGGATAAAGATGATTATGATGTCAATTATTTTAGTAGTAATTGCTTCTTTATTGATTTTGATAATTCAAACTTTTAAATATATAGCTGTTAAAAAAACTGCATATATTGACAAATTAACAGGTGTTTATAATAGAAATTATCTTCAAGAGTCAGAAGGATTTATAAATCTAAATGATTATATTTTGGCTACTTTAGATATAGACTATTTTAAAACTGTAAACGATACTTATGGTCATGATGTAGGTGATAAAGTATTAAAAGAAATGGCTTCTGTTATTTCACTATCAACAAGAGATAAAGAAGATATTATTATTCGATATGGTGGTGAAGAGTTTGTTATTATGGCAAAAGTAAGAAGAGATGATTCTTTGGGTGCTTTAAATGTAATAGAAAGAATTTTAAGAAATGTTCGGCAATATAAATTTTTTTATACAAAAAAAGATTATATTCATATGACTGTTTCTATTGGAATAAATTTAAAACCAAATGAATCAAGAAACTTCTCAGACGCTTTTAAACTAGCAGATATAGCTTTATATAATGCAAAAAATAAAGGTAGAAACAATATTCAGATTTACGATGAATCAAAAGACAATGATGGCTCAATGCTTTCAATAAATGATATAAAAGAAGCTTTAGATGAGGATAGAATACTTTGTTATTATCAAAAAATTATAAATAATAATACAAATGAAACTACTCATTATGAGGCACTTTTACGAATTGTTAATAAAAAAGGTGATATTGTTCTTCCTGATAAAATTTTACCTATTATTGAAGGTACTTTTATATCAAGAAATATTACAAAAAATGTTTTAAGAATTTGTTCTAAAAAGCTAGAAGAAAATGAAAATATTAATATAAATATTAATTTAAGACCAAAAGACTTACTTGATAAATCAATCATAGAAATTTTAGAAAATTATGCAAAAAAACAGAATATTTCAAATCGTTTAGGTATTGAAATAATTCAAAATGAAGATTTAATTAATAGTAAAGATGGAAAAAATATTTTGCTATTATTGAAAGATTTAGGATATAAGATTTTTGTTGATGATTTTGGTAGTGGTTATTCAAACTTTATTTATTTAAGTGAAATAAAAACAGATTATATTAAAATTGATGGAACAATAATCAAAAATATTTTAGAAGATAAAATTTTATATCTTTTAGTAAAAAGTATTATATCTTTTGCAAAAGAAGCAAATATAAAAGTGATTGCAGAACATGTAAATACAAAAGAAATTTATGAAGAAATTAAAGCTTTGGGAATTGAGTATTCTCAAGGGTATTATTTTTCTTCACCAAAAGAGTCATTAGAATAAAATGGATAAAATAATATTAGAATATCACCAAGATATAAACGGAAAAATACAGAAAAAAGAGTTGGAATTTTCAAAATATTTATTAAAAACTCCCTACACTTTAGAGTCACTTTTTGTAATACAAGTAGATGGTAAGTCAATGGAACCATTTATAAGTAATAAAGCTTTAGTAATAGCTGATTTATCTCAAAAAAAGTTTGAAAATGAAAAAATATTTTTGATTTATAAAGATAATAAAATGTGGATAAAAAAAGCTTTAATAAAAGAAAACGAAGAATTATTTGTATCTATAAATCCAGACTTTGCTCATCTTGTATATAAAAAAGAAGATGTTAGAATAATAGCTAGAGCGGTACTTACATTTACAAGTTTATAAATCTTTATATAAGCCTTATTACTTTATACTTAAAAAAAATTAAGGAAAAGAAATGATTAAAAAGTTTTTGTTTACTATCTCTTTTATTGCATTAGGATTAACATCTCTTCAAGCAGAAAATAGAGCACCATTTTTAATAATGGATATGATTCCTCACATGACGATGGAAATTAAGAAAAACTGGGACAATAAAGAATTAGCTTTAGATTCAAAACAAAAAACAAAACTTTTAGAAATAAGAGAAGAAACAATGGCAGGAGTAATGAATGCAAAGAAAAAACTTGCGCCACTTGAAAATGAAGTTGCAACAAAAATTTTAGCTGGTTCTACTCCTGAAGAACTAGAAAATTTAGTAAATGAAATAGCAAAATATAAAGTTGAAGCTACTAAAACACATTTAAACTGTGTTTATAAAACACAAAAAGTTTTAAGTAAAAAACAATTAGAAATTTTAAAAAACTTATAATTTAGGCAAAAATGACAAGTACAACAAAGAAAAAAACTTTACATCCACGTAATTTCCACAATGATAGATATGACTTTAAACCTTTGATAGAAAGTGAAAATTCACTAAAAGAGTTTGTACGACCAAATAAATATGATGATTTGTCAATAGATTTTGCAAATCCTAATGCCGTTATAGCCTTGAATAAGGCTTTACTTTCTCATTTTTATGGTGTGAAAAACTGGAGTATTCCAGAGGGTTATTTATGTCCACCAATTCCTGGTCGAGCTGATTATATTCATCATATTGCTGATTTATTAGCAAGTTCAAATGGTGGAAGAATTCCAAAAGGAAATAATATAAAAGGCTTAGATATAGGAGTTGGTGCTAATTGTATTTATCCTATTATTGGTGTTAGTGTTTATGCTTGGCAGTTTGTAGGAAGTGAAATAGATGATACTTCTATTCAATCACTCGAAAATATCATAAATTCAAATGAGTCTTTAAAAAATAATATCAAAGTTAAAGTGCAAGAAAATCCTAAAAATATTTTCAAAGGTATTATTTCAAGTGAGGATAAGTATCACTTTACACTATGTAATCCTCCTTTTCATAAATCACTAAATGAAGCACTTTTGGGAAATAAAAGAAAAGTTCAAAATCTTACAAAACAAACTACTGCAAAAAGTGCTTTAAATTTTGGTGGCAAGAACAATGAACTTTGGTGTGAAGGTGGA
>JAHIWE010000100.1 GCA_018816105.1 bacterium | reverse complement strand
GGCCATACTTGTGTTTCAAATTTATAGTGTTGGTATGTATCAACCATATCTTTTGTAAATACAGGTTGTAAGAACTCGTTATCTCTAACTAATGCTTCTAATGCACCTCTTAAAGTGTGTGGCATTTGAGGAAGTCCTCTTTCTCTGATTTCATCTAATTCTAATTCATATAAATCGTCATCCATTGGTCCAATTGGTTCATATTTATTTTTAATACCATCAAGTCCAGCCATTAACATAGCTGCAAACCCTAAATAAGGACAAGATGTTGAATCTGGGAATCTCATTTCAATTCTAGTTGCTTTCTCACCTGCTCCATAAGGAATTCTACAAGAAGCTGATCTATTTTGAGAAGAGTAAGTTAAGATTGAAGGTGCTTCAAATCCTGGAATTAATCTTTTGTATGAGTTTGTTGATGGATTAGTAAATGCAGCAACAGCACGTGCATGTTTAAATACACCACCAACATAATGTCTAGCCATTTCTGAAAGATTTCCATATTCACCTTGTTTGTAGAATAAGTTTTTACCATCTTTCCAGATTGATTGGTGTACGTGCATTCCATTTCCATTATCACCATAAAGTGGTTTAGGCATAAATGTAGCAGATTTACCATTTAAGTGTGCAACCATTTTAATTACATATTTTAATTTTTGAACATTATCAGCAGCTTCAATTAAGTCACCAAATACAACACCTAATTCATGTTGACCTTGAGCAACTTCATGGTGTCCAAGAACAACCTCTAGACCAACTTGCTCTAAAACTTGCATCATTTCAGCTCTTAAATCAACACCTGTATCAATAGGAGCTACTGGGAAGTATCCACCTTTTGTTCTAGCTCTATGACCCATGTTTCCACCTTCGATAGTAGCACCGTCATTCCACTCACCATCTTCAGTATCAACTCTATAGTATGATTCATTTGCTTTATCAATGATTTTTACATCTTCAAATACGAAGAATTCATTTTCTGGACCAAAGTATGCAACATCACCAACACCTGATTCACTTAAGAATGTTAACGCTTTTTTAGCAATAGATCTTGGACATTTTTCATACATTTCATTTTTGTAGATGTCATAAACATCACAAATTACAATAATTGTAGAATCAGCAGTAAAAGGATCTAAAAATGCAGTTCCAACATCTGGTTTTAAAAGCATATCTGATCTGTGAATTGGTTGCCAAGCATCAATTGATGAACCATCAAAAGGCATACCATTATCTAATTGTCCAGCACTAACCGCACTCATCATATAAGTTACATGGTGCCATGTACCTTTCATATCTGTAAATCTGAAATCTACAAATTTAACTTCATTTTCTTTACAATATACAAAAAACTCTTCAGTATTATTAACGAACTTACCCATAGGTTTAACTCCTTCAAATTATTTAGATTATTGTAGCTAAAATAAAATAAAAATAAATAAAACCATTGTATATTTTTTATACAAGTGAAGATTTAATATTTCTTTTTTATACTTTAGTATTAAAAAGTAACTAGTTGTTTTTCTCTATTTTCAAAGGTAACACATTTTGTATATCCAATTTCTTTTGCAAGAATTACTGCTTCTTCATATTTAAAACCAACTTGGTCTATTTCATGTGCATCTGAACCAAAAGTAATATTTATATCCATTTCATATGCTAGTTCTAATAATTGTCTAGAAGGATATGTTTCGCCTATTGGTTTTCGTAGACCCGCTGGGTTTATTTCTAAAACCATATTTGATTTTTTTATTTCTTTTAGTGTATCTGAAGCTATTAATCTAACATCTTTTTTTGGTAAAAATTTGAATACCTTTATTAAATCAAGATGTCCAGCAATATCAAATATTTGTGTTTTTGCCATAGCTTTTATAGCTTGGAAATATTCAGCCCAAATAGTATCTATATCTTTTGATTTATAAACTCCAATAAATTCTGGATTATCAAATCCCCACATATCACTTTTATTTTTCAAAAAATGCACTGAACCTATTAGATAATCAACTTTTGCATTTTTGATCTCATCTAAAATATATCCATCTAAATAATCAACTTCATATGCTAATAAAATTTTTATTTGATCTTTATATTTTTCTTTTGCATCTAAAACCCATTTTTCATATAAAGCTCTTTGTGAGATATCCATTCTATATTTTGGATCATAGTTCATAGGAGCATGATCTGAAAATCCATATTCATCAATTCCTAATTCAATAGCTCTTTGTATATATTCATCAACAGTTCCATTTGCATGATTACATAGTGTTGTATGGTTGTGTAAATCTACTCTCATTTTATTTTTTGTCTTCTTTCTTTTTTCTACTTATTTATGATAAAAGTCCTGAACCTTTTATAGCTGTGCTTCTATCTTGTGCATAAATTCTTTTATTATCTATGATGTCATATTTCCAAATTGGAGCTTGTGCTTTAAAATCTTCTACAAATTCATCTATTAACTCTAAGGCTACTCTTCTTTTTGGAGAACAAACGCCGGCTATATATGAACTTTCATGATTAAAAACATCACCACGACTGTGAGCCATTAGTACTATTGCATTTAAGTCATTTGCTTTTTTTTGCCATGTGTCAAACCAATTATTTAAAATAGGTTCATATATATCAAAAGATAATCCCTCTATCTTATTTTCATCTCTTACAACACCTACAAAAGTAATAATAGCTCCATAGTTTGAATTTTTGTATTTATCATACCATGCGTTTGTTATTTGATCAACAGGTAAAGCCCCATCAAACAAGTGTAAAAAATCTTTTCTATTTTCCATAAATCATCCACCACAAACAGGAGGTAATAGCGATATTTTATCTCCATCTTTCAAAGCTATATCTTTAGATGTAACTAAAGTATCATTCACTGCAACTGCACAATTTGTAAGCCAAGTAGATACATCAGCATCTTTTTTTAATATTTCACTTAATTGAGATAGATTTGTAATATCTAAATCCATATCTTCTTTATTTATTGGTCCTAAAAACTCAATTTTCACCATTTTAATCCCTTCTTATGATATTTATATTATTATACCGAGAAAATTTTAACATAATAAGGACAAATATTTAATGATATTTGCAAAAATAGATTTTATAAATTTATTACCCTTTCATATTTTTATAAAAAAAAACATAAAATCTACTCAACAAAAATCCATAATAGAGTATAAAAAATCTTATCCATCTTTTATAAACAATAAATTTAAAAAAAGAAAAGTTGATAGCGCATTTATCTCATCAATTGCTTCAAGAAATGACAAGTATTTAGATTTTGGAATAGTTGCACAGGATGAAGTATTATCAGTTTTATTAATTCCTGGTATTCAAGAGAGTGATTTTCAATCACAAACATCAAATGCCCTAGCAAAGGTTTTGGATTTAGAAGGAAAGGTTATCATAGGAGATAAGGCTTTAAAGTTTTATCATGAAAATCCTGATGTAATAAAAATCGATTTAGCCAAAGAGTGGAAAAACAAATATAATCTGCCTTTTGTATTTGCAGTTTTGTGTTTTAACTCAAATAAAAAAGCTTTAGAAAAAGTCACAAAAAACTTCAATAAGCAGCATATTAAGATTCCTCAATACATTTTAGAGCAATATTCTAAAAGATCTGGCGTTTCTAAAAATAATATTCTACTATATTTAAAAAAAATTGACTATAATTTGGGTCTCAAAGAAAAAAGAAGTTTAAAACAATTTTTAAACTTAACAAAAGAAAAAGGATTAAAATGACAATTTTCGATTCCGCAATATTAGGAGTAATCGAAGGTATTACAGAGTTTCTACCAATATCATCTACAGGCCACTTAATAGTAGCTAGTGAATTTTTAGGAATTGAACAAACAAATATAAATAAAGCTTATGAAGTTATCATTCAGTTTGCTGCTATTTTAGCAGTAGTTTTAAACTATCCATCGAAGTTTACATTTGCACATATCAACTTATGGGTAAAAGTTATGATTGCTTTTTTACCAATTGCAGCTATTGGGTTTATTTTCTCAAAGCAAGTAAAAGAGTTGTTTTCTATTGAAGTTGTTGCCATCATGTTTATTGTTGGTGGT
>JAHIWE010000099.1 GCA_018816105.1 bacterium | reverse complement strand
TGATGTGATTCCATATTTTTCTTTTGCATCATCCAAGGCTTCTTTTATTCCTGTAATTACAGTTTTGAATAATATCCCTCTTTGTGTGTGAGTTTGTGGATCAAAAAATATTTCTGTATGAATAATGTTATTTTCAACACATTTTAAAATGTAAGCCCAAGTTAAATCATAAAAATCTTCTTTTGTAATAAGTACATTTGCACCAGCGTAATATATATCTAAGAATGTTTGTAAATTAGAGAAATTGTAGGCTTTTTTAACATCTTCTATATTTTTATAAGGTATTTGTATATTGTTTTTTTTTGCAAAAGAAAACATCATCTCAGGTTCTAATGATCCTTCGATGTGTAAGTGTAGTTCAGCTTTTGGTAATAGTTGTATAAATTCTTTCATAAAATAGTTCCATTAAAATTATTGTTTTTTGGAATTATACTATTTTAATATATCAACAATCTTGTTTTAATTATCACTAGTCCAAACAAATTCCATTTGTTCTGCTGTTCTAAGTGCTAATTTTTCATCATATAATTTAGAGACAAGATATAAACTCATATCAATTCCAGCACTAATTCCCCCTGAAGTTATGATATTTTCATCTTCTACCCATCTTTTATTTTTTATTACATTTAATTTTGGGAAAGATTCTTCTAAATCTTTTATATCTTCCCAGTGAGTTGTTACATTTTCTTTTTTTATAACTTTTGCTTTTGCTAATAAAAATGCTCCTGTACAAACAGATGCTGTAATTAAACATTTTTTTGATTGCTCATGAATCCAGTTTATTACACTCTTTTTTTTCATTTCTTTTTTATGTATACCACCTGGAATAATAAGTATATCAATAATAGGAGTATCCAAAAAGCTGTGGTGAGCACAAACATTAAATCCACCTCTTGCTTTGACTACTTTATTATTTTGAGATATTAAAAAAACGTTTAGTTTTTCACTCTTTTTTAGAAATCTTGAAGCAGTTGAGAAAACCTCAAATGGCCCTGCAAAATCCAAAACTTCAGCGTCTCCATAAATATAGATACCGATATTAATCAAAGTATTCCTTAGTAATAAATTTACTTAGTATAACAAATTCATCTAAAATATTTATGAGATTTTGGTTACAATAGAAAAAAAACTGAAGGTTATTTATAAATGAAAATGATTATGGCAAAGGCTCAAGAAGCCATTGATGCTTATTTATTAGTTAGAAGTTTACAAAAAAGATTTGTAGATAAATTAGATGAACTAAGCGCT
The DNA here is from genome assembly GCA_018816105.1 of bacterium. Taxonomy (GTDB): domain Bacteria; phylum Campylobacterota; class Campylobacteria; order Campylobacterales; family Arcobacteraceae; genus Aliarcobacter. Next base: position 3,722 of record JAHIWE010000099.1, on the reverse strand, counting down.
AAATTAGGGAAAAATAAAAAATTTAAAGAAGTTATTTGGTTAAGAGAAAATGGAACTTGTGGTGGTGGAAGTAGATTTGAAGCAAGGGATGAAGTTTTATTTAATACAGCAAGTGTAAATGTATCTCAAGTTCATTATGATGAAATTCCTAATAAGAACTTACAAAGTGCAACAGCAATTTCCACAATTATTCATCCAAAAAATCCAAATGTTCCATCTATTCACATTCATATTAGCTTAACAGCTTTAAGAGATGGAAATTCATATTGGCGTGTTATGGCTGATTTAAATCCAAGTATTAAAAATGATGAAGATAAAAAAATATTTGATGATTGCTTAGAAGAAATTTCAAAAGAGAATTATGAAGAAGGAAAAAAACAAGGAGAAAAATATTTTTTCATTCCATCTTTAAATAGACATAGAGGTGTTTCTCACTTTTATTTAGAAAATTATAAAACAAAAGATAAACAAAGAGATTCAAGTTTTGCTTTAGAATTTGGAAAAGCAGTTATTGATACATATATTGATATTATTGCAAATGCATTTAAAACAAGACAGACATTTAGTGTTCAAGATATTAAAAAACAACTTGATTATCACACTTTATATCTTTTTCAAGTTTTAACCCTAGATAGAGGCACAACATCTGGTCTTTTAATTCATAATCAAAATGATATTGGAATTATGGGGTCTTTACCTAAATTTATAAATAAAAAATTATTAGAATCTTGGATTATAAAAATGCAAACGCCTCAAGATGAATTATTAAAAAATATTATTAATAATATTGATAATAATGGAGTAATAAATACTCAAACAAAAGAAAAACTGGCACAAATAGTGAGAAATCACTATAAATGTTACCCTGATGCATTAAAATATCAAGCTAGTGGAACAGTTATTCCAAATACAGTAAATAATCATATAAAATAAAAGGAAATTATTATGAATAAAATAGAAGAATTAGAGAAATTATTAAGAACAGAAGTTTTAATTCAACTAGATGAAGAAATTGCAACAATAAAAAAATTCCTTGCAAAACAAAAAGATAGTCAAGATTTAAAAATAGAGTTAGACTATATGCTTGATGTAAAAAAATATTATAATCAAGTAATATCGTATATTGAAAAAAAGATATTATCAGAAGAGGATGCTGTTAAAATTCTTCAAGATTTAGAAGATATGACAGATGATGAGGATGATGTATAAAAATGTTTGATTTAGAAATATATGAAATAATAAATATTTTAGGTTTGATAATAGGTCTTGCTTTTGGAGCAATTGCCCAAAAAAACCAATTTTGTTTTAGTGGTTCAATAAAAGATTATATTCTTACAAAATCTACAAAAAGAGCAGCTTCTGTTGTTATGGCAATGATTGTAGCAATAATTTCTACAACATTTATTGCAAATCATTTTGAAATTGATTTAACACAAACAAACTATTATAAAAGCAATATCAACTATTTTGCAATTATCTTTGGTGGATTATTATTTGGTTCTGGAATGATGATAGCTGATGGTTGTAGTAGTAGAAGTTTAGTAAAGTATGCACAAGGTGATTCAAATGCTTTAGTTACTTTATTGTTTATTGGACTTTTTGCATACGCTACAACTAAAGGTTTATTATTTGGAATTTTAAATCCATTTGTAAATAATACAACTCTAATAGAATGGTCATCTGTAATTGAAAATACTCAAATGAATATATACGTTATTATTGGAATTTTATTTGTTATTTTACTACTTTTAGTAAAAAAAATAAAAAGAATTTTCACTTTAATTGATGGTGTATTAATAGGATTATTAGTAAGTATTGCTTGGTATGTAAGTGGGGTTATGGGTGCTGAAAGTTTAGAAAGAGAAATTGCACTTTCAGGTATATCATTTGTATATCCAATAGGAAAAACAATTGAATTATTTAGCTATTACGAAGTAAATGAATTAAGTTTTGCAATTACTCTTGTTTGTGGAGTATTGTTAGGTACATTTTTAATGTCATTTGCAAATAAAAAATATAGCTTTGGATGTACTGCTAATCAAAATATAAATAAAGTAAAATATAATATGATAGGTGGCTCTTTAATGGGAGTTGGTGGTGTATTAGCAATTGGTTGTACAGTTGGACAAGGATTAACTGGATTATCAACACTTGCATTTGCTTCATTGCTTGCAATTTTATCTATATTTATTTCTGGATATATAACTGCTATTATATTAAATAAAAGAGATAAACTTCCTATGTGTTTTATATTTGAATGGAATGATGATAAAATAAACAAGCCAATAGATTTCCAAATATAAACAAGAAAAACAAAGTATCTTTATGTTAAAATAAGCTTAATCAACTTCAAGGGCTTATTTTGACGCAAAAAAATTTTCACAAATTCTTTACTCTTTATTTTATCATCTTTGGAATAATTATTTCTTTAGTTGGTGCAGTTATTAGTTACTCCTTTCAAATTAGTGATATACAAAAAGAATTAGATAGAAAAGCAAAAGAAATCTCAGAAATAAAAATCAATACAATATTAAAACCAACTATAGATAATATGGATAATATTGTAAAATCTTTAAGCAATAACAAAATTATTAGAGATTATATAACATCTAATAATTCCTATAAAAAAGAGGAATTAGAACAAATATTTTTTGCAATTACAAGTAGTAATAATATAATAATGCAAGCCAGATTACTTGATAAAAATGGTCAAGAAGTAATTCGTGTAGAAAGAAAAGATAAAGATGTTTTTTTAGTAGATACAAAAGATTTACAAAATAAAGCTCAAAGAGAATATTTCAAAATTTTATCATCAAGTAAAAATGAGGATATTTGGTATTCAAAACTAGATTTAAATATGGAACATGGGAAAATAGAAGTCCCATATAAACCAACTCTTAGAGTAGCAATACCAATCATACAAAATAATGAATTCGCAGGTGCTGTAATAGTAAATATACTTATGAACAATTTATTTGAGGCAATCGGTACATCATCTTCATTTGATCACTATATTATTGATAAAGATCAAAATTATATATTACACAAAAATAATAATCTTTCTTTTAATAAATATAAAAATATAAAAAAAGATATTAAAGATGATTTTCCAGATGGATTAAATTCAACAGGAGTTTATCTTTACCCCTTAAAAGATATTTTTAAAAATGATGATAATCCAATAATGATTTTTAAAACAAAACAAGATTATAAAAAAGACTTAATGCTTGAAAAAATAAATACAGCAATTTTTGTTTTTCTATTAACTGTAATTTTAAGTTTATTCATGGCTCTTTTAGCATCAAAAACACCTTCAAGACTTCAAGAAAAACTTTTACGTGCCCATGAAAAATTAAATGAATTTACTTTGATTATAGATAAATATGTAATAACAGCAACAACAAAAGCTGATAGTACAATAATTCATGTAAGTAGTGCATTTGAGAAATCAAGTGGCTATTCAAAAGAAGAGTTAATTGGCAAACCAATGGCAATAATAAAAAATAAAACTAGAGACAAAGATGTAATTCAAGATTTATGGAGCACTATTTTAAATGGTAAAACATGGATTGGAGAAATCAAAAATAAAAATAAAAATGGCGAAGAATATTGGTTAGAGCAACATATAATTCCAAAAATGAATTTTCATGATAATTGTATAGAAAATTTTGTTTCTGTGGGAATTGATATAACAACAAAAAAAGAGATTGAGAAAATTGCTT
>JAHIWE010000098.1 GCA_018816105.1 bacterium | reverse complement strand
ATTTTTTAAACTATAAACTTATCATAATTTTTTAAATCTCTTAGGTATTTTTAGAACAAAAATTATACAAATAGTGCTAAAATAAATTTATGATTTGTCAAAACTGCAATAACACTACTTTTTATACTCTAGCTAATGATTACATCAAATGTAAAATTTGTGCAAAAAAATATTCCTTAAAAAAACTGCAAAAAGATAAAGAGATCATCATAAAATTTTGTGAAAATAAAAACGCATTAGAAACATCAAAAGAGCTAAACCTAAACTACAAAACAGTAAAAGATAGATTTGATATATTTAGAAAAAAAATAGCTGTTTTTTTAGAAGATGAGTACAATAACTCAATCAAAGAGTATAACGAATACGAAGAGTTTTATTATATAAAAGAGCGAGAAAAGAAAAGAAAAAAGAAATCCCTAAGTCAAGCCATAAATATTATGGGATTTTATTCAAATGAAAAAGTATATACTCTTTTAATGCCAAAAATTGGAAATAGAGCTTTTGATATGGAAGATGGTTTTATTCAATATCTAAACTGGAATAAAATCCACTCAAAAAACTCCCATCAAACAAAACTAAATGAATTTTGGAAATACTTAGAAGAGAATCTAAAAAAATACAAAGGTATTGAAGAGGATAATTTCTTTTACTATTTAAAAGAGTGTGAGTTTAGATTTAATTATAAAAAAAATCATCAAATAGACATTTTAGAAAGTTTTTAATAATAAACTTCCACTATAATCCCAAAATGAATAATATAAGTAAATTAACTATCCTTACCCTTCTTTTATTAGCAATGACAACAAGTATGTCAAATGTTGCAATTGTTACAGCACTTCCACACCTTAAAGAGTATTTTACAACTATTGCTAATATTGAGTTTTATTCAAGATTGATGCTTACTTTGCCCTCTTTGGTAATTGCTATTTTAGCACCTATTTTAGGGCATTTTATTTTTAGATTTGGAAAGAAGAAATCAGTTTTAATTGCTTTATTTTTCTTTTCACTTTTTGGAACAGCTGGGCTTTATTTAAATAGTATTGAATCACTTTTAATTTCAAGAGCTTTATTTGGATTATGTGTGGCTACGTTGATGATAGTTTCAACTTCTTTAGTTGGTGATTATTTCAAAGAGCACGACAGGCACAAATTTATGGGATTTCAAAGTGCTTTTATGGCTATTGGTGGAGTATTTTTTGTAATGGGTGGTGGTTTTTTATCTGATATAAACTGGCGTTTTCCTTTTGCTATATACTTTGTTGGTATATTTTTATTACCTTTAGTTTTTGTAAATTTAAAAGAAGTAAAAGTAGAAAATACTCAAGAAGAGTTATCAATAAATATTGGTAAAAATATGCTTGTTGTCTATTTTCTTGCATTTATTTATATGCTTTTGTTTTTTATTTTACCCACACAAATTCCATTTTTATTAATAGAAAAATTTGATGCTAGTGGAAAGATGGCAGGGACCATAATAGCAAGCGCATTTTTTTGCAATGCCTTAGGAGCTATTGCTTTTTCTAAATTAAAAACAAAATTAAACTATCTTTATATTTATTTACTAGGAATTACTTTAATAGCACTTGGATTTTCAATTGTAGGTATTATAAATAATATATACTTCTTTTTTATAACAAGCCCTATTTTAGGTTTTGCAGGTGGAATTATGATGACAAATGTAACTGCTTGGATGTTGAGTAAAACAAGCCATGAAAAAAGAGTGAAAAGCTCAGGATATTTTACCTCTGCCATATTTTTAGGACAGTTTTTATCACCTATTGTTTTTCACCCTCTTTTGGATTTTGTGGAAATTCAAGATTTCTTTTTACTTATTGGATTAAGTTTATTCTTTCTTAGTTTTATTTCTTTTTCAATACTAAAAATCAAACAGAAATAATACTCTCACCACTTTTAACCCAAGAGCTTAATAATTCACCTGTATAATAAACTTGCATATCACAAGATTTAAGCTCACTCACAACTCCTAAATCTTCAGCACACTTTTGACAAGCAATAACTTCTACGCCATCAGCTATCATTTGTCTTATTTTTTCTTGAACTTCTTTATCCCTTGCTACTAATCCTTGAGATGCTCCCCAAATTAAAATTTGAACATTTGGTATCCAAGCTTTTAATTTTGCATTATGTGCATATAAACATATCATATTCATTGCTGTTTCTTTATTATCTGTAGTCCATAAAATTTTTGCTGTATTATTCATATTTTTCCTTTATGATTTTTTATACAATCTTAATATAAATTTCCTGTTTTTCCTGCAAGATTTCCACTTGAAAATGACCATTGAAGATTATATCCACCACAAGGTCCATCTATATTTACAACTTCTCCACAAAAAAATAATCCAGATATAAGCTTACTTTCCATAGTTTTTGAATCAATTTGTTTTAAATCAACTCCACCTCTTGTAATCATCGCATTTTTAAAACCTTCATGACCAATTACAGTAAGGGGCGTCCAAGCTAAAGTTTTTATTAGTTTTTCTCTTTTTAATCCATCTATATTTTTAAACTTTTGGCTTGAATCTATGTCACAAACATTACAAATCTCTTGAGCTACACTTAAAGCTAATAAAGTAGTTAAGTTTTCTAAAACACAATTTGTTGGATTTTTTTCAATCTCTTTTTTAATATGTGTATAAATCTGCTCTTCATTCATACCTTTTAAAAAACTAATTAAAAGTGGAACTTCATTGTGTTTGGCTAAAATTGGAGTTAGTTCCCTTGCAAAATCTAAAACCACAGGACCTCTTATTCCATTGTTTGTAAAAATCATATCACCTGTTAGTTTTAGTTTTTTGTATTTTGGAATATCCACTTTTAAAATAGCTTTTGCAATAGTATCAGCCTTACATGCCGCAAAATTTTTCTCTTTTGTAAATAATGGCATCATAGCTGGATGCAAAGAAGTTACTTCATGACCAAACTCTTTGGCAAAAATATATCCATCTCCTGTAGCTCCTAAAGTGGGATATCCTAAACCTCCCGTTGCTAAAATAATATTTTTTGATTCATAGTTTTTTTTATTTGACTTTATAATAAAAATATCATCAAGTTTTTGTATGCTTTGAATATCTACACCACAATCAATATCTACTTTTAATCTTTCAAGTTCATCATCTAAAGCTTTTAAAATAATACTAGAACTATGATCTGCTGGAAATACTCTAAAACCATCTCGAGCAATTGTCTCAACTCCAATTGATGCAAAAAAATCTCTTAAATCTTTTGCATTAAAAGCCTCTAAGGCATGACTCATGAATCTTCCATTTTTGCCAAATTTTCCCATAAACTCATCAGTTGATAAAGTATTTGTAAGATTACATTTTCCACCACCTGTGGCCTTTAATTTAGCTGCTATTTTTGGTAATTTTTCAAGAAGTAATACTTTTTTATTTTCTTTTGCAGCACTAATACTTGCCATTATTCCAGCAGGTCCACCACCTATTACTATTACATCATAAATTTTATTCAAATTTTTCTCTTTTTATTTATTTTTTATGTATTATATATAAAGCTTTGGGTGGCTTTGCTAAAACTAATAAAATTTTTTAAATTTTTTTAAAATTAGTCATTATTATTTTTATAATATATTTTAGATATAATGAACCTGATTTATAAATTAAATAATAAAATCACTACTAAATAAAGAGGCTTTTTCGATGATTAATAAAAT
>JAHIWE010000010.1 GCA_018816105.1 bacterium | reverse complement strand
GTTGAACATGGAACTGCTGGTTTTGGTGGAGCTTTGGTTACCACATTAATTCCAATTAATACATTTATAATTTTAGCAATCATTCATAAAAAAACTATTAGTTTAAAACACTCCTTTGCACTGATTCTTGGTGGCTTTGGAGTTTTGACTATGTTAAATATTTGGAGTTTTGATTTATCTGAAATATTTTCAAAAGATAATATCTACTTTTTGATTGCTTCGATTTTATGGCCAATATTAACAATCATTAGTTCAAAAGCTACAAAAACAAATGCCATGGTATTTACTTTTTATGTTTATATTATTTCAACATTTGTTATATATACATTTTTTATAGAAGATACTCTTTTTAAAGCGGTATTAAATTTTGATTATATTTTTTGGTTAAATATGTTTGTAATAACAATATTAAGTACTACATTTGCAACTTCTATTTATTTTGTTGGTATTACAAAACTAGGAACAAAAGAAGTTACAAGTTTTATATTTTTAGTTCCGGCTTCTGCTTTAATATTAAGTGCAATATTTTTAGATGAAAAGATCACATACAATACTATTTTGGGAACTATTTGTACGATAGTTGCCATTTATATACTAAATAATTTAAATATCTTTAAAACTATTGTGCTTAAGAAATAGACCTTATTCTTTTATAACAGCTCTATTTCTTCCTTGCTTTTTTGCTTCATATAAAGCATTATCAGCAAATTTAAATACTAAATTTTCATTAATATCACTAGAAGTTTTTACAATTTGAGCTCCAATTGAAATAGTAACAAAATCATTAACAAGACTAGTTCTGTGTTTAATTTTTAAATCCATAACTGAACTTAATAATCTATTACATAATCTTACAACTCCAATATATTCAATATCAGATGTAATAATTCCAAACTCCTCACCACCTAATCTAAAAAGATAGTCATTAGGTCTTTTTAAAGTAGCTTTAATAATATCAGAAATTTTTCTTAAAACTATATCTCCACCATCGTGACCATAGGTATCATTGTACTGTTTGAAAAAATCTATATCCAAAATAAGAAGAATAAAATTCTTTTTATCCCGTTTTGCTCTTTTAAATTCTAAATCAAAAATAGTATTAAAATGTCTTCTATTATACAATTCAGTCAAAAAATCAGTAATTGAAATTTCAGATATTTTCTTTTTATCTGTAATATCATTATAAACAGAGGTAAAACCTGTAATATTTTTATATTCATCAAAATTCGGAGTAATTGAGTTTTCAACCCAAAATTCTGTTCCGTCTTTTTTTATATTTTTATATTCACCTTTCCAAATCTTTCCATTTAAAATAGTTTCCCAAAGCTCTTTAAAGAAAGTATCATCCATACTTGAATGTCTAAATATACTATGTTTTTTTCCAATTAGCTCACTTTTCGTAAATTGAGTTAGTTTACAATAAGCATCACTTACGTCAATAATAAAACCATCTTGATTTGAAATAGTTATTAAAACATTATTATTAATAATATTAAGATGTTGTTCAAGTTCTTTTTTGATTTTTTGTGATTCTGTTATATCATTTAAATATCCATAATAATGGCTAACATTTCCATTCTCATCATGAATTATTTTTAAAATATGATTTACCCAAATTATTTGATCATTTCTCACTAATCGATAAGGATTATATATATACTCATTTTTTATAACTTTTGAAACCTGTCTTATCTCGCTTCTAAAAGTATGTAAATCCTCTGTAAAAATAAAATCTTCATGTTTTATTTTTTTTAATAAAAAATCTTCGGCACTATAACCATATAAATTTACAACATTTGAAGTAACATATTCAAGTTCCCAAGACTTATTCTCTTTTTTTAAAATAAAAAATACTGTTGGACTTTCATTTAGGTAGTGTGACAATTTATCTTGCATATTTTCCTTTCTCTAATTAAAAGTATTACAAGATTCTAAAGTTCCATTTTGGAAACCTTTTTTAAACCAAGCCATTCTTTGAACTGCACTTCCATGAGTAAATGCATCTGGTACCACATAGCCTTGAGCTTTTTTCTGTAATGTATCATCACCTATTGCACTTGCTGCATTTAAAGCTTCTTCTATATCTCCCTCTTCTATTGAATCAAAATCTTTTTTACTATAATATGCCCAAAGTCCTGCATAACAGTCAGCTTGTAATTCAACTTTTACTTGTAAGGCATTTTCTTGTTTATCATTTAATCCTTGTTTTGCCTTTTGTACTTTTGAAATAGTTCCTGTAATATTTTGAACATGATGTCCAATTTCATGAGCAATAACATAAGCTTGAGCAAAATCACCAGGAGCCGAATGTCTTTTTGCTAATTCATCAAAAAAAGATAAATCTAAATAAACTTTTTGATCAGCAGGGCAATAAAAAGGTCCAGTTTGAGAAGAAGCAAATCCACAGCCACTTTTTACAGAATTTCTAAATAAAACCAATTTTGGTTCAATATAATTTGCATTATATTTTGAAAAAACATTTGACCAAATATCCTCAGTTTGAGCTAAGACAGAACTTACAAACTGTGCACTTTTATCATCTTTTTGAGTATTTACAACACTTGATGAAGAATTTGAAGAAGAACTCTCTTGCATATTTAAAAGTGCCAAGGGATTAAATCCCATGAAATAAGCAATAACACCAACAACTAAAATTATTCTTCCAATTTTAGTTCCAATTAGCATTTTAATAATAGGCAAAAGCATCATTATTGAGCTATTTTGATTTGAACCAAAATTTGAACCAGATTCGTTTCTTTTATCCTCTATATTTGAACTTTTTCTATTATTTTCCCATTTCACCCATTAAACCTTAAATTTGAAATTATTTGAATTTGGATTATTTTTAGTAAAATTTAATTTATTATCAACTTTTGTTTCAGTTTTTACATCAGAGCAAGAAGATGAATCAGAAGAACAACAAGAAGAACTTTCACTTTTCTTTTTAAAAAGTAAAGGTTTTATTAAATAATAAGCCATTAAAAAAAGCATAATCAAACTAGCAATCTGAGAGATTAAACTTGTTTCTTCATTATGTAAATCAAATTGTAAAATATTTACATCACTAAAAAAAGAATCAAATCCAAAACCAAAAAGAAAAGATAAAATTCCAATAGTACTTAAATATATTATCAATGATGTTTTACCTAAGGTCTTATAAACAACACTCATCGTAATAGCGCTTGTTGCAGGACCTGCTGTTAAAAAAATAAATGCGGCTCCTGCGCTCATTCCTTCCATCATTAAAGCAGCAGCAATTGGCAATGAAGCAGTTGCACAAACATATAAAGGCATAGAAAAAAGCATGATTACAATATAAGTTAAAATCTGATTTTCAAAAAGTAAAGATGTATACTCTTTTGGTGCAAGAGTAGTAAATAAAGCCCCAAAAATCAAACCAATAAATAAAGGTTTAACCATATCAACAAAAAGTGTCACATAAGCATAAGAAAAAGCAGCTTTAATAGAAAAACTCTTTTTTACAGCAGTAGAAGAACAAGAACTTGTACATCCACATGAAGAAACAGGCACATCTTCCTTTATAAGCTTTTCATCATTATCCACAAAATTTTGAATAAGTCCTACAATTATTGCAATTATAACAGAAGAGATAAGTCTAAAAATTGTAAATATTAAACCAAAGAATGAGAATGTTGCTAAAATAGAATCAACTCCTGTAATTGGTGATGAAATCAGAAAACTCTGAACAGCACCTTTACTAGCACCCTCTTTTTTAAGACTCTGAGCAAGAGGAATAACAGAACATGAACAAACAGGAAGTGGAATACCAAATAATGTAGCTTTAACAACAGAAGAAACAGATCCACGCCCCAGATGTTTTATAACAAAATCATCTGGTATAATCTGTTTTAAAATACCTGCGAATAATAAACCAAATAAAACATAAATAGCCATAGCATCCAATAATACTAAAAAATTATTTGCTAATAAAATGGCTAATTCCATAATATTACTCTTCCTCTTGAACTAATAATTTTGAAGAAATTTGTTTTTTAGGTTTAACACCTAATTCTATAAACTCTTCTGCTCTTTTGATTAAATTTGCATTTCCTAATGATAATTTATTCATGGCACTCTCATAAGATTTTTGAGTTCTATTTATATTAACACCAATATCTTCAATATCTGCCACAAATCCTGCAAATTTATCATATAAATCAGCTGCTTTTTTAGAAATTAATTGTGCATTCTCATTCTGATGTTCATTTCTCCAAATATTCTCAATAGTTCTTAAAGTAACATATAAAGTTGATGGAGAAACTAGCATGATATTATGTTCAAATGCCATTTTAAACAATGAATCATCTGTTGAAGTTGCAAGTATAAAAGCACCTTCCACTGGAATAAACATTAAAACAAAATCTAAAGTTCTAACACCATCTATCTCTTCATATCTTTTAGAACTTAATCCTCTTATGTGAGAAACTATAGATTTTACTAACTCTTTTGAAGCTGTTTCTTTGTGAGCTTCATTTTCTGTTTTACAATAAGCTATATATGAGTTTAAAGACACTTTAGAATCTATAACAATATCTTTTTTAGAAGGTAAATGAACTATAACATCAGGTCTTAATCTTTTTCCATCATTATCATTAAATGATCCTTGAATTGTATACTCTTTACCTTCCCTAAGACCCGTTTGATCAAGAATAGAAGATAAAATCATTTCTCCCCAATCACCTTGAGTTTTATTTTGTCCTTTAAGAGCTTTTGTTAAGTTTACAGCATCTGTTGATATTTGATTATTTAAATCTTTTAAATTTTTAATCTCTGTTAATAAAGAAGATCTTTGTTTTGTTTCTTCATTGTAAATCTCATTTACTCTTTTTCCAAAAGAATCAAGTTGATCTTTAAATGAAGTTAAAACTTGACCTAAATTTATATTTGATTTTTTTTGATTTTCATCAAAAAGTTTATTTGCAAGATTTTCAAATTCTATTTTCATCTGTTTTTTTGAATCTTCTAAAAGAGTAATTTTTTCGTTGAAATTTTCCTCTTTTATTTCAAATTCTCTTAAAAGTTGTTTCTCTTTTGAATCAGAGACTTTAGCTAAATTAGATAACTTCAACTCGTAAGTTTCAACTATATTATCATTTATTTGTCCAGCGTGTTTTTCAACAACTTTTAACTTATCTTCAAAACTCTCTTTAATAAGCTTTTTCTCTTCTTCTAGTTTTCTATTTTCAGTATTTAAAGTATTAATTTGACCTTCATATGAACTATGATTTAACTCAATTCTTTCATTTAAAGCTTTTAATTTTAATAAAGCTTCATCTTGAAGAGCTTTTAATTGATTCTCATATTTTTGTCTTGAAAATTGTAAAATAATCAACAAACCTGACAATATTGCAATTACTGATACTATTAGTGTTAAGTAACTAACCTCAATCATTCCATCATTTAACATAATTGAACTCTCCATTATTAATATTATTTACATCATAACCCAACTCTTTAAATCTCTCTACTAATGGTGGGTGTGAATAGTAAAAAAATATATAAATAGGATGAGAAAGAGGAAATGACTTATTCTCATTTGCAAGTTTTAATAAAGCACTTACTAAATCCTCTTTCGATGCTAAATTAGAACCAAACTCATCAGCAGCATATTCATTATGTCTTGAAATCAACGAAATCAAAGGCATTAAGAAAAATGATAAAATAGGTGAAAAAATCAAGAACACAGCAATAATTGCATAAGGTTCATTATTAATATGTAATCCTAAAAATAACTCATCTGGTAAATTTCCAAAAATTCCAAAAAACACAAACATTACAACACCCATAATTCCAATATTTTTAATAATATCTCCATTTTTAAAGTGTCCAAGTTCATGACCTAAAACAGCTAATAATTCATTGTGAGTTAATTTTTCAACTAAAGTATCAAATAAAACAACCCTTTTTGTGGCACCCAGTCCACCAAAATAAGCATTTAAACGATTATCTCTTTTACTAGCATCAACAGAAAATACACCCGAGCTTTTAAATCCAACTTCATCTAAAAGATTTTCTATTTTTTGCTCTAATTCTTTATCTTTTAGTTTTTCGAATTTATCAAACATCTTATCTCTAATAACTGGATAAAGCATGTTTATTAATATAATAATTGAAAATATAAAAACAAATCCCCAAATCCACCAAGTAGAAAAACTATTTATAATAAATGAAATCCCAGCAATAACAGCCGATCCAAATATTAAAAATAACAATCCAGTTTTTGATGTATCTTTGATAAATAAAGCTGGAGTCATATTTGAGAAACCATACTTTTTATTTAATTTAAAAGTTGAATACAACTCAAATGGTAAAGTGAAAATCCAATTTATAATAATAAATAAATCCACAAAAACGACAGCTTTTAACCACATTGATTCAACAGTAATTAAAGAATCCAATAAAGACAAACCAAAGCTAATCCATAAAATAAATAAAATAAAATCATAAAATGATGAAGCAATAGCAATTTTTTCTTTTTCAATAGAATAGTTCGCAGCCTCTTCATATTTTTCTGAATCTAAAATAATTGGTTTTAATTTTTTCGCATCTTTTACAAATCCAATTTGCATAAAAGATGTATAAGTATTGAATGCAAAATACAAACAATAAGCAATAACAAATATTTCTAACACTAAATATACCTTTATATTTTTATTAATCTCAATATACTATATTAGCCTTTTTTTACTTGATTTTTTGTAAAATTTTTTACTGAAGATAGTTCATGAAGTTAACTTAATAATAAAGATATTTTTTATTTTTATATATTAAATTAGTCTAGATATTTAAGAAATCAATCAAAACTATTAAAGAAGATATTTGTTTCATTAATTATTTTTTTATCATTTAATATTAATAATATTTCGTAGTTTTCTTCAAAAGACTCTTTTGTCCAATTCAAACTACCTATTATTAATGTGGTATTGTCAATCAAAGCTATTTTAGTATGAAGCTTCTTTTTAGGAATAATTATTTTTATTCCATTATTTTTTAGATATTTATAAATATCATTATCTTCTTCAACTTTCTTTTTATCTAAAATCAGCTCAATTTTTACACCTTTTTTAGACGCATTTACCAATTCTTTTGCAAATTTTTTATAAGAAAAATTATACATGGAAATCTTAATACTCTCTTTTGAGTTTGAGATTAACTCAATAATTTTATCTTTTGCTTCATTATTTTGCTGTGGTAGAAAAAAAGTTTGATTCTCATTTAAGATATTTTGATTTGAATATAAAGCTGAAAATAAAAAGATTACAATAAATATAGATTTAAACATAAAAAATTCCTAATTAAAAATTTCTAATAATTCAATAGGAATTTTAGAAGGTTTGTAGTTTTTTAAAAAAGCTAATTTGAATGTAGCTCTAAATAAAAGTTCATCATTTCTAAAAACCTCTTGATACATCACTATTGAAGCAGCTTTCTTTTCAATAAGTTTAGTAGTGATATCAAGTAAATCTCCAAATACAGCAGATTTTACATAATCAGCTTGCACACTTTTAACCACAAAAAATTCATCATCATTATGTGGAGATAAACCTTTTTGAAAAAAAAGTTCACTTCGTGCCCGTTCACAAAATTTCAAATAATTAGCATAATATACAACATTTCCACAATCTGTATCCTCGTAATAGACTCTTATTTGCACGTAATAACTCCATATATTTAACATTTAAGTTAATTTTACACTCTTAAGTGTAAAGAGGATGTTAAATTTAAAAGTTAAATATGTTAAAATCAACTTTTGAAATTGTATATATTTAAAGGTGTTTTTCGTGTCTATTTTTGCTTTACAATCCTTAGCAGGTGGTTTTCTAGATGAAGATTTAGAACATTTTAATAAAAGATTTGATGATTGGTGTATTCACTTTGAGAGTTATGATGATGCTATGGATATAGTTCAAACTCTTGAAGATCAAGAATCTATAGATATTGTTGAAATTACACCGTTAACTTATCCAAAGTATTTTTTTACTAATCTTCAAGGTACTATTTATGCCACAAGACAGATTGAAGATAAGATTATTTGTGTTGTAGAACCACAAATGGGTTCTAGTTTTAGAATTGCCATATGTGATCTTAAAACAAGTAATGTAAGACTAACAGCCACTCATTATAAAAACATTCCAAGTATCGAAGGTGCTTTTGCTAATTTTGGAGAGTAGTTATTATTATTTTTATTCTAAGCTTATATTTTATTTTGAAAATTTAAGTTAATAACTTAAATTCTCATTCATTTTATTAATTATTACAGTTTATTTCTCTAATTTTATTTAATAAATCAAATACTATTTCAATATTTCTTTCTATCTCTTTTGTTGTAAGAAATATTTCTTCATTTCCACTTTTTTGTGCATATAAATCTACTATATTTTGTACTAAAACATGTACTTTATTATGAGCAATTTTTAAATCTTCCCACTCTTTGGTTCTAGCAAAACCTTTATCACTATTTGAGTTAATCCATTTTCCTAAATTACATTCGTTATCATTAGTTACTTTAAAAGAATGTCCTTCTTTACATTGAGCAAAATTTACATTTTTAAAACTTATATGATCTGATTTTAATTTATTTATATTTATTATTAAATTTGTATCACATACTCTTTTATGGGCATTTCTATCAAAACTTGTCTGTTTTATTGTATTTTCCATTTGAGTAACTAGATTTGCTGTTCTATTTGCCATTTCATTTATACTTGAAGCCAATAATGCATTTTCTTGTGTAGCTTGATCAAGTGAATTTACCGTATCATTTATTTGTGACATTGCACTTTGTTGTTCTTTTGAAGCGATTGCTACATCTTCAATTAATTTTGTTGTTATAACAATATTTTCATTTAAATCATTGTATCCTTCAATCATTTTTGAAGTAATATCTTTTCCTTCTTTTGCCTTTGTAGTAGCTGATAATACTATTGATTTAATTTCATTTGCAGCTTCAGCACTTCTTGCTGCTAAATTTCGTACTTCAGCAGCAACTACTGCAAATCCACGTCCTGCTTCTCCAGCAGTTGCTGCTTCAACAGCTGCATTCAATGATAAAATATTTGTTTGAAATGCAATTTGATCAATAATACTAATTGCATCATTTATTGCCATTACTTGATTATTTATCTCTTCCATAGAAGTTGCTGTTTTATATGCTAAATCGGTACCAATATTACTTGATTTTGTTACATTTTGAGCGTATTGAGCCATTTTTGAAGCATTTTCACCACTTCTGTTTATAGTTGCAGAAATCTCTTCAATTGCTGCTGCTGTTTCTTCTAAAGATGCAGCTTGAATATTTGATGAATTACTTAATTTTTTTGATGCACTTTTTAACTCATCTGAACTAATTGATAACTCATTATTTGATTTTTCAATTAAACACATTATTTCATTTATAGAAGATTGAGTAACTTTTGCTCCACTTAACAATGAAGCTACCATTCCTGTTAGATTTTCAATATGAGGTATTTCATAATCATATTTTGCTGTTGAAAGTGCAACTAAAGATTCACTTAATATTGTAAGATTTTTTTGCATTCTTCCTATCATATTATTTATTTCATTTACTAAAGAATTAACACCACTTGAATGAGCAATACCTTTAACCCTATCATTTAATAATCCAGCATTTACTTTTGCAATTATTTGTCTTGATTCATCAATTACTACTTGATCTTGAGAAATTCCTTTTTCAATTGAATCTAAATATTTATTAAAACTATTTACAACATCTCCAATTTCATCATTTGATACTACTTTAATTCTTGAATTATCAGAAGAATCATTATTTGTAACATTATTAATTGATTTTTTTAATTCAAGAATCGGAGATAAAATATTTCTTTTCATATTTATTAATGAAAAAATCATACTTACAAGTAGTGCTACAAGTAATATAATTAATGCAATCCAAATTATAGATGAAGAATGATTAATTGTTTTTTCTACTTTTAAAATAGGTTTAGCACTAAGAGCAAGACCTAATTTATTGTTATTAAAATCTTTTATATCTACATATGTATAGAAATATTTATCTGAGATATAATAATCATTTTTAATTAATTCTTTGAAATCAATTTTTTTAGTATCTTCTAAAAAATCTTTATTTATAAATTTTTGAGAAATAACATAATTATTTAATTTTAAAGATTGATCAATCTCTTCAACTGCAACAGAACTATCCATTAATAGTAAAAATGCATCACCATTTTTATCAAATTCTTTAGCAACAGAGTTTATTCCTTGCATAAATTCTAATGAACCAATATGATTATTTTTATTATCAAAAATAGGTACAACAGATCTAATACTAAGTCCTGCTTTACCTACTTCAAAAGTATTAACAGCTTCTTTTGTACTATTTACTTTTACAACACTGGCTCTAAAAGCACTTAAATCATCACCAAATTTATCTGTTTTCCAAGAACGTAAAAATGAGTGGGAATCTTTTGTATGGATATGTACTTCAATATTATTAAAAGGAGTTGATTCTTTCATATTTTCAGATAAAGATGATAATGCTGTAATTGCTAACTGTCTATTATTTTGAACTAATGCCTCTTTTATTGAAGAATCATTTGAAATAGAGATTGCATTTGAAATACCAACATCTAATTTCGCATTAATATTCATATTTGATACACTTTTCAATTCAGTTTTAATATCAGAATAAACTTCATTTGTAAGCTTATTCTTATAAATATTTAATACTAAATAACCAATAATCAACATAACAACTGTTACAAAAACTGTAATAGCTGTAAACTTTTTAGCAATACTTATACTTTTCATCTTTTTTCCCGTTTTTATATTAGAATTAATTATATCAGCAAATTAATTAAATATTATAATTTTAAGCATTTGTCTAGGCTTCAATATTTAGGTAATAAGTATATAATAGCTATTTATACACTATTTTTAGAATTTTAAATAATGAAATGAAAATATTTGTGTTCTCTACAATTGAAGTTATATCTGCTATAATAATTAAAAAAAGATTAACTCAGGTATAAAAATATTATGATGGATTTTTTCATAAAAGGTAATTTTAGATTAATTTTAATAAATATTTTATGATTATATTTATTTACTAAAATGACAGAAGATGTATTAAATTCTGAATTAATTACTAAAATTGATTTATGGATTTATGAACATATTACATATATATTTTCTTCTACATTAGATCAAATTATGATTTTTATTTCTTCAGGAAATAATTTATATCAAATAATATTTATATCTGTAATTTTTTCAATTTATCTTTTTTATAAAAAAATGTATCAACAAATGAGCTTTTTTATAATATCAATATTTGGAAGTAGTTTATTATTTGTTTTAATTAAAAATATAATTAAAAGAGAGCGACCTTATTCAAATTTAATAGAAATAAGTGGGTACTCATTCCCTTCAGGACATGCAACACTTTCTACAACATTAGCTTTTTGCACATATTTAATATTTAAAGATAAAGTAAAATATAAAAAAACTTTTTTCTTTTTTCTAGTATCATATCCCTTACTTATTTCATTTAGTCGGGTATATTTACATGTTCATTATTTAAGTGATGTAATAGCTGGTATCGGACTTGGTTTAGTATGGGTTAGTTTGATATATTTAATTTTTATATTTAAAAAGAAGGAGATAAATGAAACCAAAATATAGTCTTAAAAAGAATTTTACATATTCAATTGATGGATTAAAGGTCCTATTAAAAGAAGTAGCTTTTAAAATAGAAATATCATTTTTCATAATTTTTACAATAATCTTATTTTTATTACCATACCCTTTTTGGAGTAAAATATTTTTATTTGCTTCTTTATTTTTGCCAATAATTGCAGAAACTTTTAATACTAGTATTGAAAAAGTTGTTGATTTAGCAAATGATGATTATCATATTTTAGCAAAACAAGCAAAGGATATATCTGCTTTTGCTGTACTTGTTAGTATAATAATAACTTTTTTAATTTGGCTTGGCTTTGTAGTTTATTTTTGGAGGTAATGATTACAATCGTTCTTCTTTGTATAAAGAAAAATAAAATAAGAGAAGATTATTACTTCTCTTAAATATATTCAATTAGCCCATAGGGTATAAAATATCTTTTTGAATCTCTTCTATTTTTTTCATTAATTCATCATCAATTTTAAATTTAAATGCAGCCAAAGACTCATCTAACTGCCCTACTGTTCTAGCTCCTATTATTGTAGAAGCCACAAAATCAAAATATTTTGAGTATGCAACAGCTAAAGTTACAGGTGAGATTCCATATTCCTTTGCAAGTTCAAGGTATCTAAGTGTTGCTGCTTTTGTTTTATCATTTACAAATCTTGAAGCTTGAGCTTGAACTCTTGGGTTTTCATGTTTCATATATGCGCTAAATCTTGCATCATCTGGATAAAAAGCGTTATTATATTTTCCACTTAAAACTCCACCTGCAATTGGTGAATATGGTAAAAGTGAGATATTTTCATTTTTACATACTGTTGATAATTCATCTAAGAATCTTGGATTTAAAAGTGAGAAATTATTTTGAATTGATTCAAATCTTGCTAAATTTTTATTTTTTGAAGTCTCATTTGCTTTTGTAAGACCATAAGCTGTGTCGTTTGATGTTCCTATATATCTTACTTTTCCCTGCTGAACTAAATCATCAAAAGCTTTTAATGACTCTTCAATAGGCACAATAGTATCAGGCCAATGCATTTGATAAAGGTCGATATAATCAGTATCAAGTCTTTTTAAACTTCCTTCAACTGCTCTTTTTATATGAAAAGAATCAATTGCAGTAAGGCCATGACGTGTTGGTGGAACAAACCAACCTGATGCTGCTCCACTTACTTTTGTTGCAAGTATTATAGAATCTCTTGTTTTTGTTTTTAACCATTCTCCAACTATTATTTCAGTTGTTCCTTCATATGATTTTTTTGGGGGAACTGGATAAATCTCAGCTGTATCATAAAAATTTATTCCACTTTCATAAGCTTTATCCAGTATTTTAAATGCTTCTTGTCTTGATGAGCTTGAACCAAAAGTCATTGTTCCCATACAAATAGAACTAACTCTTAATCCACTTTTTCCTATATATCTAAAATCCATAATATTTCCTTCAAATTTTTAATAAAAAATATTATAACTATTTAAAAAAAACATATGGATTAAAAAACTACTCCATTATACAAATTTCTTTTTTATTCATATGAATTATTGTCTGTCTTGCAACTAAAACTATAATTGCAGTTGTAATAATAGTTAAAACATAAGCCAATAATCCATAAAAGAATTTATGTGTTAAATTATACATTAAAACAATTGCCAGTGTAATAGCAGCCATTGGAAAGGTAAATGCCCAC
>JAHIWE010000097.1 GCA_018816105.1 bacterium | reverse complement strand
ATCCCTAGTACCCATAAAATCACGAGTACGATTGATACTGTCCACAACATATTATTTTTCAATTGTCATATTGTTAATAACACTCTTGATACCTTTAACATCTTTAACAACTTTTGTTACAATTTCTATTTCACCTTTATTGTTAGCTTTTCCACTAATAGTAACTACTAAATCATTAGTCGTAACAGAAGTTTTTAAAGCTTTAGTTGAAGCATGCGAATTTAATGTTATTTTTACTTTTGTAGTAATAGCTGAATCTTCGAATGTTTCACCTACTATACTTGTCTGCTCTTTAGTAACTAGCATCTCATTTTGAACACTTTTAACTCCTTGAACAGCTGCTGCAACTTTAGTATTCATCACTTTTTCAGCATCGTTTTGAACACTACCTTTAAGAACTACAACACCATTAGTAGTAGTTACATCTGTCCCAAAAGTAGCCGTTGATGAATCTTTCATCAATGCCATTTTTACTTGGGTAGTAATAACCGTATCATCAATTTTCTCTCCAACTGTATAACTATTTTTCATGATAGGCTCTTTTACAGCCTCAGCTGCTAACAATGGAAATGTATTTGCAATTATAACGCCAGCAACAATTGTTGCTTTTAAAAATATATTCTTTTTCATAATTTAATTCTCCTTTTATCCCGTAAGATAAATCATTATCTTCCTACTAAGCTTAATTGCAAGGCATGTGCAAATAATAATTTTTTCAATTATCCAAAAGAGGCCGATAATGAATATTCTAGGCCTTTAAGTTTTTTTAAAAAAAGATTAAAAAATTTAATAATGTAGTAAAAATAGAGGAAAAACAAGGAAAAAACTGAAAAAGCGTTACGAACTGGAATTATTTTTGCTTATATATAGAGGTTTTTACTAGAAGAATATACAGATTCTATTTCAGCGGCAGATACATTGCCCGGAAGACCCAAAACTGTAACCCATTTTTTACTTATGGCATGTCGGAATATAGTTTATATATCATGTATGGCTTGTTTAGGTATATTGGATTGAAATACATATTTTAAACAATCTTGAAATAGAGATTCTACTCTTGTCTCTTAAAAATTCTCCAGACCTATTTTGTTGATGCAAGGATTTTCACTTTTATGGCATCATATAGCCCATTAACTAAATGTAGATGCCTAGGTGCTACTTCCAATGCAACAACTAAGCCATTGAACTCAGCTTCAATGGAAGCTGCATATACCCTTGATTCTGCAAGCATTTCAACAATATGATCAGATACATTTTTTGACATAATTCAACTTTATTGAAATAAAATTATATATATGAAATACTATTTCCTATTCTCCTATAAAAACTGGCTCACTTTTTTTGTATCAAGGTCCTATTCTTATATCACTTGTTTTCACACAAATCTTGCTAAAGTCGTCATACTTATCACATGTAGTTCGTACAAATAACTTTTGGGCCGGATAAAAAGAACACTTCGTCTGATAATGACAGGTACTGAAGAATTTATCCCAATACTGACATTCTTCGATGCATTCGAGATTTTTATATGTATAAGTCGTTATTTCAAACAGGCATTTTTCGTTAAACTTATCCCAGTACTGGCAGTTATTGAGAGCCAAGGCTACAACATTAGTTATTGGTTGACTGCAAGTGACAGTAAGGTTTCCCTGTCTGTATGTTTCTCCCTTGTTGAGATTTACTTCTTCTGCTCCCACATGAGCTGCAAAAAATATCAGACCTGCAATTAAGATTTTTAATACATGTTTTTTCATCAGATTTTAAACCAACGATCTATTTAATCTTGCAAAAGTATCGTTTATTTTACTTCTAGAGCTATCAATATCATTTTTGATTTGCTCCCAAGAATCTTTCATTTCAACATTTAACTCTTTCAATTTAGTTTTCATATCATTTGACATCTGTTCTAAGTCTTCAACATCTTTCATAACCTCAAGACGTTTTTCATCTGATAAGCTTCTTATATTTGTTTTAAGCTGTACTAATTTTTCTCGTGCTAAATCTAGCTCAGTTTCAATTTCTTGTTTATATATTTCTATTGTAATCATCATATATCTCCTATATTAATATTGTTTGAAATCAGTCAGTTTTTTTCTCTATATATTTAGCACCATCATTTACTTTATCTTTGCTCCATTCAGCCCCTTTTGATGTGTCTTCTTTCACACCTTTCCATGTTCCACTACAACCACTTGCTATGATTGTCATAAGTAAAAATATTATAATTGTTAAACTTTTTTTCATTTGATATCCTTTTTTATTTCATTTATATCATCAGGAGTTTTTTTTACATATGCACTAAGTGACTCCCAAGCATTTTCAATATCATTTTTTAGATGCTCCCATGTTCCTTCTCCTACTTCACCTAGTTTTTGTATTTTTGATTGCACCATAGCGTAGTTTTTTTCTAGGCCTTCAATCTCTTTTAAGTAGTTGATTTTAATATCAGAATTAGCAATTTTTGCTTTTGCTTTTAAAACCTCAAGATTGGCTTGAACCAATTCTAATTCAGCTTCTATTTTTTGTTTATACACATCTTTTGTATTCATTATTTTTTCCTTTATTTTATAAAGAGTTTTCTACAGCTTTTATAGCCATCTGTTTTTGATAATTTGGAATCAAATAACAATAAGAGCGAGAACTTACCTACTATACAGCAATATTTCTTGTTTGAGGGTGGTAATTTAAATTAGTTAAATATTCAAAAATAAAATTTTTATTTTCTATCTTTAGAAATATCTTTATTGTGGAGAATCAGGATACAATGAATAATATTGATATAACGTTTAAAAAAAGGAAGATTTATTTTGAAAGATACAAATAAAAATGATACAACAAAAATAGATGATTATTTTTATATAGTTGCTATTGGTGCATCAGCAGGAGGGCTTGCAGCTTTTGAATCATTTTTTTCTGCAATGCCTACAAATAATCATATAAATATATCTTTCGTACTTATTCAGCATTTAGCACCTGATCATAAAAGTCTTTTAACTGAACTTATACAGCATTGCACAAATATGAAAGTATTTGAAGTTGAAAATGGCATGAAAGTCCAAAAAAATTGTGTATATATTATTCCTCCAAATTATGATATGAAAATATATCTTGGAACTCTTTATTTAGAAAATATTCCTAAAATAAAATCACAACATTTACCCATTGATTTGTTTTTTAATTCTCTTGCAGAGGATAAACAAGATAAATCTATTGGTATAGTCTTATCAGGAACAGGATATGATGGAAAAGATGGCATAAAAGCTATAAAAGAAGTAGGAGGACTTGTAATTGCTCAGAGTTTAGAATCTGCAAAATCAGATGGAATGCCTAAAAGTGCCATATCAACTGGTATTGTAGATAATATTTTATCACCAAATGAAATGCCAGAAAAAATTATAAATTATGTGAGAAACAAGAACAAAGAACAAACAACAATTCCTACAACTATGTATGATGAAAAGATTTTAAAAGAAATATTTTTATTATTACAAAATGAAACAAGCCATGACTTTTCAATGTACAAACCAAGTACAATAAGTCGTCGAATAGAGCGTCGTTTAGCTATAAATAAAATTAATACTATTCAAGAGTATTATGAATATTTAAAACGAAGTAAAAATGAAATTACTACACTTTTTAATGATTTATTAATAGGAGTAACAAACTTTTTTAGAGATGAAGAGGTTTTTACCTCATTAGAAAAAAATGCAATTCCAAAATTATTTTTAGGTAAAACATCTAATTCAATAATAAGAGTTTGGATTGCAGGATGTTCAACAGGAGAAGAACCTTATTCAATTGCCATACTTATAATGGAATATATGCAAAAAATAAAACAGAGATTTACAGTTCAAATTTTTGCCACAGATATAGATAAATCAGCAATTGCAATAGCAAGAGCTGGTATTTATTCCTTAAGTATATCTGCTAATATTTCAAAAGAAAGATTAGAAAATTTTTTCATAAAAGATAGTGATAACAATAATTATAGAATACACAAAAATATACGAGATATGCTTGTTTTTTCAGTACATGATGTTATTAAAGATCCACCTTTTTCTAAACTAGATTTAATAAGTTGTCGTAATTTATTA
Source organism: bacterium (assembly GCA_018816105.1). Taxonomy (GTDB): domain Bacteria; phylum Campylobacterota; class Campylobacteria; order Campylobacterales; family Arcobacteraceae; genus Aliarcobacter. The sequence continues at coordinate 3,621 of JAHIWE010000097.1, read as the reverse complement.
ATTTATATGAATATTGAATTACAACAAAAGGTTATTTCTATTTTTCATTATGCGCTAAATGAGAAAGCTATTCTTCTTCTTGGTAATTCAGAAACTTTGGGGGAACTTTCATCTGTTTATACAGTTTTAGATGCAAAAGCAAAACTTTTTGAATGTAAAAAAGATACTGATAATAGTAAAAGAGCAATTCTAACTCATCTTGTTCCTACAAATCAAAAATATAATTTTGTACAATATATAAATAAATTGCCACAAGGAAATAAACTGCCTCTTAGAGAACTAACAGAAAATGCTATTATTGAACAAATTGCTCCATCAGCAGTACTTGTAAATGAGCAAGGAGATATTTTATATATTCATGGAGGAGCTGGAATATATTTAGAATTACCATCAGGGGAAACAAATACTAATAATATTTTTAAAATGGCAAAAGATGGTTTAAAAAATGATTTAATTCTTGCCTTTCAAAAGGCAAAAGTTAAAAAACAAATTGTACATAGAAGTGGGTTAAAAGTTAAAATAAATGGAAATATTACAATTGTTGATATCACAATAAAAGAAGTAAGTATTGGATTAAAAATTAAACAAGAAATACCTTTATATATTGTTCTTATTCAAGAAGATTTTCATACAACTAAAGAAGAAATCATTGAAGAAAATATTTCACTTGTTAATATTATTAAAACTAATATTTCCCATGAAAATCTAAGTATGAAATCATTAAAACAAGAACTACAACTTCAAAAAGCATTCTTACAAGATGCAAATGAAAAACTAGAGACTTCAAATGAAGAATTAAAATCATACAATGAAGAGATACAATCAATGAATGAAGAACTACAATCTACAAATGAAGAGCTTGAAACTTCAAAAGAGGAGTTACAATCAGTTAATGAAGAGCTATCAACTGTTAATTCAGAACTTAATATGAAAGTTATAGATTTATCTCGTTCAAATAATGATATGAATAATCTTTTAGCAGGGACAGGAATAGGAACTATATTTGTTGATCATAATCTTAATATTTTACGTTTTACTCCAGCTTCTACTCGTATTATCAATTTGATTTTAGGTGATATTGGACGTCCTATTGGCCATATTGTTTCTAATATGATTAATTATAATAGTTTAGTTGGTGATATTCAAAGTGTACTTGATACATTGGTTCCTAAAGAAATAGAAGTAACAACAATTGATTCAAAATCATATTTAATGAGAATACAACCTTATCGCACATTAGATAATGTAATAGAAGGTGCGGTTATATCTTTTGTAGATATAACACAAATGCATGATATAAAAATAAAATTAAAAGAGTTAAATGAACTTTCTCGTTTAGCAATAGTAGTACGTGACTCAAGTGATGCTATTATTGTTGAAGATTTAAGTGGAAAAATTATTGCATGGAATCCAGGAGCTCAAAAACTTTATGGATGGAGCGAAACAGAAGCTCTTAATATGCAATCGAAAAATAGAATACCAAAAGAGTTACAAGAAAAAGATATAAAAATGATATCTGAACTTTGTCAATCAAAAACACTTCAAACATATAAAACAAAAAGGTTAAAAAAAGATGGCTCTATAATTAATATTCATATAGTTTCTAGTGCTTTAATAGACAAAGACGAAAATACATATGCAATAACAACAACGGAACGTCAAATATAAAATAGTGTGAAATTTTTTAAAGGAAATTTAATCATGATTGAAAAAGATACAAATAATAAAATTCGAAATATTGCAGAAGAAAAACTTGCTTTACAAAATATAAAACAATCTGAAAATCCTGAAAACTTTTCCCTTTATGAAACAAAAAAAATAATTCATGAATTAGAAGTTCACCAAATTGAACTAAAAATGCAAAATGAAGAATTACTTTTAATACAAAATGAACTAGAGGAATCAAAAAAACGTTATTTTAACTTATATAATATGGCACCCGTGGGTTATTGTTCATTGGATAAGGATGGATTTATTAAAGAAGCTAATCTTGCAATTTCAAAGTTATTAGGCAAAGAACAACACAAATTAATAAAACAATCTCTTACTAAATTTATATTTTCAAAAGACCAGGACCTATACTATCTATATCGTAAAAAAATTTTTACATCACAAATAAAACAAGATTGTGAAATAAGAATGTTGAATGAAAATAAAACAATTTTTTGGGCTAATATTACAGCTTTAGTGGAATTAAATGCAAATAAAGAACCTACTTATCATCTAGTAATAAGTGATATAAGTGAACGCAAGATATTTGAAAATAAACTTAAACTTTCTGCTAGTGTTTTTAAAAATGCAGGGGAAGCTATTATGATTACAAATCTTAATGGAATTATAAGTGATGTTAATGAAACATTTACAAAAATCACAGGATATAGTAAAAAAGAAGTAGTAGGTAAAAAAACAAATATTTTAAACTCTGGAAGACAAAATAAAGAGTATTACAAAAAAATGTGGGAAATATTAAATAACATTGGTTCATGGACTGGAGAGCTATGTGATAAAAAAAAGAATGGAGAATCATTTGTCGGAATCTTAATTATAAATGCAGTATATGACCATCAAGGAAACCCTTCTCATTTTGTAGCTCTTTTATCAGATATAACTGATATAAAAGAATATGAAAATTCATTAAAAAATATTGCTCATTTTGATCAATTAACAAAACTACCAAATAGAGTATTATTAGCTGACCGTATTGAAAATAAAATGATTCATACAAAACGTCATAAACAACACCTTGCAGTTATTTTTTTAGACCTTGATGAATTTAAAGAGATCAATGATACTTATGGACATAATGTAGGAGACAAAGTACTTATTCATTTAGCAAAAGAAATGAGAGAAGCTCTTCGAGAAGTGGATACACTAGCACGTATTGGTGGAGATGAATTTGTAGCTGTATTATCTGAGTTAAATGAAATATCAGATGCATTACCTATAATTCTTCGATTACTTGAAGCTGCTTCTAAAGAAATAATAATTGATAATATAAAAATAAAAGTCTCAGCTAGTTTGGGGGTAACATTTTATCCACAAAATCAAAATGTAAATGCAGACCTACTTTTACGACAAGCTGATCAAGCCATGTATCAATCTAAGCTATCTGGGAAAAATCGTTATCATTTTTTTAATACGGAAGAAAACAATCTTATTCGTGATCGTTTTGAATCAATAAGAGAGATTAGTTTAGCATTAGAAAATAAAGAATTTATTCTTTATTATCAACCTAAAGTTAATTTACGCACTGGTGAAATTATTGGAGTTGAAGCTTTAATTCGTTGGGAACATCCTAAAAAAGGAATTTTAGCTCCTTTAAAATTTTTACCAATTATCGAAGACGATGCATTATCTATTGATGTAGGTGAATGGGTAATAAACACAGCACTATCACAAATAAAAGCATGGCAAGAAGAAGGCTTAAATATTTCAATTAGTGTAAATGTAGGTGCTCATCAATTATTGGATAATAATTTTGTAAATAAATTAAAAAATATTTTATCTTTATATCCAACAGTAAATCCAAATATGCTCGAACTTGAAGTACTTGAAACTAGTAGATTAGAAGATTTAGTTAAAGCAAAAGATGTAATGAATACTTGTATCAAATTGGGAGTT
>JAHIWE010000096.1 GCA_018816105.1 bacterium | reverse complement strand
TTCTGATATCTCATATATAAAATATGAATACATAAGTTTAAAATATTCTGATAAAGCAAACATTTGAGCTTTTTTATTTTTGTAGTAAATTTCTTTATTCCACCAAGGTACATCTGATTTAACTAGAAAAAAACTTAAATATTCATCATTTGATTTATGTATTTTATTCAACAAATAGCTAATTCGTTTTGTATGTGGTGGATCTGATACTATAATTGCACTTGTGTATTTGTTTTCAATCATATATTCTTTTATATAGTTGATTTCTTCAATAGTATTTTTCACTGTTCTTTTATGAATTATATTATTTGTGTCTATATGATTTTCTTTTAAATATTTGATTCTTTTATCATCTAAATTATTATCTTTATCTTTTATTGTTCTTTCATCACCTGTTAGAATAATGATTTTTTTTAGACTAAAATCTTTTTCATATAGTTCAAATGCTTTTTTAGTTCTATCTAAATTTCCTCCACCTAAACTAATAATAACATCTGATTTTATAGGTTTTTCGCTAATATCTAAAAAATTGCCAAGATTGATTATTAGAAATATAATAATCAAAGAAAATAAGGATAAACTAAAAAAAAAGACTTTCAGTATTTTCATTTAGTACTTTTAATTATTTTTAACATTTTTTCTGCAAGTTTCTTTCTATCGTATTCGATAGCAAGTTCTTCGCAGCCTTTTTGTAGTTCTTTATATTTTTCTTTATCATTTTTTAAGATATATATCTTTTCTAAGAAATCTTTTTCATTTTCAGGTTCAAAACATAGTCCGGCATTATGTGTTTCTATGATTTTTTGAGCTTGCCCTTCAACTCCTAATAAAGTTGGTTTTAGCATGGCTGATGCTTCAAATATTTTTGAAGGAATTACTGTTTTAAAATTATCCTCTTTTTTTAGTGGCGCTAAAGATACATCACAAATATTTAAATATTCAGGAACTTCTTCTTTTTTTATTGGGTTTAGAAAAGTTGCATTTTTGACTTTTAAATCATTTGCAATTTCTAAAACTTTTTCTTTCATAGCCCCATCACCAATAAATAGAAAATGAATATCTTTATCCTCACTTTTTGATATAGAAGTAACAATGAAATCTAAACTATGAGCCATACCATGTGTACCAATATATCCAATGATAAACTTATTTTCTAACCCTAATGATTTTAAAAGTTCCTGATTTTTTTCTCTAGTAGAAAATAATTCTACATTTGAGCCATTTGTAACGACTTCTATTTTATTTGCATCAATTCCACGATTAATCAGATTTGTTTTAAATGCATCGGTTACGGCTACAACTTTATTACAATTCTTATAAAGACCTAATTCTATTTTTTCAAGGATATCTATCACTTTTCCTTGTTTCATCGCTCCAACAGTTTTTATAGATTCTGGCCATAAATCTCTTAACTCAAAAATCCAAGGTTTTCTTTTTATTTTACTTAGTCCCCATGCAGCCCAAGTTGTGAAAAACTGTGGAGAAGTTGCTATTATCAAATCATGTTTTTTAAATAAGCCTACGATAAAAGCCATTATTCCAAAACTTATATAGTCAAGTACTCTTTTAACAAAGCCACTATTTGAAGTGATATAACTCCATACTCTTATAACTTCAATACCATCAATATATTCTTTTTGATAAAGCTTATTTTTATATCCTTCATAGACTTTTCCATGTGGAAAATTTGGTGCACAAGTTATAATAGTAACCTCAATGTCTTTATCTTTTATCCATTCTTTTACATGCTCATATGTTCTTGTTGCTGGTGCATTAACTTCTGGTGCAAAGTTGTCTGTGATAAAAAGTATTTTCATAATTGTATTTCCAATTCTAGATTTTTTTCAAAAGATATTTCAATCATTATAGCTTTTTGCAAAGTATTGAATCTAGGAGCATAATCGTATGTATAGAAAACTATTTCTTTATCACATATTATTTTTTCTATTATATTTTCTTTTGTTATATTTGGATGAAAATGCAATCTTGCTATTGCATTTGCTTTTTTTGAAAGTTCATCTTTTATGATAAGTTTTTTTTCTTTAAAGTTCCATATTCTTGTATGAGTAATCCCATCTTTTTTGTATCCATCATGGCTTGCTTTTATAATATCTATTTCTTCTTCTATTTTTATAATCTTGGCTCTATCTGCTACTCTAAATCCACCCCAAACTTCACTTTGGTCTTTCCCATTTATTTCAACAGTATTATGTGCTGAAGTATTTCTTTCTGAAGTTCTTCTTTGATTTGTTTCATAAGTTGATAATCCAGTATCAACTATAAAAGGTTTATTTTCATAATTTACTACAAAATTAAAAGTATCACTATGTGCATGACCTGGAATATAATCTGGACCGATATTCCCAATATCTATGATACATTCATAGCTTTCTTTTTCTATTTTTCTATATCCACTTTGACTAAGTGCTAAGTTAATATCTTTTATATTCAACCTTCTAGCATAATCAAAAAGAGTATCAGAAGTTGGTGCAATACTAAAAGCACTATCATTTAATAGTGGGATTTCCCCATTTTTAAATGTAATATTTTTAAGCCAAGACAACATCTTACTTGCAATATCTTCTAAAAATACTAATAGTTCTTGATTCTTAAAAGTATTGTTTTTTACAAGATTAATACATTCAAGAAGTCTGAAAAACATGATTTGATGATACATAGGAGTTAGTTCAAAATGTGCACCATCATCTAATATTTGTTCTTTTAATTCTAATTTTAAAATCTCTTTAGCTTTAGAATAAAGTTTTTCATCTTGAAAATAATAAGCCGCAAATAATAAACTGTATCCATTTTCTAATAAGTGATTTCCTAAAAGGTGATATTCAAGATTATCTAATAAAATCATATAGTGTTTATATATAATAGTATCAATATTCTCATCTTTTATTTTTTCTTTAGATAAAAACTTTATCCAGTTGATTCCTCTTAAACTTATAGGAAATGACTCAATAGCATCTTTTAAAATATTTTCATTTTCTATAAAATTATAAATAAGATTTATTGCTTCATCTTTTGAAATATCTTCTTGATTTAAAAAATCAAAATATGTTATGTTATAAGTCCAAAGTTTTCCGTAGTTTTTATAGTTCCAATCTATAGTATCAAATTCTTTTTCTATATTTAAAAATTTAAATTTATTATTTGCAAAATAGCTTTTATAGTTTGGAATAGATTTTTCAAATATCAAGTTACTTGATTTTATATTTTCAAAAGTAGGGTATTTAAAACCCATCTTTTTTCTATATCTATTTCTAATAAAATAGTAAAGTCTAAAATATATTTGTTTAGATTTTAAATATTTGATGGTGTTAAAAAGTCTAATAATTTTATTCATATAATTAATCTATTCCAATTGTATTTAAAAATTTCTTTGTTTGAATTTCAGAATTAAATTCTTTGAATTTTTCTTTTGCATTTTTTGAGAATTCTGAATAATTATCTTCATTGAAGTATTTAATTGCATCTATAAGTTCATTTGTATTTTTAGGTTCTATTAATATTCCTGTTTTATTTTGCTCAGTAATTTCTTTTAAACCTTGAAGGTTAGTAGATATTATTGGTAATCCCATAGAATAACTTTCTAATACAATACCTGGATAACCCTCTTTATAACTTGGTAATAATAAAACATCATATTTTGCAAGAGTAAGAAGTACTTCATTTGATTTAAGAGCTCCTTTGTATATGATTTTATTTTCAGTAAATAATTTATTTGAATATTTTGAATCATGTATTGGACCATAAATATCTATACTATATTCTTTTGATAAATATTTTTTTGCTTCGATAATTTCATCTATTCCTTTTTCTTTTATTACATGGCTAATAAAAACAAATTTTTTATTAAAATGAGAATTCTTTTTCTCGATTGTTGGTTTATTTCTAACATTTGGAAACCAAAAAGTATTTTGATTTATTGGTTTAAATTTTTCAACTAAATATTTCATTTCCAAAAATAGATAATCAATATTTTTAAATATAAAGTTTAGAACTTTCTTCTTTATACCTTTGGCTTTTGAGTAATGTTCAAAAGCTTCTCCACCAAATTTTCTTAAACTACATTTTTTATTTGTAATTTTACAAATCAATACAATAATAGGTGCAAAAAATAAATAATCTCTAGAACTATGTAATGATATATGTGTTTTCCCAAACTGTTTAAAACATAGTTGAAATATTATAAATAAATAGGCTATTGTAGTATTTTTATAGTTTTCTTTATTTGTATCTATCAAAACATAATCAATTTTTGATTTATTTAGTTGTTCGATTAAATTTTCAAAAAGGACTACTGCACCACCTGTTTTGGATGGGTTGATTTTGTTTGTACATGGTCCTAAAATTAACAATTTAGACATAGTCACTCATTTTGATATCAGTTTTTATAATTTTTGCTGGTATTCCTGCAACAATACAATTTGATGGTATATCTTTTGTAATTACAGAATTTGCTCCAATAACAACATCATCACCTATTGTCACGTTACCGATTATTCTACTCCCTGCTGCAATGTAAACATTATTTCCTATTTTAGGAACATTGGTTTCTTTAGATTTTCCACCAATTGTGATTCCTTGACCTATAATGCAGTTATCTCCAATTTCTGCCCTTTCATGAATAACAACACCAATACCTCCATAGGCAAATTTTGTATTCTTACCAATTTTACACTTGTAAGGCACTGAAGAATTAAATAATATAAATTGAATATAATAAATTATTTTTGGTACTATGGGGATTTTATATAAGTATAATTTATTTGCAAATTTTTGTAGATTAATTAGATTCATTTAGTTTCCTTCTATAAATATTTTTATAATTTTTCATACAAATCTCCATAGAATAATTTTCATTAAATTTTTTTAATATTAATTCTTTACTGCATGGTTCTTTTAAAGCTTCTAATAATTTTAATTTTAGTTCATTTTTATCAAAGTTTTTTGTCAAAAATCCATTTTGAGAATCTTTTATAACATCTACTACCCCTCCAGCTGGAGTTGAGACGATTTGTTTTCCTAAAGACATAGTTTCAAGTATAACTAATGGTAGACCTTCATAAATAGAGGATAGGCAAAACATATCAGATAAATAAATGTAATCTGATACATTCTCTTTTATTCCTAAAAACTTGATATTATTTTCAAACTTTACTTTTCCCAAACACTCTTTAAAATAATTGCCATCAGTCTCTTTTGAACCTATAATCAATAAAATAATATCATGATTATCTTCTATCATTTCATTTACAGCTTCAATTAACATTAGTTGATTTTTTTGTTTAATAATTCTACCAATATTTAAAATTATTTTAGTATTTTTCGATGTTTTATAGTTTTCTAATTCATTTTTAACACTTGTTAATTTATCTGTTAATTGAAGAGGAGAAACACCATTATATACAAGTTCATTAAATTCTTTTCCATATAATTTTTTAGTACTTTCTAGTACAATAGGACTTATTGAAACAGGAATAACACTAAAATATTTGAAAAATATCTTATGGATTTTCTGAAAATTTTTACTAATTTCTTTATCTGCTAAATTATGTATTGTATGAATTATTGGAATTTTTGTAAAAAATATTACAAATATCGAATATATTAGACCCCTTAAATGGGTATGAATAACATCAGGTTTTTCTTTTTTTATAAAAAAATAAAGATTTATCATTGTTTTAAAACTAAAAGAAGAAGTTTTATTCAATGAAATAACATTTACATTAGAATTAACCATTTTCAAAAGATTTAAGTCATTTGCTAGTTTATCTAAAACACAAATTATAACTTTGTGTCCATTTTTATTTAATTCATTAGATAAATCAATTGCAAATTTTTCTCCTCCTCCCATATGTAAACTAGGTAATATTTGAATGATTTTCATAGTTTTTCCTTTTTAATTGAAAATAAAATATTTGAATAAATAGCAATAATGAGCCATGTGTATTTGTCGTATTGTATTCCTAGTGTAAATGCCATTAAAAATAGAGATAAATACATGAATTGTATAAAAATATATTCACTTCTAAATAAGTAAAAAAAGTTCTCTCTAAAAATAGTGAATAGAAAAAATAAAAATAATACAAGTACAAATATGCCATTTTCAGCAATTAATGCAAGGTATACATTGTGTGGTGCTCTTGAACCAGGGTCAAGATATATACTACTATATTTCATAATAGTATTTGCATATTCATCCATCCCTATACCAGTTAAAAAATTATTTTCTATAAGATTATATCCTGCAATCCATGAATCAAGTCTATGACTTGCCGTATTATTTGTTTCAAATCTACTTATAGCATTTAAAATTAATTCAAATTTTGAAAAATCAATAGAATTTATAGCAAAAATTAAAATTAAAATTAGAATAATAGTTTTGTAATTTAAAATATTTTTTATTTTAGAAAAACTTAATAATATTAATAATACTCCTAGTACTAAAAATGAAGATTTTGAACTTGCCATCAAAATTCCATATGTAAAAAATGGTAATCCAATAACTAAATAAATTAAATTTTTATATGTTTTATACAAATAAATTGATAAAAAAATATAAATTAATAACTGTGTAGCAAACTCATTTGGATCTCCTGTCCCACCAGTAGTTCTAAAAGTCCATTCTGAAATAGGTTCATTGAAATAACAAATAATTACTGAAATAGAAATTGATATCCATATGAAATTTAATGTTTTTCCCAAATCTGCTTGTGAATAAAATGTAAATATTATTATAATTGCTATTAAGAGTATTGTACTATTTAGTAAAAAATCAAGAAAATATTCTTCTTGTATTGTATTTATCATTGTTACTAAAAAAATTACAAAAATTAATGAATAAAATATTTTATGTATATTTGAAAAATATTTAAAACTAGAGATAATTTTTGGAAGATTAAATAGTACAAATAGTACAAATATGATTTTTAACGATAAAGAGTTAAAAAGTTCTACTACAAAATTATCATTAAAAATACTAAAGATAAATAAAAAAGAGAATAAGTTAGATACAAGATTTATCATATTATTTTCTTTAAATTTATTTTAGAGATCAAAATTCTAGAGTAAATATATTCCATTAGAGGAATAAAAGAGTACACTGCAATAAGTGTAATGTCAAAATTTTTTTCAATATAAAAATATACAATTGTATATACTCCAATGCACCTGATAAGATTAATTTTTATTTCAAGAAAATTTTCATTAAAAACTTTAGCAAGTAAAGTATACATACTAAAGTAACTTATCAATATATATGAAAATATAATTAATATTGTATATGCAATTGTATAGTTACTTAGATAATCAGGTTTTATCAAATATATAAATGAAGATAAAGTTATACATATAATTATAGATAAAATAAAAGTTTTAATTTTTAGAGAATTAATAAAATTTAAAAAATTAATTATTTCTATTTTTTTATTAAATTTAAATTTAGATATATAAAAATTCCTGATTGATATTACAAATATTGATACAATACCAATAAAAGTCATTCCATATCCAATCTCTGAAAGTTTTGTTTTTTCATTAAGTTCTAGAAGTTTTATAATTATAATGCTCAAAGTATATCCATAGATTAAAGAACTAATAAATGATAATGAAGAAAAAAAGAAATATTTTTTTATTCTAGTTTTATAAATCTTAAAGAAATTAGTATTATTATGACCAATTTTGATTTTCAGAAATTGTTTTATATTTGTAAAATGATATTTGATTAAATATAAAACAACTGGTATAAAAGGGATAATAAACAAAAATAAAAATAGATTATTAATATGAATTAAGTCACTATCCATTGATATTATTTTCAATAAAAGTATTCTTATTATCAAAATAATTATTGAAAATATTAATATAAAATAGAATTTTTCAAGTGACAATAAAACTGATTTTAAAAGATTCCAACATAATAAAGATAAAGTTGAAAAATATAATATTATACTATTAATATTTGTTTTATCAATGTTTACTAAATTATTGATAAAATCACCAAAAACTGTAAATGGTATCAACATTAAAATCAAAATTATAAAAATTTGAAAAAAAGAATTTATAATTTTTATAGATTCGTATAATTTATAATACCTTATATAACTAATAGATAATCCTAATTCAAAAATTAGGATATATAATAATAATATTTGATATGTAGCCATAAAATTACCTAATTCATTAATATTTAAATAATATGGTACTATTAACATTACAAAATATGTTGAAAAACTAAAAATTATGTTTGAAATAATATATATAGTACTATTTTTTTGTAATAAATTAGAAATTTTATATTTTATACTCAAATTACTTATTTACTCCACAAAAATCAATCACATCTTTACCAAATATTCTAATACCCTTAAACTCTTTATGAGCTACAAGATAAACTATAATATCAGCATCGTTGATAGCTGTTTCAAAATCTATTATCTCAAAACTTTTATGAGATTTCAGATTTGGCTCAACTGCAAGTACATCAAGTCCTTGAGATATCAAAGATTTTGTTATATAAACAGCAGGTGATTCTCTTAAGTCATCAATATCAGGTTTAAATGCAAGTCCCATACAAGCTACTTTTGCTTTTCTTCCATTTTCAGCTTCAAATTTTAGAGCTGCATTTTTTATTTTTTCGATTGACCATTCTGTTTTGTATGTATTTACTTCTCTTGCAGTTCTGATGATTTTTGCATCATCTCCACCTGCATGAACTATAAACCATGGATCAACAGCAATACAATGTCCACCAACACCTGCACCTGGCTGTAATACATTTACTCTTGGATGTCTGTTAGTAAGTTTGATTAGTTCCCATACATCGATACCAAATTTATCACATAAAATTGATAACTCATTTGCAAATGCAATATTTGTATCTCTAAAAGAATTTTCAGTTAATTTTGCCATTTCAGCTGTTCTTGCATCTGTAGAAAGCACTGCACCACTTACAAATGTTTTATAAAACTCTACTGTTTTTTCTGTAGCTTCTGCTGTAAGACCACCTACGATTCTATCATTTTCTACAAGTTCTCTCATAATGTGGCCAGGAAGTACTCTCTCAGGACAATGAGCAATAAATAGTTTTGAAGTATCAACCCCTTCTTCTTTTAGTGTAACTCCAACTAAATCTGTAGTTCCTACAGGAGAAGTAGATTCAAGTATTACAATATCTCCAGATTTTACATAAGGTGCTATTGCTTTTGTAGCAGATACTACATAATCTACATTTGGTACATAACCTTCATGAAAAGGAGTAGGAACAGCTATGATAAAAACATCTGCAATATCAGGAGTTAAACTAGCTTTTAAGTTTCCACTATTTACAGCAGCTCGTACAAAAGTATCTAAATCAGGTTCTACGATATGGATTTTCCCTTGATTGATAATATCAACAGTAGATGCAACAACATCAACTCCATGTACACTATATCCTCTATTTGCTAACAGTGCAGCTGTTGGTAGACCTATATATCCAAGTCCTATTACACATATTTTTTTTGTTTGATTCATCTTATTTTGCTTCCTTTATAAATTTTACGATTCTTTCACATGCCTTACCATCCCCATAAGGATTGTGAGCTTTTGACATAGTGTTGTATTCAGATTCATCATCTAAAAGCTTTTGAGCTTCTTCTATGATAGCTTGAGGATTTGTTCCTACTAATTTTACAGTTCCAGCTTCCAGTGCTTCTGGTCGCTCTGTTGTATCTCTCATTACAAGTACTGGTTTTCCTAAAGATGGTGCTTCCTCTTGAACTCCACCTGAGTCTGTTATTATAAAATATGATTTGTTCATCATATATATGAAACTTTCATATTGAAGTGGATTTATTAAATATACATTTGGAGTATTTGAAAGTATTTCATTTACTGGTTTTTGTACATTTGGATTTAAGTGTACTGGATATACTATATCAATATCTGGATTATTAGTAGCAAGAGTTTTTAGAGCTTCACAAATATTTATAAATCCTTGTCCAAAGTTTTCTCTTCTATGACCTGTTACTAGAATGATTTTTTTATCATCTTGTAGTTTGTATTCACTATTTATATTAGTAATAATTTTATTTTTTAATTCACTACTATTTTCTATTTTATCTAATGCTAAAAATAGTGCATCAATAACTGTATTACCAGTTACAATAATATTTTTAGGATCTTTATTTTCTTTTAAAAGATTATTTTGGCTAGTTGCAGTTGGAGCGAAATGATAGTTTGCTAATACACCAGTTATTTGTCTATTAGCTTCTTCTGGCCAAGGACTATACATATCACCAGTTCTAAGACCTGCTTCAACATGTCCTACTTTTATTTTATTATAAAAAGCTGCTAATGAAGAAGCACTTGTAGTTGTAGTATCACCATGGACTAAAACAACATCAGGATTAAAATCATTTAAAACATTTTTTAAACCTAAAAGAACATTTGAAGTAACATCAAATAAATCTTGTCCAGGTTTCATAATATTCAAATCATAATCAGGTTTTATATCAAACATATCAAGAACTTGATCTAACATTTCTCTATGTTGTGCAGTTACACAAACTTTTGATTCAATACTTTCTTCTTTTTCAAATGCTTTTACTAATGGTGCCATTTTTATGGCTTCTGGTCGTGTTCCGAATACTAATAGGACTTTTTTCATATATATAACTACCTTTTTTAATTATTTGGATTGTAACTAAATTACTATTAAAATTATATTATTTAATAGATGATTTTTGGTTACAAAATATTAATTTTATTTTTAATCTTTTTTAAACAAATCACGAGTATAAACCTTAGCTTCAACATCGGAAAGTTTTGGACTTTGTCTATTTGCTACAATTACATCTGAAATATTTTTAAATTCATCAAGATCTCTTATCACTTTTGAGTTATAAAATAATTCTTCTTTTAGATTTGGTTCATATATAACTACTGGAATTCCTTTTGCTTTGATTCTCTTCATGATTCCTTGAATAGCAGAAGATCTAAAGTTATCAGATCCTTCTTTCATAACTAGTCTATAAATACCTACTATTTTTACCTTATTAGGATTCTGCTTTGCTTCATGAATTTTTTTTATTATGCTATCTGCAATAAAATCTTTTCTAGTAGAGTTAGCATTTACAATTGCTTCTATCATATTAGATGGTACATCTTTATAGTTTGCTAAAAGTTGTTTTGTATCTTTTGGTAAACAGTATCCACCATATCCAAAACTTGGGTTATTATAATGAGAGCCAATTCTAGGATCTAGTCCTACACCTTCTATGATTTGTTTTGAGTTTAATCCATGTGCCTCTGCATAAGAATCTAGTTCATTAAAGTATGCAACCCTCATAGCTAGATATGTATTTGAAAACAGTTTTACAGCTTCTGCTTCTGTTGAGTCTGTAAATAAAATATCTATATTTTTTTTAATAGCACCTTGAGCTAATAAATTTGCAAAAGTTTGGGCTCTTTGTGATTTTTCACCTACTATTATTCTACTTGGATGTAGATTATCAAATAGTGCTTTTCCTTCTCTTAAAAATTCAGGAGAAAAGATTATATTTGTTGTATTAAATTGTTCGTTTATAGCTTTTGTATATCCAACTGGAACTGTTGATTTAATAATCATAGTTGTATTTGGATTTATAGAAAGAACATCTTTGATTACAAACTCAATTGATTTTGTATTAAAATAGTTTGTTTCAGGATCATAGTCTGTTGGTGTTGAGATTATCACAAAGTCAGCATTTTTATATGCTTCTTCTTTATCAAGGGTTGCTTTGAAAGAACCTTTTAAAGAATCTGGATTATTGTGTATGTTTGTTAGGTATTCTTCTATTTCTTTATCTTCTATAGGAGAGATACCTTTATTTATCATTTCTACTTTAGAAGCTATGATATCAAGTGCTACTACTTCATTGTTTTGAGATAGTAATATACCATTTGACAGTCCTACGTATCCTGTTCCGGCTATTGCTATTTTATACTTAGTGTTTTTATTTTGATTCATATTATTTTTATTTAATTGGCTGAGTTATTATCAAAATTATAAAAATTCTTATACCATAATACAAACTCTTTAATACCATCTTTTAAGTTTGTATTAGATTTATAATCAAAATCTTTAATCAAATCACTAATATCTGCATATGTAGATACGACATCTCCTGCTTGCATGGGAAGAAAATCCTTTTTAGCTTTAATCCCTATTGATTCTTCAAGTGTTTCTATAAAGTCGAGTAATTGTACAGGAGAATTATTTCCTATATTATAGATTCTATATGGTGCAGATGAAATAGCTGGATTTGGATTTTGTGTATCAAAATCTTCTGTTTTTTTTGCTGGATTGTCTATTACTTTTATTATTCCATCTACTATATCATCTACATAAGTAAAATCTCTACTTAGATTTCCATGATTAAATACTTTTATAGCTCTATCATTTAAAATAGCATCTGCAAATAACATCGGAGCCATATCAGGTCTTCCCCAAGGTCCATAAACAGTAAAGAATCTCAATCCAGTAGTACGGATATCATAAAGGTGGCTATATGTATGTGCCATCATTTCATTTGATTTTTTTGTAGCTGCATATAGACTTATTGGATGTTCTGTATGAGCACTTGTTTTAAAAAGATCAGAACTATTCAATCCATATACAGATGAAGAAGAAGCATATGATAGATTTTTCACATTATTGTGTCTACAAGCTTCTAGGATATTCATAAATCCTTTTATATTAGAATCTATATAAGCGTGAGGGTTTTCCAAAGAATATCTAACCCCTGTTTGTGCTGCTAGGTTACAAACAGCATCAAAACTCTCTGTTTCAAAAAGTTTATATATAGATTTTGTATCTGATAAATCCATTTTTACAAATCTATGTTTTGGGTACTTTTTACTTGTTATTAGTTTATTATCTTCTAATTGATTTTTATCAATACCAAGTTCATCAAGTCTTGCATACTTTAGCTTTACATCATAATAGTCATTTATATTGTCAAGTCCTATTACTTCATCACCACGTTCAAGAAGTTTTTTAGCTAAATGAAATCCTATAAAACCAGCTGTACCTGTAACTAGTATTTTTTGTTTTGAGATTTGTTCACTTGGTTTTTGTATCAAATCTAATCATCCTTTTTTTATTATTACTATTAAATATAATATAAACTTTTGTTTTACTAGGATTATATTCTTTTTTCCCACTCTAAAGCTGTTTTACAAATCAGTTCTAGGTCGTTGTATTTTGGTGTCCAGTTCATTTTTGTTTTTGTAGTGTCTGTACTTATCAACATATTACTTCTATCATCTTTTCTAATTTTTTAGAATCTTCTTCATCTAATTTCCCAAGTTTACTTATAACAAACTCTTTTTCAATAGTGGCGATTGACGATTTAAATATAGAAGACTTAAGTAATCCAGCTTTTTGCCAATTATGAATTTCTAATTCAAAATCTAACTTATTTTCTTTACTACTAGATATTGCGAGTATAATTAAAGTTTCTCTTTTATTTTGATTATATATATCCGAAGATAATATTACCGCAGGTCTTGCTTTATATTTTAAACTACTAGCAAAAGGAAATTTAACAACTACAACATCATACTTCAAGAAATTTGTCATAAATACTATCCTCTTGGTTATCCCAAATTTTTTCTAGAGATTTTTCAGAAATATTTACAAAATCTTTATGCTCTTTTATTTCAGAAACAATTTCATATTTTGTTATGATATTGTCTTTTAGATTTTGAATAATATT
>JAHIWE010000095.1 GCA_018816105.1 bacterium | reverse complement strand
TAAATTTAGTCAAAGATGAAATTGGTAAAACAAAATATGGTTTTGTATTGTCAAATCTTGAATAAATTAAATCTTGAACAAAATATGGATATTCAGTTTCAAATTTAAATTCATTTGAAGAAGTTTCTTCTAAACCAATATCTTTAATAAAGTTTTTAATATCACCTTCTAAATCTTCACCCATATAACCATCAACTTTACTTAGAACTATTGCATAGTTTCTTTTTGATAATTCTCCTGAAAATTTAGCAACTTCTTCTTTTAAAACATTGTATTGATCAATCATTTTTCTATAATTTGCAACATCAATTACAAATAAAAGAGTTTTTGTTCTTTCAATATGTTTTAAAAATTCTAATCCTAAACCTCTTCCTTCACTTGCACCATCAATGATTCCAGGAATATCAGCCATTACAAATGAATTATAATCTCCAACTGTTACTACACCTAATTTTGGTGTTAAAGTTGTAAATTCGTAGTTTGCAATTTCAGGAGTTGCATTTGATGTTACAGAAATTAAAGTTGATTTTCCAACATTTGGATATCCTACAAGTCCAACATCTGCAATTAATTTTAACTCTAATCTGATTTTTCTAAGTTGACCTGGAAGTCCTGGTTGGAAATATGTAGGTCTTTGATTTCTAGAGTTTTTAAAGTGAGTATTACCTAATCCACCTTTTCCACCTTCTAAAAATAAAACTTTTTCTCCAAGCTCTAATAAGTCAAAAATCACTTCATTAGTTTCATCATCAATAACTTGCGTTCCAGGAGGAACAACTAAAACTAGCGCTTCCCCTGACTTTCCAGTCATTCTTCCACCTAATCCTTGAACACCGTTGTCAGCTTTAAAGTATTTTCTACCTTTATAGTTTGATAGTGTATCTGTGTTGTTGTCTACTAAGAAATAAACATCTCCACCTTTTCCACCATCTCCACCATCAGGTCCACCTTTTACTACAAACTTTTCTCGTCTAAATGCTGCACATCCCTGTCCACCTTTTCCAGATGTAACTGAAAATCTAGCGCTATCTATAAACATATAACTTTCCTTTTAATAAATAATTAAAAACTAAAAGCAAAATTGTAACTTCTACTGTTAACTTTTAATTAGTTATATTAATTTTTAAATAAAAAAAGGGTGTAGGCAAAAGCCATACACCCTTTAAAGAAATCAATTTTATTCAGAATTACGAAGCGTAAACTGAAACTTTTTTTCTCTTTTTATCTTTAATCTCGAATTTAACAACACCGTCAATTAAAGAATAAATTGTATGATCTTTACCCATACCAACATTTTGACCTAAATGTACTTTAGTACCTCTTTGTCTAATAATGATGTTTCCAGCTCTTACAACTTCACCACCATATTTTTTAACACCAAGTCTTCTACCAGCTGAATCTCTATTATTCTGTGTACTACCCTGACCTTTTTTGTGAGCCATAGTTCTTCTCCTTAACTTTTGTTATGCTTATGCAGCGATTTTAGTAATTCTAATTTTAGTGAAGCTTTTTCTAAAACCTCTTTTTAACTTAGAATCTTTTCTTCTTCTTTTTTTGTAAATGATTACTTTTTTAGCTCTATTTACACCTGTTCCATCTAATACAACTTCAGCTGATACAGTTGCGTTAGCAACAGCGTCACCAGTTTTTAATTCACCGTTGTTTATAGCTAAAACATCAGTAATTTCTAAAGTTTCTTTAGCAGCTTGACCAGTATAATCAACGTCTAAGATATCACCCTCAGAAACTTTATACTGTTTTCCACCACACTTGATAATTGCGTACATTTTTCTTCCTCTAATTCAATTCTATATGCCAAGTTGATATATTCTCATATAACTCTATTTTTCGAACCGGAATAGTATCTTATTTTAGTTTAAACTTTCTTTAAGCCAAACACTTTTATCTATAATCATTAGCTAATGCCATAGCATCGACCATAATCATTGAATTTTTTGGTAATCCTTTAGCTGAAATTGTACTTCGAGCAGGTTTATGATCACCAAAGGCTTCAGCAAATAAAACATTAACTACACCAAAATCTTCTATATTTTCTAAAAATATATTTACTTTCACTACTTTATCCATTCCACTTTCTGCATCTTCTAAAAGTGTTCTAAGATTTGATAGAACTTGTCTTGTTTGTACTTTAATATCTCTTTCTACCATTGTTCCATCTAATGTTACAGGAACTTGCGCTGATGTATAAATAATTCCGTTTACTTTTACAGCAGGAGAGTAAGGTCCTATTGCTTGAGGTAAATTGTCACTTGCAATAAATTTCATTCTTTTGTCCTTAGGTTTATATAGCTGATGGAATTTTACAAAAAGTAAACTGCCAATTAAATAAATTGATAAAATTAATTATAAATTATAACTTACAAGCTTCCCTTTTTTTAATTGGTTAATATTATCTTTGATTTTTCTAATCAAATTTGCTTTTTGCTTAAAGTCTAAATCTTTATCATAAGAAATTGCTGTTAATTTATTTGCATAGAACTTATATAATAGAGTTAATAACTCTTGATTTAATCTATCATCATCATAATTTTCTAGTTTTTCATTTAAAACTATTGAATTTAATGAAATATCATTTATATCAGAAAGTAAAAGTTCAAACTCATTTTTATGTGCTTCAAACATTGAAGAGTCAACTATATCTAAAACAGAATCTAATCTTTGTGGTTTTTCCAAGATTGATTTTATAATACAAAGTTCTGCAATATCAATTTTTGACAAATTTGGAGTAAAGGTTCTTTGCTTATTTGAGCTAATTTGTATTAAATTCTCTCTTATATTTAATTTTTGAGCTAAATATCTTTTATATTCATCTTGATAAATCAATCCTAAAGATTTTAAATACTCATTTGATTCAAGTAGAGCTTTTTGTTTTTGATTAGCATCATTTATATCATATTTAGAAATTATATAATCAATTGCATATGGTGTGAATGAAATAGGATTTGAAAATATCTCATTTAAATCTTCGATTTTGCCATTATTTACCATATCAGCTGGATCCATACCATCTGCAAAAATAATAACACCACCTTCAAACTCACTTTGAGATAACATAACAGATGCTTTAAAAGCAGCTGCCAATCCTGCTTTATCACCATCATAAGCTAATATGACTTTTGGCTCACCACGTCTTAAAAGTGGTAAATGTTCTTGAGTTAATGCAGTTCCTAAAGTAGCAACAGCGGTATTAAATCCTGCTTGATGAAGCATAATAACATCTAAATATCCCTCACATACAATTATTTGGTTCTTTTTATAAATATGCTCTTTTGCTATTTGATAACCATATAAAAGTCTTGATTTATTAAAAAGTTTTGTTTGAGGTGAATTTACATATTTTGCATTATGTCCTGTTATAGTTCTACCACCAAAACCTACTAACTTTCCACTAATTGAATATATGGGAAAAGTAATACGCTCTATAAATCTTGAGTATAAACCATTTGTTCCTGTATCTATTATTCCTAAATCTATGGCATCTGTTAAATTATAATGATTTGATTTTAAAAAATTAATTGTATCAGCTGAAGCTGGTGCATAACCTATTTCAAATTTTTCTATTGAGAATTCTGAAATTCCTCTTTTATGAATGTATTCTTTAACACTATCATTACTTACAAAAAGTTTTTGATAAAATCTATTAACATCTTCAATTACCTTTGTATCTTGTTTTTTTTCAGTACTATTTTCATAATCTAAATTAAAATTATACATAGAAGCTAATTTTTCTATTGTTTCAGGATATGAAAGTTTTTCATACTCCATTACAAATTTTATAGAATCACCACCTACTCCACATCCAAAACAGTGGTATATTTGTTTTGCAGGACTTACTACAAAAGAAGGAGTTGTTTCACCATGGAATGGACAACAAGCTTTAAAGTTTGCTCCTGTTTTTTTAAGTTCTATAAACTGTGAAACAACATCAACAACATCAAGATGGTTTTTTAGACTTTCGATCGACTCTTTTTTTATCATAAAGGGATTATACTCTTTTATTTTTTTATATGAACTTTTATGTTAATATGCAGCAATTTATGAGATAAACAAATGAAGGTTTTACTTGGATAATATAGTTTTAGAATATAGAGATCCACTTTTTGGAATAATATTAATTGTCGCACTAATTTTTTTAATATCATTTTTCACATATTACTATAGTATATATAAAGAGAGAAATGCTAGAAAAGATTATAGAAAACTATCTTTACGATTTGAACTTGGAAAACTAAAAGAAGAGGATTATGTTCACTTATATAAAACATATAATCTTCCATTTGACTCAATTTTACTTCTAGCCTCATCTTTTTTACATAAAGGTGATTACAATAAAGCTATCTCTGTTTATTTGACTTTACTTGAACATGTAAATGATAGAGTGAAAAAAGAAGAACTACTAGAACTACTTGGAACTACTTATTTCAAAGGTGGTTTTTTACAAAGATCAAAAGAAATATTTTTAAGAATATTAAAATTCTCTTCACGAAATAAAAATGCTCTTTTATATCTATTATTAATAAATGAAAAATTAAAAGATTTCAAAAAAGCAAAAGAGATTACTTTTTCCCTAGAGGAATTAGACAAAGATATGACAAGAGATAAAATATATCTTGATTCTTTGATTATATTAAATGACTCAGTTTTATCTTATGAAAGACGTACAGAACTTTTATATGATATTTTTAAAGAAGATAAACTAATAGAAAGAATCTTTGCATGCTTTTTAATACAATTTAATAAAACATTTTTTTGGGATCATATCAGCGAATTTGATTGTAGAAAATTTATAGATGTAATGTGGTATCAAAATATTAAAGATGTCAATCTTGAAAAAGTTCTAGAAAATGAGTTTTTAACAGAGCTTTACAATGCAAAAGGTTACTTAAGTACCTTAAAACATAGTAAAGACTTTGATTTAGATATTTTAATTTTAATAAATCAACATGAGCATAATATCAATGCTTCTTTAGATTTTGAATTTATTTGTTCTTCTTGCAAACATTCACATCCTATGTTTGATACAAGATGTCCACATTGTCATAGTATTTTAACATTTAATGTAAAACATCATTTAACAAAAGCACTATTTGATTCAAATCAATCGTTACAATAATAAAATTACTTTAAAACAATAAGTGTATTCAATTCACTAATAATAAAAGATGTGATATACTTCCATAAATTTAATAAAAGGAAAGAAATGAGCGATTATTCAAAACTAGAAAAGTGTTTGGATTATCAGTTTAAAAACAAAGATCTGATAATCGAAGCACTTACACACAAAAGTTATAAAAAACCTTACAACAATGAAAGACTTGAGTTCTTAGGCGATGCTGTTTTAAACTTGATTGTTGGTGAATTCTTATTTACAAAATTTAATAAATCAAATGAAGGTGAATTATCAAAAATTAGAGCATCACTTGTAAATGAAACTGGTTTTACAAGACTTGCAAATGATATAAAACTTGGTGATTATATTTATATTTCAACAGCAGAAGAAAGAAATAAAGGAAGAACAAAAGCTTCTATTTTATCAGATGCCTTTGAAGCAATTATGGGAGCTATTTATTTAGAGTCTGGACTTGAAGTTTTAAAACCTATTATTTTAGATTTATTAGAAAAATCATATGACAAAATAAATTTAGATGTTTTATTTAGTGATTATAAAACTGCTCTTCAAGAAATAACACAAGCACAATTTGCTTCAATTCCTGAATATAAAATAGAAGGATCTTATGGACCTGACCATAAAAAAGAGTTTGAAGTATCAATTTGGATTGATGGAGTTAAATACGGAAGTGCAAGTGGGAAAAGTAAAAAACTAGCACAGCAATCAGCAGCTAAAATTGCAATAGAAAAACTAAAGGAGAGTAACTAAATGAATACATTTGGGCATAGATTTAGATTTACTACTTTTGGAGAATCACATGGAAAAGCACTTGGGTGCATTGTTGATGGAGTTCCAGCTGGTATAAAAATAGATGAAGAGTTTATTCAAAATGAAATGGATAGAAGAAAACCCGGACAAAATAAATTTGCAACTGCAAGAAAAGAAGGGGATAAAGTAGAAATACTTTCAGGAGTATTTGAAGGAATTACAACAGGAACTCCTATTTCTATGGTTATTTTTAATGAGAATCAAAAAAGTAGTGATTACTCAAATGTAAAAGATTTATTTAGACCAGGTCATGCTGACTTTACTTATTTTAATAAATATGGAACAAGAGATTACAGAGGTGGAGGAAGAAGTTCAGCTAGAGAAACTGCGTGCCGAGTTGCAGCTGGATCTATTGCTAAATTAATGCTAAGTGAACTTGGAATAAAAGTTCAAAGTGGTATTTGTGAAATTGATGGAATAAAAGCAGAAAATTATGATTTTTCAAAAGTTGGTGAATCTGAAATATTTGCTTTAGATAAAGAAGTTGAACAAGTACAAAAAGATGCAATTTTAGAAGCTAAAAACTCACACAATAGTGTAGGTGGAGTGGCTTTAATAAATGTTTCAAATGTTCCTATTGGTCTTGGTGAACCATTGTACTTTAAACTTGATTCTCAAATTGCAAATGCAATGATGGGAATAAATGCTGTTAAAGCTGTAGAAATTGGTGATGGAATGTTATCATCAAAAGTAAAAGGTTATGAAAACAATGACCAAATAAGAGCTAATGGATTTAAAACGAACCATAGTGGTGGAATGTTAGGTGGAATATCAAATGGTGATGATATAAATGTAAAAGTTTATTTTAAATCAACTCCATCTATTTTCATAGAACAAGAAACTGTTGATATTCATAATAATGAAGTTGAGTGTAAACTAAAAGGAAGACATGATCCTTGTGTTGCAGTACGTGGAAGTGTAGTTGCTGAATCTATGATGGCTTTAGTTCTAGCTGATATGGCACTTCTTAATATGTCTTCAAAAATGGAAAATGTTAAAAAAGTTTATAACTAGTATTTTATTAATTGTAAATTCTCAAAATATAGAACTTTTTGCAAGTAATGAAGATGAACAAAATCTTACAAAACTTGCAAAAGCTTACCCTGCTTTCATAAAAAGCTTTTCAAATAATAAACTAATTTTTATAGATAATGATAAAATGAATTATGATGATAATATAATAAATAAAACATTTGAAGAAATGATAAATAACCCTTCATTAAAAGACCAAATGAGTATCAAATATATAAAAATAGATGAAAATCCAAACTATATACCTTTGCAAAATGAAGATGCAGGAAGAGTAAGATATGAGCCATTTTTTAAAAAAATGTATGGTTCAGATCCACAAGAAATCAAAGAAAATCTTACAAAAATAATTTGGCTTCCAAAAAGTTCAAACAAAATCCTCTTAGTAACTACAATAAATGATGTACATAAAAAACTTCAAGCAATATCAGATGAATTAGAGTTGTTGCCAAATGAAATTAAATCATTTGTAGATAATCCAGCAGGAGTTACAAACTACAGGAAAATCAGTAATACAAATAGATTAAGTAGTCACAGTTTTGGAATAGCTATTGATATAAATGTAAAAGATTCTGATTATTGGCAATGGCATAAAAAAGATGAAGTATTTGAGTACAAAAATAAAATACCACTAGAAATAGTAAGAATATTTGAAAAACATGGATTTATTTGGGGAGGTAGATGGTATCACTACGATACCATGCACTTTGAATATAGACCAGAATTATTGAATTAAAGAATTATTTAAACTTATTTGTATATACTTTCATCACTAAGCAACTCTTTGGTCAAGGGTTGCTTTTTTTATGTACTTAATTTAAAATTCTACTCATATTTTAGATAAAAATTCTATCTTTTTTGCACCAAGTTTTTTATTAAAAAACCTCTTTATAAAAATTAATCTTAATGCAGTAAAAATTTGATATAATCCAAAAAATAATTTTATATAATAAAAAAGGAAATTTAAACATGTTGAAAATAGTTTCAATTATTACTGTAGGAATTCTTATAGCAGGATGTTCTTCAAAAGAGATTCCAACTGGTCCAAGATACTATGTAGATACAATTAAAAAAAGTGATGGTTATATAATCAAACCTCTTCAATCTACATCTGCAAAATTAATGTCAGGTGTAAAAAGCTTAAATACTGAAGTAACTCCAATTATTTTGGGAACTGATAATTGCAGAATTTTAGGTGAAGCAAAATCAACTGATAAATATATTGCTAGTTTAAAAATTTCTAAAATGAATTGTACAATCAATGAAGAAGAGTACGAATCAAGAGATATTAAAGCATGGGTTATGAAAGATAATTATGTAGGTATTGATTTATCTAAAAAAGAAGTAGAAAAAAGAGATGATGAAAAATCAAATGAATCAGATTATAAACAAAGCTTATATGGATTAAATCCAGGACAAGAAGTGAAAATATTTATTGAAGAGGGAACTTTAAATAAACTTTAGGAATAAAAAGATTTATTTCTAAAGTTAAGATGTATATAAAAATTTTATATACGTCTTTATTTCATCACTGCATGAAGTGCAAGTTTTGCATTTGGCCATCTATTATTTACATTTAACATTACCATTAAAACATCTTTATTATTATTCTTTGCACGTGCTATTAGACATGCTCCTGCTTCATTTGTATAGCCTGTTTTAACACCAACAATATAAGGCTCATTTGATAGAAGTTTATTACTTGAATGAACAACATATCTAGATTTTGTATTAATTGCATTAAATGCATACTTCTCAAGTTTTACAATTGAATTAAATGTTTTGTTTTTAATTGCATATTCTGTTAATTTTAATAGATCATTAGCAGTACTTGAATGGTTACCAATATCAAAACCACATGGATTTGTGAAGTTAGTATTTCTCATTCCTAATTTTTTAGCTTTAACATTCATCATAGCAACAAATTTTTGTTTACTCCCATTTCCTAGGTAAATAGCAATAGAATTAGCAGCATCATTTGCTGATTTTATCATTGCTGCGTGTACTAAATCTTTTAAATAAAATTTTTCACCAACTTTGAAATTTGCAATTGTAGGCTCTACTTTTTTCATTTCAGGTGTAATTGTAACAATATTATTCATTTTACCACTCTCAATTGCAAGCATTGCTGTCATGATTTTTGTTAAGCTAGCAGGTCTTAAAATTTGATTTTCATCTTTTGAAAATATCAATTTCTTTTTATTTAAATCTTTAACAATTATTGAATCAAAATCCTTTTGAATCTTCTGAAATACTCTTGTATCATTAGTAAGTGCAAAAGAAGGTAAAATAAAAAACAAAAACACGAGCAAAATTTTCATAACATCACCATATAAAAAATTATTTATAATACAAGGAAAACCTAAGGAGTTTGTAATATAGAGTAATATTATACACTATAGTTAAATTTTTTACCCTTAAAATTTATTATTTCAACTCTTTTTTTAATTCTTCAAGTCTATCTATTCTATCTTGTGTTGTAGGATGGGTTCTAAACAGACTTCCTAAAGTTGATTTAAGCCCTGAAAATGGATTTATTATAAACATATGTGCTGTTTGTTCTGTTGCATTATGTATTTGATGTCCACTTCTTGCATAATTTTCAAGTTTAATTAATGCACTTTGAAGTCCTGCTGGATTTCCAGTCATTCTAGCAGCTCCTTCATCAGCCATAAACTCTCGGCTTCTACTTACAGTCATTTGTATAATTGAAGCAGCAAGTGGCAATAATATAGCCATAGCTATCATCATAATAGGATTTGAACCTTGTCTGTTATTGTTGCCACCAAACATAGCTCCAAATTGCATCATATTTGCAATCATTGCTATTGCTCCTGCAAACACAGCAGCTATTGTTCCAACTAAAATATCATAATGCTTAATATGTGATAATTCATGGGCAATTACACCTTCTAGCTCTTTTTCATTTAACATTTCATATAATCCCATAGTAACAGCAACTGCTGCGTGTTGATGGTTTCTTCCCGTTGCAAATGCATTTGGAGTATGATCTGGAATTAAATAAACTTTTGGCATAGGAAGACCAGCTTTTTGTGTTAATCTTTGTGTAATTTTATAAACTGGATGCCTTGAATCTTCCAAAGGTGTTGCATCATAATGTTTTAATACTTGTTGATCTGAGTAATAATATGCATAAAAGTTCATTCCCCCTGCTAATAAAAAAGCTATTAGCATTCCAGAGCTTCCTCCAAATGAAAAACCAATAAAGACAAAAATAACTGTTAAAAATGTTAATAAAAATACTGTTTTTATCTGTTCCATAAAATTCTCCTATTTTTTTTTAATAGTAACAAAAAATAGTTAATAAAAATTAAACTATATATTATTTAATATAGACTCTTTTTTATATGGTACTTTTGCACTTGGAGTTACTTTTGAAGTACTTTCCAAATGTACATCTTGATCATCAAAAAAGATATCTGCTCCAAAAGCTTTTACAACTTCATACTTATCAACTCCACCTAAAAAAAATGCCTCATCAAGCCTTACATTCCACTGTGAAAGTGTTCTTATAACCCTTTCGTGAGCTGGCGAATTTCTAGCAGTTATTAAAGCTGTTCGAATTGGTGTTTGCTCTTGTGGATATTTTGCTTGTATATTTGAGATTAAAGTTAAAAGTTGTGTAAATGGACCACATTTCATAGGATTACTTGCATTTTGTTTTTCAAACTTTAAAAAAGCTTCTAAGCCTTGTGTTTTATAAATGATTTCTGATTCTTCTGAAAATAATACAGCATCACCATCAAAAGCAATTTTCACTTGATTCGTATACTCTTCATTTATCTCTTCATAGGGTAGAATTCTAGCTGCTGCAATTCCTTCATTTATTGCATCTTGAACATCTTGTTCATTTGCTGATAAAAATAGATCAACTTTAAATGGTTTTAAATATTTAGAAATATCACTTCCCCCACTCCAAGCAGATCGTTGAATATCAAGATTATATTTTTCAATTGATTTTGTAATTCTTAAACTTGTTGCAGAGTTATTTCTTGACATAATAATTACTTCAACTTGTTTATCATCTGGAAAATCTTCATTTATTCTAAGAAGGTTTTTTACAAGTCTAAATCCTGTTCCTTTATTTAGTTGTAAATCTTCATTTTCTATTTGATATTTATAATATTCATCCAAACCTTTTTCTTCAAATATTTTATTTTCATCTTCAAGATTAAATAATGCCCTTGAAGAGATTGCTATTACTAATTTTTTATTTAAATCATATCCCAAAATATTATCCTTTATTTTTTATATTATACAAATATGTAGCTATAAAATTGATATACTTGCAAATTAACAAATTTTGAAATGGTTTTTATTGAAAAAAAAGCCAAGTTAATCTAAAATCAAATATTATTTTTTTAAACTAAGAGTGAATATGAAAAAACTTTATATAGTAAGACATACGCAAAAAGAAGAAGCTTTACAACATGATGATTATGATAGAGAATTAAGTCCTGAAGGATTAGAAAAAGCAAAAAAAATAGCTCAAAATTTTGCTAATAAAAATCTTCCTATTGATTTAATTGTTGCAAGTCCTGCAAGAAGAACAAAAATTACAGCTGAAATATTTGCGCAAGCATTAGATTATAAAAAATCAATTATGTTTAATGAAGTTTTATATATGGCTTTTGTAAATGAATTATTTGAAACTATTTTTTATACTTTTGATAGTGTTGACTCTATGTTATTAGTGGGACATAATCCATCTTTAACTGCACTTGCAATTACATTAGTTGGATTTAAAGAGAAGTTTGAGATGGGAGCGATTATGGAAATAAATTTTGATTGTGATTCGTGGATTGATATTTCAAAAGATAATGCACAATTAGTCTCTTACGAATTACCTAGTGAATAATAAAATCCTTTTGAGATTTTATTATTTAGTCTAAATTTTTATTTAAAAGAACAAGTGAAGCTAAAGAAGTTAACTCTTTTATACTCTCTTTAGTAATTTCTGGATTATCACCTAAAACTAGTGAAAAAATATCAGTGAAGTTTTGTCTTGCCCAAACTCTTAGCTCATCACCTGTCATAAATTTATCAGTAGATAGAATCTTTCCTTTTTTATTTGTAACTATAACTTTTGCAGTATCTGATTTTTCAAAGTTTCCTTTTACTCCATCATTGTTTTTTATTTGATAAGAAACTGAAGCTTCATAAAGTTTACCTTTTACAACAGTTCCATTATCAATGATTTTTCGTGGGAATCCCGTTGCTTTAAAAAATCCATCCCATTGGTCTGCAAAAAGAGTTGTAAAACCAAAACTCATCATCAACAAAAAAAATATAAAATATTTTTTCATTTATTATTACCCTTTGTAATTATATGTTATTTACCTAAACAAAATTCACCAAACATAACATCTAACATTTGATCATTTTCATAAGGTCTTGTAATTGCTGAAATATGTTCTAATGCTTCACTTATATAATGTGCAAAAAATTCCAATTCTCCACTATTTAAAGGAGTTTTAGATAATTCAATATTATAAAGCGTATTTTCAACCGAACTTATTTGTCGTTTTGAAATAAGTGTCATCTCATCACTATGGGTGTTTGAATCTAAAATATTTTCAACTTTTTTAATCAATGGATTTATATCTTCTTTTGTTGAAAGTTCAATAAAATCTTTTATATTTGACTTATCAAAACAGTTTTCTAAATCAGATTTATTTAATACTTTGATTATCTCTTTATGAGAATTTTCATTTATTAATTCTAAAATCTTTTTATCTTCATCATCACAAATTTTACTATTATCAAAAAGTGCGATTACAATATCAGCTTCATTTATAGCTTGAATTGATTTCTCAATTCCTATTTTTTCAATTACATCACTTGCATTTCTAATACCTGCTGTATCAACTATTTTAATAATATGAGTTCCAATTTTCACAGATTCTTCAATAGTATCTCTAGTAGTTCCTGCAATATCAGAAATGATTGCTCTATCATAGTTTAAAAGCTTATTTAAAAGCGAAGACTTACCAACATTTGGTTTTCCAATGATTGCTACTTTAAAGCCTTCTATCATTCCTTCTCGTCTTTTAGAAGCTTCTAAAGTATTAGTTAGTTTTACAATGATTTTTTCCATTTTACTTTTAATTTGCTCAAAGATATCACTTGGTAAATCATCTTCAGCATAATCAATTGAAACCTCTGTGTACGCTAACATAAAAAGTAAATCTTCTCTAATATCATTTACAAAAGTTGTAAGTTCACCTTTTAATTGTCTTGCAAGTAATCTTACAGCATCTTCACTTCTAGCTTCAATAATTTTAGCAATTGCTTCTGCTTTTGTTAAATCGATTTTATTATTAAAAAATGCTCTTTTTGAAAATTCACCTGGATTTGCAAGTCTTGCCCCTTGCTTTAATACTTCATCAACAATCATATTAGCAATTGCAACTCCACCGTGACATTGAAACTCTATTACATCTTCACCTGTAAATGAAAAAGGAGCTTTAAAGTATAAAACTAAAGCCTCATCAATAACATCTTGATTAATATCGTATAAATAAGAAAGTGTTGCAAGTCTTGGTTGAAAAGATTGTTTTTGAGATATTTTAGAAGCAATTTCATGAGCCTTAGGCCCAGAAATTCTAACTATTGAGATAGACCCAATACCATTTGCCGTTGCTATTGCAACAATTGTAGCATCATCAAACAAGATTATACTTCTCTTGTTCTGTACTCATTTACAAGTACATATTTATCACCTCTGACATTTGTTTTTACAGCAACATATTTATCAGGGAATTCTTCTCTTAATTTTTTTAATGCAATATGAACTAATATTCCATCAAGAGGTTTAGTTTTAAAAGTACCTTTCTCTTTAATAATTAAAATAATTGGTTCAAGATAAGTATAAATAGCTTCTTCTTGATTTTTCAAAAACTGTGCAACTTCAAGTCTTAACATTAAACCATATTTTTCATTTATCCAGTTGAATAAAATATACGATAAAGCTTTATATCTATATCCTTCTTTACCAATTAGTAAAGCAGAATCTTCACCTAGAAATTCAACATATAAAGTTTCTTCATCATAAAAATCAACATTAATTTGTTCAATTTTATAACAAGTATCATCAAATAAAAGATGAATACCTGCTTTTACTTCTTCTAATATTTTAAACTTATCTTTTTTTATAACAATTTTAGAAATTTCACTTTGTGAACTATCTTCATTATAAAAATTATCAAAAATTTTATCTTTACCTTGAACTTTTGAAACTTTCGATAAAGGTTCTACTTTTTCTTCTTTAACAAAAGTTTTTCTCTCTTCTGATCTATTTGAGTATTCAATTCTTTCAGAAACTTCTTCTATTCTTACATCTTTATTTTTAAAAGTCTTAGTTTCTTGAACATATTTTTTACAGTTATCTTTGAAACATACTTCAATAATTGCATTTTTCTTTCCAAAACCAAGAAAACCTTTACTTGGTTGTTGGATAACTTCAATCTCTAATTCAGTAATAGAACAGTTGAATTCAGCACTTGCTAATTCATACACTTTTTCTAAACAATTTGCTTCAAACTTTTTCATAATAAGTTCCTATTTTTTTTCAACTCTTTTTTTCTCAAATATTTGATTTATAAAATATTGTTGACCGATTGTAAATAAGTTATTTATAAACCAGTACAATGTAAGTCCTGCTGGGAACCATAAGAAGAAGAATGTGAAAATAACTGGTAAAAACTGGAATATTTTCTTTTGCATCTCATCTTGCATAGTATTAGGAGTAATTTTTTGTTGAATAAACATAGTAGCACCCATTAAAATAGGTAATACAAAATATGGATCCATTTCAGCTAAATCATGTACCCATAAAATCCACTCTGCACCTTTTAACTCAATTGCATTTAATAAAACCCTATAAATTGCAAAGAATACAGGAATTTGTAAAACTAATGGTAAACATCCACCCATTGGGTTTGCACCATGTTTTTTATAAAGTTCCATCATATGCATAGATTGTTTTTGTTTATCATCTTTGTATTTAGCTTGAATCTCTTTCATTTTAGGAGCTAATTCTTTTAGTTTTTGCATAGATACCATACCTTTGTATGATAAAGGATATAAAACTAATTTAATTAAAATTGTTAAAATAACAATTGTCCAACCCCAGTTTCCAACATAACCTTGAATAAACTGTAATAATAAGAACATTGGTTTTGCAATAAATGTAAACCAACCATAATCAATTACATCAATTAATTCAGGATTTAAAGCATCTAAATCTCTATGATTTTTTGGCCCCATAAAACCAGAAAAAGAAACATTGCTTCCACCATGAATAAATCCTTGAGGGTTAGACTCAGAATCAGGCATTACAGAAACACTTAATGATTTTTCAAAGTTATAAATTACAGTTGTATAATATCTATCAAAACTAGAAATAAATTTTGCACCAACAATATTTTCATTTTTATCTAAATCACCATCTTCAATAGTTTTTAAAGTACTATCATTTAATTTTGAAATAAATCCATGAACAGCATACATATCAGCTAAAACATTTGGTCTAAATCCATTTGTAATAAAGAATTGTTTATCATTTGTAGAACTAACAGTTAAATCATAATGACCATCTGGATAAATAGTAAACTTTTTAGTTAATACAGTACCACTTAAAGTTTGAGTTAATACTAATTCTTGAGCACTTGTAGTTGCATCAACATTTGATAAACTAGCAACGGCTGAAACTTTAAATGCTTCTGCATTTAAATTTACATCTGCAAATCTAACTTCTAAAGGTCTTAATTGATTTGCTTCAAATAGTTTAATTTGACTAGCATTTTCATCTTTGTATTTTTCTTCAACTAAAGTAACTTGTGCAACTCTACCTAAAGTATCAATTTCAATAATGTTTTTAGCTGTTTTAATAACAGAAACTATTTGTGAACTAGCAATTGCCTTTGGAGATAATGCATCTACTGATTTTGACATATCAATAGGATTACCATTTACATCTGTTGACACCATTTGTGTGTTAGATGTATTTACATCTGGAGCACTATTTTGTTTTTGTGTTTGTTCTTGCTTAGCAACAGCTGCTTTTGCTTCTTGTTGCGGTTTTAAAACTAAAAACTCATAAGCTATGAAAAATACAAAAACTACTAATGTCATAATTAACATTCGTTTTTGCATACCGTTATTTTGATTCATGTTGTTCATTCTTCTCTTTCCACTCCCGATTCTTTACTACTAAATACTTTCCATTTTTCAACGGAACATACCAATATTTTATTTTGATTTTTAAAAAATTGATATTTTGATTCGCTCTCAATTTTATAACTGGATAGTCAAATCCACCATCAAAAAGTTGATTGCATTTTAATATGCGTGATATTGTAAAATAAATCGCCTTAAAAAAAGTATTGTTATCCAATTGCCATAGTGCATATTGGGAACAACTTGGATAATATCTACACGATCCAAAGGATAAAATAGTTAAATATTTCTGATAAAACCTTATCAAATATTTAAATATGAGTTTCATTTTAAAACTTCTAATCTCTTTAATGCGAAATCAAAATCTTTTTTTAATTCTAAAAAATTTTTATCATGTAAGGTTACTTTTGCAACAAATATATAATTACCAATTACTAATTGTTGTTCATATGAAGCAAATAAAGCACGCATTCTTCTTCTAGCTTTATTTCTATATACTGCGTTTCCAACTTTTTTAGAAGTAACAAATGCAGCTTTTAATGTAGGGTTAGAACTAAAAAAAGCGACAAAGCTGGTGGTGTGCCATCTTTTGCCGCTTTTATATAGTCTATTAAAGTCTCTCGAACTGTTAAGTCGATGTTCTTTGTTTAAACAGCTAATTGATGTCTACCTTTAGCTCTTCTTCTGTTAATTACTCTTCTACCATTTTTAGTAGCCATTCTTACTCTGAACCCGTGAGTTCTTTTTCTTGGAGTATTATGCGGTTGATATGTTCTTTTCATCTTAGATTTCCTCTATATTCACTAATTAAGTTGGGGATTATAGTTAAATTCAGCTTAAATTTTCTTTAGTTTAAATTTACTTTTACTTCATTATCTACAACATCGAACTCAATAACACTTCCTTCACCTATTTTATTTTCTAAA
Source organism: bacterium (assembly GCA_018816105.1). Lineage (GTDB taxonomy): Bacteria > Campylobacterota > Campylobacteria > Campylobacterales > Arcobacteraceae > Aliarcobacter. Next base: position 10,427 of record JAHIWE010000095.1, on the reverse strand, counting down.
ATTAAATCAGCTAATCTATCTTCAACTATTTCATAAATAGCCCTTTTTAGAGGTCTAGCACCATATACAGGATCAAATCCAATTTTAGCAATATACTCTTTTGCATTTTGTGTTAAAGAAATTTTGATATCTTTTTCTTCAACTTTTTTCTTAATATTATTAAATAAAATTTCTACAATATTTGTAATTGCACTTAAATTTAATTGTTCAAAGATTACAATATCATCAAGCCTATTTAAAAATTCTGGTCTAAAATGAGCTTTTAATTCATCTAAAACTGCTTTTCGTCTTTCTTCTTTATCAGAAATTTCTATAATTCTAGCACTTCCAATATTTGAAGTTAAAATAATGATTGTATTTTTAAAATCAACTGTAACACCTTTGTTATCTGTTAATCTTCCATCATCTAAAACTTGTAATAAAATATTAAATACATCAGGATGTGCTTTTTCAACCTCATCAAATAAAATTACACTATATGGCTTTCTTCTAACAGCTTCAGTTAATTGACCACCTTCTTCATATCCTACATATCCAGGAGCTGCACCTACAAGTCTTGAAACAGCGTGTTTTTCCATATATTCACTCATATCAAACCTAATAAGTGCTTTTGGATCATCAAATAAAAATTTAGCTAAAGTTTTTGCACTTTCAGTTTTTCCAACTCCTGTTGGTCCTAGAAATAAAAAACTTCCAATTGGTCTATTTGTTTCACTTAGTCCTGCTTTATTTCTTTTTATAGCTCTAGAAATTGCTTTTAATGCCTCATCTTGTCCAATAACATCTTTTCTTAAAACGCTTTCTACCATTAAAACTTTTTGTTTTTCACTATCCATCATTTTATTAACTGGAATTCCAGTCCATCTTGAAACAATACTTGCAATTGCATCTTCATCAACAGAATTTCTTAAAAGCGTTCCCTCTTTTTGCATTCTGTCCCATTTTTCTGAATTCTCTTTTATTTTTGCTTCTAAAGCTGGTATTTCTCCATATTCTATTTGTGCTGCTTTTTCAAAGTTTGATTCACGTTTTGCTATATTTGCTTTTGTTTTTAATTCATCAATTTTTATTTTTAATTCACTTGTTGCATTAAATGTTTGTTTTTCATTATCAAATCTAGCTTCTAAATTTTGTTTTTCTTCATTTTTATTTGCTAACTCTTTATCAATTTGAGAAATTCTGTCATCATTTTTTTTAGTTTTTTCCATTTTAAGAGCTTCTTTTTCAACATTTAAAGTCTGAATCTCTCTTTTTATAGTTGATAAGACAGTTGGTTCACTCTCAATTTGCATTTTAAGCTCTGCTGCTGCTTCATCTATTAAGTCAATTGCTTTATCAGGTAAAAATCTATCTGTTATATATCTTGAAGATAATTTTGCAGCTGCAACCAATGCACTATCATTAATAGTTACATTATGGTGAGTTTCAAGTTTCTCTTTTATACCTCTTAGTATTTGTAAAGCTTCATTAACGCTAGGTTCATTTACATTAACAGGTTGAAATCTTCTTTGCATTGCAGTATCTTTTTCAAAATACTTTCTATACTCTTTAAGTGTAGTTGCTCCAATAGTATGTAATTCACCTCTTGCAAGGCTAGGTTTTAAGATATTTGCAGCATCCATAGAACCTTCACTAGCACCTGCTCCTATGATTGTATGAATTTCATCAATAAAAAGAATAATATTTCCAGCTTTTTTAACTTCATCAATTACTGATTTTAATCTATCTTCAAATTCACCTCTATATTTTGCACCTGCAATCATTGCACCCATATCAAGTGTTACTACTCTTTTGTTTAAAAGTGAAGTTGGAACATCTTTATTTACTATTCTTTGAGCAAGACCTTCAGCGATTGCTGTTTTACCAGTTCCTGGTTCTCCAAGTAATATGGGATTATTTTTTGTTTTTCTAATTAGAATTTGCATCATTCTATTGATTTGTTCATCTCTTCCAATTACTGGATCAAGTTCTCCATCTATGGCTTTTTTATTTAAATCAATTCCATATTTTCCCAATGCTTCAAGATTTTCATCTCCACTTGCACTATCTATTGTATTTCCAGCTCTCATTGCTTCTAGTTCTTTTTTTGCTTCTCTTAAATCAATGTATTTACCTAATACATCTTTTAAAACTTGTGAATCAAAATTTGCAATTAATAGTGTATCAACTGCTATAAATTTATCCCCAAAACTAGTCATTAATCCTTCTGCTTTTTGTAATGAAGCTAATAAATTTCTTGATAGTTTAATATTCTCTTTTGTTACACTTGATATGCTTGGTAGTTTTGAAGCATAAGACTTAGCTTCAAGCTCAATTGCTGCTTTATTAACATTCATTTTATTTAATAGTTGGTTCAGAACCGAATTTGTATTTGTTAATAAAGCCCAAAGTAGATGTATCATCTCCACTTCTTGATTTTTATTATGCATTGCCAAGGCAACACTTGAATCTATTGTCTCTGTTAGTTGGTTTGTCATTTTTTCAAAAATATTGTTACTCATTTAGCACTCCTTTGATTTAACTGCTAATAAAATTATAGCACTTGAGTCGATGATTGTCAAGCTAAATAGAGAAATCTAAAGTATATACCCCATTTAAGGGTATTTCTATAGTAACACAGCAGCCTTTATATACTTTACTAAACTTTTCCATTTCTATATTTTTTATATAAATACTTCCATTCATATGCTCAACAATAATTTGATGGGACATGTAAAGGCCAATTCCTGTACCTCTTGATTTATGTTTAGTTGTAAAATATGGATCAAAAACTTTTGAAATTATATCATCTGGAATACCTCCACCATTATCAGATATTTCAATATAACAGCTGCTATATTTTGCATAAGTTTTGATATCTATAAATCTAGCCTCATTTGATTGAGATTGTAAGGCATCTTTTGAATTATTTATAATATTAATTATTACTTGTAAAAATTCATTTGCATAAGCATTTATTTTTATTTCATCTGTATAGTATGTATTAATTTGAATATTATAATTTTGAATGGCTGATTTTAAAAGTTTTAATACTTTTTCAATACTATCTTTCACAAAAAAATCCACGATCTCTTTATCCGCTTTAAAAAAGTTTCTAAAATCATCAATTGTTTTAGAAAGATATTGAGTATTCTCAACAATCATATCTAGATTTTCAAAAAGCCTATTATCATCTATTGTGTTTAATTGTTTTTCAAATTTAATTCCACTTGCACAAGTACTAATAATACTTAAAGGCTGTCTCCATTGATGAGCAATATTTCCTATCATTTCACCCATTGCTGCCATTTTTGATTGTTGAAAAAGCAGTTTATCTTTATCTTTTAATTCAGTTATATCAATCAAAGTTGATAATTTTAATTTTTTCATATTAAGCTCTATGAATTTATCTTGAGCTAAACAAGTAAATTTTTGATTATTTACAATAACGTCAAACTCATAAGGGATTGTATTTTTATTGTAATTGCTTTTTAATAGACTTTTATAATCATCAGAAATAAATTCAATTAAATTTTTGCCAATTATTTTATTTTTATCATCTAATCCTAAAAACTCTAAAGTAACATTATTTACATCAACACAAATACCTCTATCATGTAAGATAATCATTTCCATTGTTGAATTAAACAAAGATTTAAAACTACTTAAGGAAGCTTCTAGTGAATCTTCTCTTTTATCAATCTCTATTTTCATTTTATTAAAACTATTTAATAATATATTAAACTCTTCATAATAAGACTTCTTTATTTGTGTATGGTAATTTCCATTTGCAATATCTGTTGTTGTTTCTTGCAAATCATCAAAAGAGTTAAAAACTCTTTTTGATATTTGTAGAGATAATAAAATAGCCAATAAGATAAAAACTATCATAATGATCAAAACTCCTATAATAATTCCTCTTAATGATTTTAAAATTAAATCATAACTCTCTCTTATTACTACTTTCCATTGTGTTTTATCAATAGAAGTATAAGTAGCATATTGATTTTCATTAAATATCTTCGAATGAAAAATTGCAAAAGTATAAGGTTTTTGCTTATCAATAAGCTCTGTAAATATTTTTTCTCTTTTTTGATTAAATCTTTGTAAAACTAAATCTGGATTATCAGGATTTAAAATTATAATTCCACTCTCAGCATATACTTTAATCATATGAGAACCATCTTGATTTTTAAATCTTGAAATAAAATTAGATATCTCTTTTAATTTTATTGATAAAACTATAACTTTATCTTTTAATTTGAAACTATATGAAATTGCTGCTTCTTCATCAAAACTTGATAAAAAAACATTTGACCAATAATCTATTTTGCCATCTCTTATTTCTGAAAAATAATCTTGTTTTGAATAATCAAATCCTTTGTAAATATTTAAATTAGTTTTTGCATGGAAATCTTCAATAATTCCATCTTTATTTAATACTAATATACTTGAAATATTTATATTTGTATCTACTATATTTTTTAAAAGATTACTATTTTCTTTATAATTATTTTTCAAATAAAAAGAAAGTGTATAAATTTGTTCTAAAAAATCATTTATCTCAGATTCAATTTGAAATAAAATTTGCTTTTGATTATGTTTTATAATAGTTAATTTTGAATAGTAGAAATTCACCATTGAGATTGTTCCAATAGCAATTGTTATAAAAACAGAAAAAGATATAAAAATAAGTAAAATCTCTTTTTTTAAACTATTTTCTTTTTTCATTGTATTTTTTTAAACTTTCCATTTTTTACAGTAAATGTACTAAAATTTCTTATAACATCTCCAAATTCATCAAAAATAATTATATCTTGAAGACCTTGAAACTCTTTTTTTATCAGAAGATTCTTTTTAAGTTCCGTTTCTTTTCCTGTTTTTAAAAGTTCAATTATTATTTTTGCTAACTCATAACCTTTTGAAGCATACATTGAAGGGAAAAGTTTATATTTATCTTCATAATTTTTAACAAATTCTAAAAACTTTTTATTTTGGGAATCTTCATCATAATCAATATTAAAAATTATACCTTCACTATATTTCCCTGTATTTTCTAAAAAAGTGTGAGTCATTGCCCACTCTGAAGATGCAATTTGTGTATTTATATTATTTAATCTTAAATATTGAATAATCCTTGAGGCATCAACAGAATTTGCACAAATTAGTAATAAATCTGGATTTTTCTCTTTTATATCTTTTACTAAAAAATCTAAATCATCAATTTTTGAGTAAGACAAAAATTTTTCTCCACCTTTATTAATAAAACTTTTTTCAAAATTTTCTAAATAATCTTTGGTATAAGTTATATTTCCTTCATCATAGATTCCATATATCTTTGAATATCCAGACTCTTTTATATAATTTGTAAAAGTTGAAAATCTTTGTGCATTATTTGCCACATGTACTCTAAAAAATTGATCATCAATTCCTGAAAATTCATTACTTGCAGAAGCCGCTGAAATCATAAACATATCTGGGTGTTTATTTATAATTTCCATAGAAACTTTAGACATAGTACTTGTAACATTCCCTATTACTATTTTTATTCCTTGATCTATAAAATCATTTACAATCTTTTTATTTACCTCTATATCTTTTTTATCATCTTTAAAAATAAGTTCAATTTTTTTATCATTTATTTTATAATCTTCCTCTTCGAAAGCTAAAATAATTCCATTCATCATGGCATTACCTAAAACAGAATATTTTGCAGTTAATGCTCCTACAAAACCGATTTTTATAGGTTTAGTACTCTTATTAAAAAAAAGTGCATAATAAAGAACAATTGATGAAATAATAAGTATTATTAAAATATATAGCTTCTTCATTGATATCCTATTTTTAGGAATTTTTACTAATAATATTATATAACTTTTTTATATAAATGTTATAATAAATTAGTTTTATAAAGGATTTTTGTATGTTATGTGGAATTGATGAAGCGGGACGCGGTCCAATAGCTGGACCTTTAGTAGTTGCAGGTGTTGTATTATTAGAAGAAATTGATGGATTAAATGATTCAAAAATATTGAGTGAAAAAAAAAGAGAAATACTATTTGATGAAATAAAAAACAAATCAAAATATCATATTGTATTTACTTCTGCAAAAACTATTGATGAAAAAGGACTTAGTTATTGTCTTAGAAATTCAATTATGGAAATAATGCAAAATTTAGAAGTGCATTGTGATGATTTTTTAATGGATGGAAATACAACATTTAAAATAGCAAATTTAAAGTGTAAAATAAAAGCAGATGCTACAGTACCTCAAGTTAGTGCTGCTTCAATTTTAGCAAAAGTAAGTAGAGATAGATATATGTGTAAAATAAGTTCTAGATACTCAAATTATGCTTTTGATAAACACAAAGGATATGGTACAAAAACTCATATTGAAGCAATAAAGAAATTTGGAAGAAGTGATGAACATCGAGTAACTTTTAAATTAAAAGCTCTAAATGAAGAAATAAACAACGATTTAACAGCTCAAATGATAATTAAATTCTAATTATTATTAAAAGTCATCTGTATTCTTAAGCTTATTTAAAGTAGAATAGAAAATTATCTATTATAGGGACTCTTATGGAAAGAAAAATCTTTTATCAATTTATTATTATAGCAATATCCCTAACTTTTATTATAAGCGCAATAAGTTTATATAACTCAAAAAACAATTCGCTTAAATCTTCTATTCACAATGCAGAACAACTTTCTGAAGTAATTAAAAATGGTTTAACAGCACATATGATTAATGCTAATATGGATCAAGTTGATACATATATAAATTCAATAACAAGTGTAAAAAATATAACAAAGTTTTGGGTAGTTAGAAATGCATCAGTAGAAGAACAATATGGAATTAAAGAAAAAAATAAACCAAAAGATAATATTGATAAAAAAGTTTTAGAAACAGGACAAACAGAATATCAATTAAATGAAAAATTATTTCATACAAATATGAGAATAACAATACCATATAAAGTAGTATTATCAAATGGTGTAAATTGTATAAACTGCCATAATGCTTCACAAGGTGATACATTGGGTGCTATTTCAATGGAATTAAATATGAGTGAAATAAAAAATATTGGATTAGAAACTATTTATTTAATTCCAATAATGATGATTATTGGAGTTTTATTAATTTTTTATATTTTTAGAAAAAAGTTAAATCAATACTCATTGGTTTTTAATAATCTATCAAAAAGTTTAAATTTTGCAGCAAATGGACAATTTAAAAAAATACCATACCCTGAAGGATTATCTAAAGATATGATAATTTTAATGGATAAATTTAATGATTTAATGACTTCATTTAAAAATACTGCAACTGATATTGATAAAAAATTAAAAGGTTTTATTGGAACAAAAATAAACAATCAAGTCAATCCTTTAGAAGATTCAAAAGAGATAGTTTTAAATTTATCTAATTTATATCAATTTAAAAAGGAAATTGAGCTTGATAATACAAAAGAAGAGATTTATAATAGACTATCTGAAATATTTATCAACCAATTTAATTTCAAAAACTTCACTTTTATAGAAATTGATACTTCAAAACAAAAAATGTCAACTATAAAAGAAGTGGGAAATAGTTTTTATTGTAAACACAATATTGAAAACGAGCCTCATTTATGCCGAGCGGCTAGAACAAAAAATGATGTTATTTCAACAGAATTTCATCATACTTGTCCATATTTTGAAGAAGTGAATAAATTTCATTATTGCATAAGTACAGCTATAAGTAAAAATGTTTATTTAATTATAAATTTTGTATTTGATAATAAAGAAGAATTGGATTATTTAAAAGATAAAATTTCATATATTAAAAGTTATATTAATGAGTCTGCACCTTCAATTGAAGTAAAATTTCTAATGGATGCCCTACAACAATCAGCATTTAGAGATGGATTAACAGGATTATATAATAGAAAATTCCTAGAAGAACACTCTAAAAAACTTATTCCTCAGGCAATAAGAGATAAGTTTAGTATTGGAGTATTATTACTTGATATGGATCATTTTAAAGCAGTTAATGATGAATATGGTCATGATATTGGAGATAAGGTATTAAAAGAATTATCTAGAATTTTAAATGAAACAGTAAGAGAATCTGATATTATCATTAGATATGGTGGGGAAGAGTTCATTGTTTTACTTGTAAATGTTAATACAGAAGAAGATGCTTTAGTAGTTGCCAATAAAATCAGAATGAGAGTTAGTGAAAATGAGATTGATGTATATGCTGGAAGTAAATTAAGAAAAACTATTAGTATTGGATTATCAATGTTCCCTGATGATTCAAATTCATTGGAAACTGTTATAAAAAATGCTGATATTGCACTTTATGATGCAAAAAGCAAAGGAAGAAATAAAGTTGTTAGATTCCATTCTGAGCAAACTTCTAGTATAGATTTATTTTAAAAAACCTATAAATTAAAAAGCTTGTAAAATAAAATTTTACAAGCTTAAAATTATTTTGACACATTACCTATATGATTTTCAACAGATTTAATTTTTGTTTCTAACCTATTTTCAAAACCTTTCCTAATGTCAAATTTTAAAGTTGCATAAACCCTATTACAACCTAATTCATCTAATTTAGAATAACATTTCTCAACTAATGCTAAAGCTTCACCTAAAGTATCTGTTTCAATAATCGTAGCCATTGAAGTTAATTGATAATTTACACCACTATCTCTAATTATTTTTATTACTTCTGATACTTCTTTACTTTTACTTTCACTTTTATCAGTTGGAAACATGGACATTTCTAATAAAATACTCATAAATATAGCCCCTTTTTATTTTTATTTTTTATAATACATTAACTTTAATAAAAAGAATAAAAAATAAACAGGAAGTAGTTTTTATCATTCAAAATTTTAACTCCTATTTAAAAATTATTTCGATAACATATCTTATATTTAAATAATTAAACAAGAAGGATTAAAATGCAATTAGATGTATCTGCTGAAGTAATATTATCTCAATTAGGGTATTCAAAAAGTGAAGCTTCATTACAACAAGCTGAAAAAATCATAGGACTAACAAGTAATTTTGATAAATTCTCAAAACACATTTTTACGCTAAATGACCATCTAAAAAAAATGAATGCTTATGTAGGATTATCAAATAAATCAGACTATTTAAAAATTAAATGCGATGAAAATGATTCAAATGAAATTTTAGAAGAATTTCATGAAGAAGTTTCACATTGGGCAGATAAATACAATGTAAAACTTCAAAAATTAGATGACAAACATATCTATTATATTTTAGGTACTCACTAAAATATTTTTCTATAACTATGACAATAAGGCGCCTTTTGGTGTCTTTCATAGTAATCTTGATGATAATCTTCTGCCTTATAAAATGGAACAAATTTATATAAAGATGTAGCCACTTTAAAACCTTTATTTTCCAATGCAACAATCAATTTTTCACTTATATCTTTTTGCTCTTCATTTACATAAAAAATTGCTGATAAATATTGACTTCCAATATCTGGACCTTGACCATTTGTTTGAGAGAAATCATGTATCTCAAAAAATAGTTTTGTTAAAGCCTCAAAAGAAACAATGCTTTCATCATATGTAACTTCAACTACTTCTAAATGACCAGAAAATCCAGAACATACCATTTCATAACTTGGATTAGCAATTTTCCCACCCATATAACCAGAAATTGCCGAAATAACACCTTCTAGCTTTTCAAAATGGTATTCAACTCCCCAAAAACAGCCTGCTGCAAAATATGCTTTTTTAATATTTTCATTATTCATTATTTATCTTTCTTAAAATTTAAAGATATTGAGTTAACACAATGTCTTGTATTTTTTGAAGTAAGTCCTTCACCTTCAAAAACGTGTCCTAGGTGTCCACCACAAGATGCACATACGATTTCAACTCTTCTTCCATCTGCATCAGGAACTCTTTTAACTGCGCCTTTTATTTCATCATCAAAACTAGGCCAACCACATCCTGAAGAGAATTTATCCTTTGATGTATAAAGTTGGGCATCACATTTTTTACAAGTAAAAACACCCTCTTCGTAAAAATCATTATATTTTCCAGAAAAAGGATATTCTGTTCCTTTATTTTCTATTACTCTTTTTTCTTCATTTGTTAATTCATTATATTTCATAACTATATTTCCTTAATTATTTGTCAAATCTAATAATATATTTTATACCATCATTTGTTTTCTCAATAGATATTAAACCAAAATTTTTCTCAATAAAAACTTTTACCAAATAAAATCCCAAATCAAAATCATCTGCTGTTATAGAGTTTGGAACTAAAAAAAAGTTATCTAACTCTTTTTGCTTATAAGTTTTTGCATTATCTTCATAAGTAATAAAAATTGATTCATTTAAATTCTCAAAAGATATATCAATAAACCTACTATTTGAAGTACTATTATTTTTAAAATTCATTATTGATTTA
>JAHIWE010000094.1 GCA_018816105.1 bacterium | reverse complement strand
TAAAATCAAGTATATAATCAACTACTAAAGATAGTTTGTTTAAAACTTCATCTTTAGATGTAATTATTGGTTCATCTTTAAGATTTGCGCTAGTAGCTAGTATAGGGTTCTTTAGATATCTAAATAGTAAATGATGCAATGGTGTATAAGCAATAAAGCATCCTATTTGATTAATATTTGGTGCAATTAACTTTGATAAAGAAAATTCATCTTTTTTCTTTACAAGTACGATTGGTTTCTCTTTTGAGCATAAAGTTTCTTCTTCTTTAAGATTTATATTTGTATATGTTTTAATACTATTTATATCTTTAAACATTACTGCATATGGTTTATTTGGCCTATTCTTATTTATCCTTAACTGTTTTACAACTTCATCATTTGATGCATCACAAACAAGATGAAAACCACCCATACCTTTGATAGCTAATATAAAGCCTTTATTGATTAAATCTGCTGCTTTTTCTATGGCATTTATATTGGATTCTAAAATCTCATCATATTTATTATACAAAGTTACATTTGGACCACAAATCTCACAAGAAACAGGTTGTGCATGGTATCTTCTATTTGTTGGATTGTTATACTCTTTTGCACAATTTTCACATAATATAAAACTATTCATAGAGGTATTTACTCTATCATAAGGTACTGTTTTGATAATAGAATATCTAGGACCACAATTTGTACAATTTGTTAAAGAATAATTATATCTAAAGTTAGACATATCATTAATATCTTCAATACAATCATCACAAATAGACATATCAGCAGAGATAATCGTAGACTTATTATTTGAGTTTGTACTTTGTATTATTTCAAAGCTTTTATACTCTTTTGTTTCAGTTATTTTTTCTATATTTATTGAGTTAATTTTAGCAAGTATAGGAGGATTTTCTTGAAGCTCTTTTATAAAATTTTGACACTTTTCTTCGCAGGTATAAAGTAGTATATTTACTCCCCTATCGTCATTATTAACCCAACCATTTATTTTATGCTTTAAAGCTAAATTATAAACAAATGGTCTAAATCCAACACCTTGAACTATTCCTTCAACTTGAATTTTTATTGTGGTCATTTTTTAATCTATCTCAATCACAGACACAATTTTTAGAACTATTTGTTTATCAACTCTTTTTTGTAGTTCTTCTTTTATAATACTATACTCTTTTAGTTCAAGAGGTTTACTAGAAACTATTTCTATATTTATCAAAATATTACCATTTTTATTTTGTATTGTTTTTATATTTAAACCTATTTTTTCTTCATTTAAAACAATTGATTTTACACTATTTAATTTATTGAAATAATCATATTTTTCAACCACTTGCTTAAATGATAAAAATAAAGGAATTGTAATTAAAGCCATTAAAATTGTGGTATAAAAAATACCTTTTTTTGCTTTTTTAACAGGTGCAAAACCTAAAACTATAAATGTTAATGCAGCACTTAATGTGATTCCCACTAAGTTTGTTACAAACAATAAAAAAGAGCCATAAATTACATCAATATTTCCAAGCCCAAGACCAATACCCGTTACACTCAAAGGTGGCACTAAAGCAACAGCAATTGCAACACCAGCAAGTGATTTAGCAACTTCTTCTTTTGAGTTAGCATAAGCTCCTGCAATTCCTGAAAAAACAGCCACCATAAGGTCTAATAAATTTGGATTTAATCTTCCTTGCATTTCTGCTGTTATTTGCTCCAAAGGTATAAACAAGGTATAAATAGATGAAAATAATAGGGCCATAAATACACCAAGGACAAGAGTTCTAGCACTTTGAACTAATAAAAACTTATCAGCTCTTATTACACCCATTGATAGTGAGATTATAGGTGCCATTAAAGGGGCTAATATCATCGCCCCAATAATCACAGGTGCCGAGTTTGCAAAAAGTCCTGTAGTAGATAATAGAGTACTTAAAATCATTAAAGTTAAATATGTGTAAGAAAACTTAGCGCTATCTTTTAGACTTACTAATAAATCTTTAAAATCCTCATCTGTAGCTTTTTTAAAAAGTGGTAATTCCCCACCAATTAAAATAGAGCTTAATTCAGCTTTGGGAAGTGTATTTAATTTTATAACATCTTTTTCTTCTGTATTTTGATTATCATTTTTTACAATTTCAAGTAAAACTCTTCCTAAATGTATATTTAAACAATCTTGTAAAACTTCTAATTCTATTGTGTTTGATTGATATAAATCTTTATGATCAATTTTATAATCTAAAACTCCCTCAGATGAGACACTTAACTTTGATGTTTTAATAAAACCCAAACTTTTTGGTAAGGAAACTAAAGAGATTCTTTGATAAAAAAAGATTGAAAGTAAATACCAAATATATGAAAGTAAAGATGTTGGAGCCAGAATATAGGCATTTAATTTTCCATCATGAATAGATAATTCATCTTTAATTGCTGATTCTTTATTCATAATAGTTGAATGCTCAAGTATAGTAATACCAGAAGCTGCTGTTTGAATTGAGTGCTCTTTTGAGGTAGTTAAAGTATAACTTTTAAATCTTATATTTATAAGATTATTAAAAAATATCTTTATTTTAGTTAATCTATTATTTTGATTATAATCCAGTCTATTCATTCCATGCATATCACCTATTACAATACGATTAAAAGCTATTAAATCATTACATTTTAATAAATCGATTTTAGATAAAAGCTCAGGATTAAAAGCATCTTCTATGGCTTCATTTATATCTTTTGAAGTACCATAATTTCGCATAGCATTGGGACATTTTTCATTTGGAAGAATTGATATATTTATATTTTTATTTAGATGATTTTGAAAAAAAGTTTTAATTTTTTCATCATCTAAATATAATAAAAATAGCTTATTATCATCATTTTCTAAATCTTCAAATATTTCATTTTCACAAAAAACAGAAATTTTACTGTTATATTTCTCTTTTATATAATCAAATATTTTACTAAGAACAGCTTCATCTTGCTCTTTTGTAATAAAACAAACACTTTTATACACTTTTGTTAATCCTTGTGTTAATTAAGAGTTTTTCTCTTTTAGATTAACATTATAGTATAAGATTTTTAATAATCTAATGGATACTCTTTTGGCAAAATAATATTATATGTTTTACTTAATGTTTTATTTGTTTTAGATAATAAAATTGAGTTTGCAAACATATTTCCACAAAAAACAACATCTTTTGCACTTATCTCTTTTGCTATTTCATTTACATAGTTACAAATAAATTCACTCAAACTCTCATAAAAAGAATAAACTAAAGTAACATTATCAACATCAGCCATTTTATAAGCCATCATAGATTGAACAACTCTTCTATAATCTAAATAATTAATACCATCTAAATTTACAAGTTTCATATCTATTTGAATTCCACTAGTAAGACTTGTATTAAGTGCCATATCTTCGAACTCTTTAGAAGTATCAATTAATAAGACTTTTGCACACATATTTATGATTGATTCAAATCCATTTGTATTAGAAGGTACATCTGTTTTTAAAACCTTTGGAAATTTCTTCGAATAATTTGTAATAAGTCTTTCACAATGCTCATCAATTTCTGAAATTTCTTCAAAACAGTTTTTAATACTATTGTGAATATTTGGAATTGCTATTATCTTCTTTAGCCCTTTTTTAGGGATATTTATAGAAATTGAGCTATCTGTACTATTTTGAGAAAAATAAACTCCAACAGTTGGAATTGTTTTTTTGGCAACTTTAGCTAAAAGTGATTCATAAACTCCACCATTGTCATCAAAGTACTCTTTTGAAGAGTTATATTTTTTATTTGCAACAAAATCATACTTAGGGAAAAGTCCTTTATCTCCATGAATTATTAGATTTTGTTCTTTTGTATATGTTATTTTTAAGCCATCTTGATAAACTTCATCATTTACATATAAAATATAACTAATTCCATTTTGTTTTAAAGCTTGAGCAAATAATACAGTTTCTTTATCATCAGGTATTTTTGCATAAATAAAGTTTGATGAAGAAAACTCTTTATCTGTATTTCTTAATACTTTAAATTTCAACTTCACTAAAGGCCGCTCTATTGAGCATAAAAGCTGAAAATCTTTGATATTTATATCAAAAATTTCTTCTAGTTTACTTGTATCAGTAATTAGAAGCTTTACTTCATAACCTTTATTTTCAAAATCTTCTCTTATTTTTTTATTTGGTAAAAATAAATCTTTTAAGCCATTATGTGTTTCAAATCTTGAAATTCCACCCTTTGAAATCTTTACAATATCATTTAAAAAATCTATTTGATTGTTTTGAATAATCTCTTTTATTTCATCATTAGTAAGAAGTGATAAATTTTGTTTTATTTCAAAATCTTTTAATTCTTCTAAACTTTCATCAAAACTTTCAACAACATAAGATTTTCCTATAAAAATAGAAAGAGGAAGCTTTTTCTCCAATACTGCAAAGAAATCTTCAATTGCTTGTGCTGTTTCTTCTAAAACTATTAGAATAAATCCTTTATACTGTTTACAAGTGGCATTTATGCCTGATTGTTTTATTAAATTTTCTATTATATATTTGAAATATAAATTTGTTGAGTTAAACTCTATTTTATAAATTAATTGCATGTGTAAAATCTTCTTCATTTGGAATTCTTGTTAAGTGCTCGCCATTGTAACTACCTATCATACTTTTTACAATGTCAGGAATCAAGATATTATTTACTTTTTTAGCTTTTATACCTAAGCTTTCTATTTCTTTAATACCATTTAAAATAAACTCTTCAAACCTATTTTCCATAGTTTGTGTAAGACCAATTCCCACACTTATTATATCTTCAGGAATTATTCCAATAATTGTAACATCAGCATGGGAATCTAAAACAGATACAATCTCCAACATCTCTACAATTTCAACCTCATGGGCTGTTTTCCTATAATTTCCAAGTCTTAGTAAAATCTCAGAAGGAAGTCTATATATTTCACCAACAGTATCTTCAATAGACACAGTATCTAAAATAATAACATTATCGTATTCTTGAAAATATGTCATTAGTTTAAACCCTAATGTTCCACCATCAATTATTTCTAATTCTTCATCATCAAATTTGTAATTTTGTTTAATATACTCAGCAGCATAAATACCAATACCCTCATCTTTAAAAAGCATATTCCCAACACCAATTACAATGTTTCTTTTTTTCATAATTATTCCTAAATAAAGGGGCTTTACACCCCTTTTTTATAATTTATTTTTTATCTTCTTCTTTTTCTTCTACAAATTTATGCCCAGAGAATACAATACCAATATCACCTTCTCTCCAGAAAATTGTTCTCCAGATTTGATAATAAATATGTGACATAACCCACATAAGTATTATGTACATAGCCGTATGATGAGCAATTCTAACACCCATATTTCCACCAAATACTGTAAGTGTCCAATCAGTAGCAATATGAAGCATTGCAGGCCACCAAGTTCCGATTGAACTCTCTCCTGATGCCAATCCATGAACATATAACTGAAGTCCCGTTAAAAGCATAAACACTAATAAAATATGAAAAAATGTAAAAAACACAATATTATAAGAATCACTATGTGTTGAATCAAATTTTTTTCTTCTATTAAATGTGATTAAGTTAAAAAACACTTCCCAAAACTCAATAAAGTTTTGTTTTGTTGGTAAAATCTTTTTATATGGTTTATCAAAATTTGAAAACAAATATAAATAACCAATTAAAATAGCTGTTACATCAAATATAATAGCAACTATAAAATGTCCCCATCTATTCCAAGCCATTACATACTTATCCACAGCAGGATCAGCTATAAAAGTTTGATAATAAGGGTGACCTATATATAAACCGGTTGCAACTGCAGCAATCATACAAAGAGCATTCACCCAGTGAATGGTTCGCATGATTGGAGTCATTCTTTCAACCCTTTTCATTTTAGGCACGGCTTGTTCCTCCAATTGGATCTACTTTATAAACACCTAACTCTTTACCATTTGTATCAATAATATGAACAGCACAAGCAATACATGGATCAAAACTATGAACAGTTCTTAAAATTTCAAGTGGTTGATCTGGATTTGCTACTTTTGTACCAATTAATGAAGCCTCATAAGCTCCAAGTCTTCCTTTATAATCTCTTGGAGCTGCATTCCAAGTTGATGGAACAACAGCTTGATAATTAGCAACTTTTCCATCTTTGATTTTAATCCAGTGCCCTAATCCACCTCTTGGAGCTTCTTCCATTCCGAAACCTTGAGCATCTTTAGAAACATTGTCAAAATTAAATTCAGTCCATGTTGATAAATCACCATGTGCTACATTTGAAGCTAATTCATCAACCCATTCCATCATAACATCAGCCATAAGTTCAGTCTCAACAGCCCTTGCAGCAGTTCTTCCTACAGTTGAAAACAATACTTTAATTGGTAAATTACCTTGTTTTAAAAATGTAGTTACATATTTAGTGATTCTTTCATCACCTTTGGCAACTCCTACAATCATACGAGCAAGTGGTCCCACTTCCATTCTTTCATCATCATAAAGTGGTGATTTAATCCAAGAGTATTTTTTTGTTGTATCTAAATAAGCGATGTTGTCTTCTTTTTTACCAAAGCCTGTATAGTTAGGTTTTGTAACTCCATCATAAGGATGTAAGTTAGTGTTTCCTTCATACCAAGCATGAGTAACATCTTCTGTAATTTTTGTTTGATCAATTTCAAAAACCTTTGTTAAATCTCTATTTTTTACAATTCCTGAAGGAAATAATTTTGAAGATTTATAAAAAGGTAAATCATCAAGATTGAATCCACCATAAGACATATAGTTTCCTATACCTCCACCAATTCCTTCCAGTGCTTCATCAGCATACATAGTTCCTGCCATATAAACATCTGGTAAATAAGCTTGTTTTGTAAACTTTTGACCTCTTTTTAGAATTTGTTTAAATTCTGCAATTCTTGCAGGATTTTTAATATCTTGAACACAAGTTACACCACCTACAACAAATGATTGTGGATGTGGATTTTTACCACCAAAAATAGCCATCATTTTTGCTAATTCTCTTTGTAATTCTAAGGCATCCAAATAGTGTGAAAGTCCTATTAGATTTTGTTCAGGTGTAAGTTTAAAACCTTTTGATCCCCAATAAGCATTTCCAAAGATTCCTAATCTTCCTTGTTTTACATATCTAGTAACTCTACTTTGAACTTCTGCATAAACATCTTCATTAGCATTCCAAGGTCTTTGACCTGAAAGTGCAGCCCATTTTTGAGCTTCTGCTACTGCTGCTTTTGGATTTGCTTCCAAAGCTTTTGTAATATCAACCCAGTCAAGTGCGTGTAGATGATAAAAGTGAACAATATGATCATGTAAATAAAGTGCACCTTGGATTAAATTTCGCACTAATCTTGCATTTTTTGGAATTGTAATATTAAAAGCATGCTCAACAGCCTCAATAGATCTTTGATAGTGAGTTCCTGTACAAACTCCACAAATTCTCATTGCTAATAATCCACAATCTCTTGGATCTCTTCCTTTTAAAATCTCTTCAATACCTCTAAACATAGTTGAAGAAGAGAAAGCATCAACTACAACATTATTTTCATCAATGATTGCTTCAATTCTAAGATGTCCTTCAATTCTTGTAATTGGGTCAATTACTAAGTGTTTTTTTGCCATTATTTTTCTTCTCCTTCATTTGATTTTTTTCCAGCAACTGCTGATGCTATTGCATGAACTCCAATACCAACTGCAGTTGCAGTTAATAATCCTAAACCAAACTCATCAACAGTTTTTTCAACTCCACCTGTTGGTGCTTTGATTTTTGCATTTGCCATTGGTCTTTCATATGCATATTTATCCCAGAAATCTGGCTCGCTACATCCAATACAACCTCGCCCTACACCAATTGGCCAGTTTGTTCCTTCGTTATATCTAATAATTGAGCAGTTATTAAAAGTCATAGGACCTTTACATCCAACTTTATATAAACAGAAGTTGTTTTTAGCACCTTCATCACCCCACTCTTCAACAAATTCACCCGCATCAAAGTGTGCTCTTCTTTCACAGTTATCATGGATTCTATATCCAAATGCAAATTTTGGTCTTAAAAGTGAATCAAGTTCTGGAATTTGACCTGTTAATACAAAATGTAAAATAACACCAACCATATTTGCAGGATTTGCAGGACATGCTGGAATATTTACAATTGGTTTCCCTTTTACTAAATCCATAACACCAACTGCACCTGTTGGATTTGGAGCAGCTGCGGGAACTCCTCCAAAAGTAGCACAAGTTCCAACTGCTACAACAGCAGCTGCATCTTTTGCCATTCTTTGTAAGTGGTCATGGAATGTTTCGCCCATTGCTCCAATTGTTCCATATTGACCATTCATAGCCATAGGGATTGCACCTTCTACAAATAAAAGATATTTACCTTTGAAATGATGAACAGCCTCTTCTAATTGCCTATCAGCATCATGACCAGCAGCTGCTTGAAGTGTTTCATGAAATTCTAAAGATAATACATCAAAAAGTAAATCATCAACTGTTGGAGCTGAGCTTCTTAAAAGTGCTTCAGAGTTTCCAGCACAGTCTTGTAACTCAATCCAAATAACTGGAACTCTATTCATAAGTTCAGTAGCTTCTGCTACAAGTGGTGCAAACATAGGAGGAAGCATAAGTGTAGCAGTTGTAGCACTAACCCACTTCATAAAATCTCTTCTATTTACTCCTTCGCTTTCAATTACATCCATTAAATCAATATCTTTTAGAGGCTCTTGTGCTCTTAAAGTTGATAATCTTTGTTTAGCTTTTTCAAATAAAGAGTTGTAGTACACCTCACCCTTATTTGTTTCAACTCTTCCTGATTTTTGGGTAAAAACTTTTTTTACCATATCCGTTGAATCAATCATAAAACTCCCCTTTTATTAAAAATGAATATTCATTTACTTAAATGTAAATTAACAATATAAAACTTATGCTTTTCTTAAGCATTTTTTACTAAGTGTAGCATTAAACTAGCATTAATTATTTATAGTTATTTATGTAAAAATCAAAAGTACGATTATTAGGTTAAAAAATGAATAATCATTCATTTATGTATAGTAATTAATCTTTTTTAAGAAATATGTATATATTTTAATATTTTTTCTAAGTTGTTACAAATATATACATTTTTATAAAATTAGTGAGTTGTACAAACAGAACATACATCAAAACTTCGAAGAACTATCCTTGCTATTTCAATAGAAGGTGAACCTATTATTGCATTTTGAGCTATACCTTTTTGAGTTTTATTAGCAGGTCCTAAATTCCAAACAGTAGGAGTAATAACATCATATTTTGATATCTTACCTTTATTAATTTGTAAATTATGTAACAAAGAACCTCTACAAGCTTCAATTACAGAAAAACCTTCCGCATGATCTATATCTTTTAGTGCAATTTTTGGTTTTATAAAAGATTCTTCACTTATATCGACCTTTTTAATTAACTCTTTTGTATTTTGTAATAAATGAGCCATTTCATCAACTCTTGATAATATTCTTGTAAAAGAAGAGTCTTTATAAGTTTTATGTATCTCTTTTATAAATTTTCTATTTGAAGTCAAAGCCCTTGATAGTGGTCCTGTTTCAAAAAAAACATTATCATAAGATACTGATTTTGACCATGTATGTCTTTTACTATTTTTAATATCATTTTCAAGTAAAAAAGTATGTTCACTACTCTCTTTTATTTTTGATAAATCTAACTTATGAACTAATCTTTGTCTTATTTTTCCCATTTCAAACAAAGACGATGAGCCTAAAGTAACAAATCTATCATAAGATTTACCATATTTCTCCAGTGAATATTTAAATGATAAATCTCTAAAATAGCCTAAATCAGCGCCCAAAAACTCTAAATCTTCTTTACTATCAAAAGATAAATATTTATCAAAATCAACTCCAGAAACTGCTTTTTCAAAAAATCTAATGGCACTATCCATATAGTTTTGCATTGAACTTAATTCTAATAACGTAGGATCGCATACAACACCACCGGGCATCATATATGAAGTATGTGGCCATTGACCACCTATGATTGCAAGTGCTTTTATAGTTTCACTAGCAGTCTTGCAAGCTTCTAGCCAACGTGAACCTTTTAAAGGTGTATAAATTCCCAAATCATTAGTATCAAGTTTAATAATATCAGGAAGAATAAACATATAAAACCATTTTATATGAGAATCAATAATCTCAATATTCAAACCAATTTCTCGCAATAATTTTGCTTTATTTGTAACAAGCAAAGGTTCATTTATATTTTCATAAACATTTTCTAGGGCATCAACAGTAGCTTTTAAATGAGCTTGTCCACAGATTCCACAAATTCTTGGTGTATAAACTAAGGCATCAAGTGGTGATTTACCTTCTAAAATATATTCAAAACCTCTAAAATTTAGAAAATCAATTCTTGCATCACTTACAATATTATTTTTCCAAGTACAAGACAATTTTGCTTCACCCTCTATTCGCTCGACTATTTCAACTGTTTTCATATTTAATCCATAAGTTTTTTATTTAATCTATCGATTTTAAAAGTTTTTGCAATTCCGGTAATTGATAAATAAGCTCGTTTTGAAATACCAAGAGGAACATCTTGTGGAATTCCAATATTTTTTTTAGTTTCAAGCATATTCTCTCTTGGAAAATCACTTTCAGTACATCCAATACAAGGCATTCCTACTCTTGTTTTTGAACTTATATCATTCCATAAAATTTTATTACAAGAACTATGTGTCATAGGACCTCGGCATCCTTGATCGTAAAATAAACAACCCTCTTTTTCTCCAAAAGCACCTTCAACTTTCCACTCAAAATACTCATTTCGAGTACAGCCATGGTGGGCTAAAGTGCTATATAACTCTTTTGGTCTTTTTTGCTCATCAAGTTGCATTTTTCCATAGTTTTTCAAAGTAAACAAAGTTTGAAGTATCCATTCTGGATGAACAGGACAACCAGTAAGATTTATAATACTATGTTCTAATTTATTTATAGTTTGCTCATTTATAGAATCACTAATTCCATAAATATCATCATTTTGAGTAAATTTTGCATGCATCCCACCATTTGAAGCACAAGAACCAACTGCAATTATATATTTTGATTTAGATGAAAGTTTATTTAAAAGATTAAAAGTTGAATCATTTGAGATTGAAAAAAACTTTTCATTTGAAGTAATGGCCCCTTCAATAAGTAGAAAATCTATTTTTTCATTTTGAGTTAAAATATCATCCAAAGTTTTTTCAATAGTTAAACTTGGATGATAAATAAGATTAAAGCTATCAAAAAAAAGCTCTAATCTCGAAGCATTTGCACTTAATAAAGAATGAGTATTTCCATTACATGTAATTGCTTGAAACCATACAACTGTAGGTTTTTGCTTACTGTTCATACTTTAATGCTCGATATATATTATCAGCAACGGCATCACTGTATGCTAATAAATCCTTATCTAAAACATTCTCTCCACTTAAAAAAGCAAAACCACCTAAACAGCCCATTAGCATTCCAAAAGCTGGGAAAAATTCTTGTTCTCTAAACTCTTTTTTTTGTGCACCTTCATCCAGTAAAATCATAACTTCAGTTACAAACTCGCCTACGCATAAGAAGCCTTCACAACCTTGTTTAAATACCTCTCTATTTGATAAATAAACCCTTAAAAAATATTCAATAATCTCAGGTGATTTTTGAACATTTTCTAAATATTTTCTTACAAATACATATATTTTTTCCTTTGAACTTATATTCATATTATTAACTTCTCTTAGTTCTATAGCTAATATATTTGTAGAGTATTTAATTGCGAACTTTGCTAGTTCTTCTTTTGAAGAAAAATAATTATACATATTTCCAACGCTCATCTTCATAGCTTTAGCAATATCTGGAATAGTAGTGTTATAAAAGCCTTTTTGAGAAAAAAGTTTTAGAGCATTTTCTATAATATTATTCTTTTTTGTTTCTTTTGAATTAGATATGAGTTATCCTTTAATAATAATTATTTTATATGAATAGTAATACATTTTATATTAATAGGATATGAATTCAATTTTTAATTGATATTCTATCCATATTAATTATTTATTATATTTCTCTATTTCTCTTACACTTGCAACTGCTGCTGGTAATAATGCTTCGCTTAATGCGGGATGAATATAAAGCATCTCTTTTAAATGTCTTATATCATTGTTTATATGCATAACTGCTAATACTTGATGCATCATAGTTGAGCTTTCCGGTCCAATCATATGACAGCCTAAAATCTCATAGTTTTTTGGATTAACTATAAACTTTGTAATGGGATATTTAACTCTCATTGAAAGTGCTTTTGCACTTGCTAACCAATTAGTTGTTGTAACTACATACTCTATATTTTGCTTTTTAGCAATTTGCTCAGTAATTCCAACACTTGCAACTTCAGGATCTGTAAAAACTGCATGTGGCATATATTTGAATTTTAAAGGCTCAAGACAATCTTCAAGTAAGATTTTTCCTAAATGATTTATTTCATATGCAGCTGCGTGTTGAAGCATATAAACTCCAGCTGCATCACCTACAACATAAACACCTTTTGCAGCTGTTTGAAATAATTCATCTCTTTTTATATATCCTCTTTCATTTACTTCTATTGAAGTATTTTCAAGTTTTAAACTATCACTGTTTGATTCTCTTCCAATAGCATAAAGTAAAGCTTCACTTTTATGTTGTTTTTGTGTGCCATTTGTATTTTCTAAAGTCATAGAAAACTCTTCATTTTCATAACTTATATCTTTTGCACTTGTATCAAACTCTATATCAACTTTTGAAGAGAACTCTTGTTTAAATATTGAAGATATCTCTTCATCTTCATTTCCTAAAATATTTTGACTTCGCACAAGTAGTTTAGTTTTTATTCCAATTGCACTAAAAAATCCAGCTAATTCACAAGCTATAAA
Organism: bacterium; assembly: GCA_018816105.1. GTDB lineage: Bacteria > Campylobacterota > Campylobacteria > Campylobacterales > Arcobacteraceae > Aliarcobacter. Next base: position 1,227 of record JAHIWE010000094.1, on the reverse strand, counting down.
TCCTGAACCAATTATTGTAATAGATTGCGGAATTTTACCTTCAAGTGGGAAAATATCATCGCTTGTCCATGCTTTTTCATGTTCAGCTTTTTTTGGTTTTGTTCCTGTTGCTATTACAATCTTAGGAGCTGTTAATTTTTGATTATTTACTTCAACAACATAATTTGAAACAAAAGAACCTACTCCTTTGAAAACTTCCACATTTTCATTAAATCTACTATTATATATTCCATCAATTTTAGAAATATATCTATTTGTTTCAGCAAAGATTTTTTCTAGATCAATTTTATTTATTGTTGAGTCTATAAAGTGTCTATTTGATTCTTTTATTGCATTTGCAACATGAGCGTAACCAATAAGTAGTTTTGATGGTACACAGCCCCTATTTGGGCAAGTTCCACCTAGTGTTGATTTTTCTATTATTGCAACTTTTTTTCCAGCTTTTGAAGCTGTAACTGCCAAATTACTTGCTCGCCCTGCTCCAATTATTATTAAATCATATTTTTTCATTTTAAAGCCTTTGTTGTATCACTTTATAATTTTTGTAATAGTTTATAATTTGCATTAAAAGTAAAGCTATTATTCCCATAATCCAATATAAAAACCATTGTGAAATCATTCCTATAAATCCATCTTCCATATAATAATCTACAACTTGAAAAATAAGAAAAAACATAATGGTAGATTGCAAAGAGAAATTACTATTTTTATTAAAATCAATGATTTCAAAATCTTTTAGTTTAAATTTAAAATATAAATAAGTAAATCCAAGTGTAATTGCTCCCAAAATAAAAAGATACTCATTTTTTATAATTTCAATAGTTTTACTCTCACCTAAAATATATAAATAAGTTGCAATAATTACAATAAGACTCAATGAAAAAAGAGTAAGAGGTTTATTCAAAATATTTCCTTTATTTGTGTTATTCTGTATCAAAATTATAACTTTCTAATAGCAATTGATTGTTTTTTCATTCTATATAATTCATTCTCTTCATTTAAAAACTCATCATAATCTAAAACTTCAAAAGAATCATCAAAAAAAGTTTTAAGTTCATCTTTTTTTAATAAGAAATCTGGATTTGAAGGTGGTTTTTCATTTACAATATCATCCATATATGTTTCAATAAATAAAATTCCATCTTTTTTAAGAGCATTTGATAGTTTAGCAATAATATTTCTATCCAAAAAATTTGTCATAACTATAAAATCATAAGAATTTACAGG
>JAHIWE010000093.1 GCA_018816105.1 bacterium | reverse complement strand
CTAAAGTTGGCGCTCATGGAGAAAGATTAACTACTAATAGTAAACCTTTAGCTAATACTGGAAAACTTGAAAATGAAGTTTATGTTGACAATGATATCATGGTTCTTGCGAATCCTGAAATTGCAAACTTACCAAACTGGGTAATTGCATTCATCGCAGCTGGTGGTTTAGCAGCAGCATTATCAACAGCAGCTGGATTATTACTTGTAATTGCTTCAGCTATTTCACACGATTTAATGGGTCAAGTTATCTTTAAAGATAAAACAACTGGTAAATCTACGTTAAATGAAAAAACAGAGTTAATGTGGGCTAGAATCTCAGCTGTAGTTGCAATTGCAATTGCTGGTTACTTAGGGATTAACCCTCCAGGTTTCGTTGCACAAGTTGTTGCTTTTGCATTCGGTTTAGCAGCTGCTGCATTCTTCCCAACAATTATCCTTGGGGTATTTGACAAAAGAATGAATAAAGAAGGTGCGATTGCTGGTATTTTAGTTGGTCTATTCTTTACATTCGGATACATTGTATACTTTGTATTCATGGGTGGTTCAAAAGAAGATTATCTATTTGGAATTGATCCAACAGGTATTGGTACTATTGGTACATTATTACACCTAATAGTAGCATTCGTTGTATCTAGAATGACTCCTCCACCTCCTCAAGAAATTCAGGATCTAGTAGAGAGAATTAGAATTCCATCTGGTGCTGGTGAGGCTGTTGATCACTAAAACCAAAATCTAGAGAGTATGCCTTCGGGTATACTTTTTAGTATTTTTTTATGTTAAAAGATTTTGATATAAAAAAATACTACAAAGAAGCTAAGGAATATAAATGAGTCTACAAGATCAAGCAGCTTTTCTTTCAAACATTCACCCTTTTCAAGTTTTAACTTCAAGTCAAATGGACAAGTGTATTAAACATATGGATATTGCTTATTATCCAAAAGATTCAGTTTTAATAAGTCCTGAAAAAATATCTAATCATTTTTTTATAATTATAAAAGGTTCAGTATATGAGTATTCAACAGATAATCTTGTAGTTATGGATTATCATCAAGAAGATTCTTTTGATTCAAATTCTTTAATATATGGAAAATGCAATAATATTTTTAAAGTACATGAAGAGTTAATTTGTTATGAGATAGAAAAAAATACATTTTTAAAACTAATAGAAGAAAATCAACAATTTAAGGATTATTTCTTAAAAGATTTAGTTAATAAACTTCAAACACTAAAACATAAAGAATATACATCAGAACTATCATCTTTTATGATTGCTAAAGTTGATGATACTTTAATTCATGAAGCTTGTATTGTTGATGAAAATACTCCACTAATTGATGCAATACAACAATCAATGGAATATAAAACTTCAACAATTATTGTTAAAAAAGATAATGGAGAATATGGAATAATAACAGATTCATTACTAAAAATAAAAGTATTATTAGAAGGTAGAGATCTTACAATTCCTGTAAAAGATATTGCAATATTTCCTTTATTAACTGTTCATAATGATGATTATTTATTTGAAGCATTAACAGTTTTAATCAAAAAAAGTATAAAAAGAATTGGTGTTACAAATAATAAAGGGGAGATGATTGGGATTTTAGAGCAAATTGATGTACTTTCTCACTTTGCTAATCATACTTATGTTGTTGATTCAAAAATTAAAAAAGCAAAAAACATAAGTGATTTAAAAGCTGCTAGTATGGACTTACTAAATATTATAAAAAGCCTTCAAGTAAAAGGTGTTAAAGTAAACCATATTTCAAATTTAATAGGTCAATTAAATACAAAAGTTTATCAAAAACTTTATAAATTAGTATTACCTATTGAAATACAAAAAGATGCATGTTTTATTGTTATGGGAAGTGAAGGAAGAAATGAGCAGATAATAAAAACTGATCAAGATAATGCCTTAGTAGTGAAAGATGGAATTGATGTTGAACAATACAGACCTTATATGAATACTATAATAGAACATCTAATAGACTTTGGTTACCCAAGGTGCGAAGGTAATATTATGGTTTCAAATCCATTTTGGTGTAAAACTGTTAGTGCTTATAAAAGTGAAACTGCACGTTGGATTGAAGCTCCTGATATGCAAAACTATATGGATTTAGCGATCTTTTTTGACTCTTTTGCAGTTGCAGGAGATAAAGATTTACTTATAAATTTGAAAGATGATTTATTTAATAAATTACATGACAAAGATGTATTTATGGCTTATTTTGCAAAAGCAACTTTAACATTTGATACGCCAAATACAATAGCAAATTTTATGACTAAAACACATAATATCGATATAAAAAAAGCAGCTGTTTTCCCTATCGTTCAAGGGATTAGATCTTTAGCATTAAGAGAAAAAATTAGAGAAACAACAACTCTTAAAAGAATCAAAATTCTAGAAGAGAAAAAAGTTTTAGAAAAAAGTAAAGCAGCTGAATTAATAGAAGCTTTTGATGTAGTAAATACTCTTAGATTAAAAGCACAACTTGATGATATTCAAGATGGTAAAGAAATCAATAATGAGATAGATACACATACTTTAGGAAAAATTGAAAGAGATTTATTAAAAGACTCTTTCAAAATTGTTAATGAATTTAAAAAATTCATTAATTATACATTTAGAATAGATAAGATTTCATAATGTTTAATAATTTCTTTAAAAACTGGAATAGAAAAAAATTAAAAGATAAAAAATATGATTTTTTATTTCATGAGCCAAGTATCAATGAATATATTTGTTTAGATTGTGAAACAAGTGGACTTAATCCTAGAAAAGATGAAATTCTTTCAATTGGTGCTGTACATATAAAAGATAATAAAATTCTAATGAGAAAAACATTTAATATCTTTTTAAAACCATCAAATAAAATTGATGCTGAATCAATAAAAATACATCATATTAGAGCAATAGATTTAGAAAATGGAATGGATCCAAAAGATGCCATTTTGCAATTATTAGAGTTTATTGGTCCAAGACCAATTGTAGGATATTATATAAAATTTGATGTTGCAATTATCTCTAAATATACAAAAAAATTCATAGGTATTAAACTTCCTAATGAAACAATTGAAGTTTCATCAATGTATTATAAAACTAGAAAAAAATCTAGTGATTATGAGTTTATTGATTTAAAATTTGATACAATTTTAAAAAATCTTAACATTCCAGCTCTTGGAAAACATGACGCATTAAATGATGCAATTATGACATCAATGATGTTTTTAAAACTCAAAGATTTAACTCCTGCAAAAACCACTTTTTACACAAGTTAATTTTTAACTATCTCAAAAAATATACCGCTTCAAAAAGTTACATAAACTTTATAAGCTGCTTAATTTAGGAACATTTATTCACACTCTTATAAAAACTGAATTTAAAAGAAGTATAATTTGTAATTATTTTAAAATAGTTACAATAGCTACTATTTTATAAAATAAAATTTAGGAGGCAAACATGAATAAGGATTTAGTACTAAAAATAAAGTCTAATCCAAAATATCAAGAGCTTGTTTCAAAAAGAAACTCTTTTTCTTTGAAACTATCAATTTTTGTTTTGGTTATGTTTTATGCATATATCTTAGTTATTGCATTTAACAAAGAGATTTTAGCAACAAGAATAGGTGATGGAGTAATGACAATAGCATTTCCAATTGGTGCTGCGATTATTATCATTAGTTTTATTACAACACTAATTTACGTAAAACGTGCAAATGGTGAATTTGAAGATTTAACTAATGAAATAAAAGAAGATGTAAAGGATCTAATATAATGTTAAAAATAATTACAGTATTAAGCTTAATTGCTTTAGGATTATTTGCAGCAGGTGATGCTACATTTCTTGCAGTAAAAAGAGATTTAAATGTATCTGCAATTATTATGTTTTTCATCTTTATTGCTGGAACTTTAGGTATTACAAAATGGGCTGCTAGTAAAACAAAGTCTGCTAGTGATTTCTATACAGCAGGTGGAGGAATCACAGGATTCCAAAATGGTATGGCAATTGCTGGGGATTATATGTCAGCGGCATCTTTCCTTGGACTTTCAGGTATGATCTATTTAAGTGGATATGATGGTCTTGTTTATGCTGTTGGATTCCTTGTTGGTTGGCCTGTTATTCTATTTTTAATGGCTGAGAAATTAAGAAACTTAGGTAAATTTACATTTACAGATATTGCTGCATATAGATTAGATCAAACTAAAATTAGAATTTTAGCTGCATTTGGTTCTTTATCTGTAGTTGCTTTATACTTAATTGCTCAAATGGTTGGAGCTGGAAAATTAATTCAAGTTTTATTTGGGATGGAGTATGAGTACGCTGTTGTTCTAGTTGGTATTATGATGATTATTTATGTAACTTTTGGTGGTATGTTAGCAACTACTTGGGTACAAATTATCAAAGCAGTATTATTACTTTCAGGTGTTACGTTCATGGGATTCATGGTATTATCACATTTTAATTTCTCATTTGGAGAATTAGCAACAAAAGCTGTTGAATCACATAGTAAAGGTCAAGCAATTATGGCTCCAGGTGGATTCATTGAAGATCCAATTTCTGCTATTTCATTAGGTATGGCTTTAATGTTAGGAACTGCTGGTTTACCACATATTCTTATGAGATTCTTTACAGTTGGTAATGCTAAGGAAGCTAGAAAATCTGTTGTTTATGCAACTGGATTTATTGGTTACTTCTATTTAATTATTGCTGTAATTGGTTTAGGGGCTATTGTATTTTTAAATTCACCAGAAGGTGCTCAATACTACACAGATGGTAAACTTTTTGGTGGAAATAATATGGCTGCAATTCACTTATCTCATGTTGTTGGTGGAGATATTTTTCTAGGATTTATTTCAGCTGTTGCATTTGCTACAATTTTAGCAGTTGTTTCAGGATTAACACTAGCAGGTGCTTCTTCTATTTCACATGATATTTATGCAATCGTTATGAGAAAAGGAAAAGCAAGTGAAGAAGATGAAATCAAAGTTTCAAAAAGATCAGTTATTGTAATTGGTATTGTTGGTGTTATCTTAGGAATTGCATTTGAAAAACAAAATATTGCATTCATGGTTGGTCTTGCATTTGCTATTGCTGCAAGTGCAAACTTCCCTATTTTATTCCTTTCAATTTACTGGAAAAAACTAACAACTAGAGGTGCATTTATTGGTGGATTTATTGGTCTTATAACTGCTGTAGTTTTAGTTATATTAAGTCCAACAGTTTGGGTACAAATTCTTCATAATCCTGAAGCAATTTTCCCTTATAAACACCCTGCACTATTCTCAGTAAGTGCTGCATTTATTGCTATTTGGTTCTTCTCAATTACTGATAAATCACAAAGAGCAAAAGATGAAATCGAAGCTTATGAAGCTCAAAATGTTAGAGCTGAAACTGGTATCGGTGCTGACGGAGCTGTTTCACACTAAAACTTTACTAAAGAGATTTATTCTCTTTAGTAACACTTGAGTAATTATTCATTACTTTTCGATACATATTAGTAATATTTTTTATTACTAATATGTAAACTTAATTTTAAATTAATTTTTTATACTAAACATAGTAATTAATAATAGTATTTTATGTTACTAATCTACAAATATTTACACAAATTTTACACAATTAATAAAAAAAAACTACCTAATTCTAAACTTAGTATGTATAATCAATTACTTTTTAATTTGCTATTTTAATGCTACTGTATTAATAAAGCTTATTTGAGAAATGATAATAGGTATAAGATTTACTTATTATCAAATTAGAAAAAGGAAGCAGAATGAACGAAGAATTAGTTGAGAGAATTGAATCTAATCCAAAGTACAAAGAATTAGTTTCAAAAAGAAATAGTTTTG
>JAHIWE010000092.1 GCA_018816105.1 bacterium | reverse complement strand
TCTGCTTGCTCTAGGTTTGCGTTTGTTAGGTAACTCATTTATTTGTTCTCCTTAAAGTTTATAATTTATTTTATTAAGCTTCTTCATCATCGTGAAGATTAATTTCATGTTTAATTGGTTTCATTGCTGGGAAAAGTAATACATCTCTAATTGAGTGCTCATTTGTAAGCATCATTACTAATCTATCAATACCAATACCTTGACCTGCACATGGAGCCATACCATAAGATAGAGCATTTACAAAATCCTCATCCATTTCATGAGCTTCATCATCACCACCACACTCTTTTGCTTCCATTTGACCTTCAAATCTTTGAAGTTGATCAAGTGGGTCATTTAATTCAGAAAATGCATTTGCAATCTCTTTGCCTGCAATAAATAACTCAAATCTATCAGTTAAATGAGGTTTTGAATCATTTCTTCTAGCAAGTGGCGAAATTTCAACTGGGTATTCTGTAATAAATGTTGGATTAATTAATTTTGCTTCAACGTATTCATCAAATAATTCACCTTGAAGTTGTCCAATGTTCATTTTAGCATTTACTTCTAATTTATTTTCTTTCATAAATGTAATAATTTTATCTTTATCTTCAACTATATCAGCAGGAACTCCACCGATTTCTACCAAAGATTGAATTAATGGAATTTCAGTAAATTTACTAAAGTCGATTTTTAATTCACCATAAGGTAATACAGTTGGTAATTCTAAATGTTCAAATAAGTATTCAAAATACTCTTTTGTTAAAACAATTAAATCTTTATATGTTTTATAAGCCCAATAAAATTCAATTGAAGTAAATTCAGGATTATGTGTTGCATCCATACCTTCATTTCTAAAACATCTATTTATTTCAAATACAGCTTCAAATCCACCAACGATACATCTTTTTAGATATAACTCAGGTGCAATTCTTAAAAATCTATCAATTCCTAAAGCATTGTGATGAGTAACAAAAGGCTTAGCATTTGCTCCACCTGCTATTGGGTGCATCATTGGAGTTTCAACTTCTAAGAAACCTTTATCTTCAAAAAATCTTCTTGTTAATGAAATAACTTTTGATCTAATATGAAAAGTTTTTCTCACCTCAGAATTCATAATTAAATCTAAGTATCTTTGTCTATATCTTAATTCTTTATCTTGAATACCATGATATTTTTCAGGTAGTGGAGAGATAGCTTTTGTAAGTATTTTTAGTTCATCAGCATGAAGTGATAATTCACCATGACCTGTTACAAATGGATAACCTGTAACTTCAACAATATCACCAACTTCAACGATTTTTTTGAATATATCGTTATAAAAACCTTCAGCTAGATTATCTCTAGCCACATATATTTGAAGCATTCCAGTTTCATCTTCTATTTTTAAAAAAGATGCTTTCCCCATAAGTCTAAAAAGTTTAATTCTTCCAGCAACTGTATATGTTCTGCTTGCATCTCTTTTTTCTTCAGTATGAGCTATATCACTATTAACATTTAAAAATTTTGAAACTGTACAATTTCTCGTACTTTCATTCGAATAAGGATTAATCCCCATTTCTCTCAATTTTTCAGCTTTTTCTATTCTTTGTTGTATATATGTATTTTCGAACAATATTAAATCCCTTTATTTATTTTCTTCTGGTTTGTTTGCGATACTTTTAAATTTTTCTTTTACAGTATTCATTTGTTCTTGAGTTGCATCTGTTGTTTCTTGAATTTTATCTTCAACTGCTTGAACAACTTCTTCTTCAACTGCTTGTTTAACATCATTTACAGTATCTTGCACACCATTTTTTACAGATTCACTTGTATCTTTTACGATACTTGAATCTTTTGCAGAATCAACTGCCTTATCAATTGTATTAGTAATAGTTGTAGTGTCTAATTTTATAATGTAAGATCCAACACTAATTAAGTGTGGCATAACAATAGAATTAGCAAACTTTTCATCAATAACTTTTTTAAATGATTGAACTTGATAAAGTGCATAAGCAATAACAGAGAATATTAAAAATATTTTAGCAGCTCCAAAAACAAATCCAAAAATTCTATCAACAACGCCTAAACCACTTGCTGAAAAGATTTTACTTACAATAACACCTGCACTATAAACCACAAGCCAAACAGCTACTAATGCTGTTACAAAACCAATAAGTTTAATAGTTGCTTCATTTTCTAAAACTAAAATAGGAGCGATTAAATCACCAATTTCTTTTGAAATTCTAGAGGCTACAAAAATTGCACCAATGATTCCCATAATTCCAAATACTTCTTTAATAAGTCCTCTAAATAGACCTTTAAGACCTAAAATAAGAGTAACTGCAAGTATTATTAAATCAAAAATAGCAAAATCTTGCATAAAAATCCTTTTCTTATAATGCGTGTATTGTATCTAATATTTTCAAAATAGAAGTTTAATTTAACCTAATAAATAAGTAAGTAATAAAATATTACTATTTTTTTGTACAAAATTGTTACTATATTTAATCTACTTTACATTTAATTTTGAATAAAATCAGCTTATGATAAAAAGATACCCAACAAAACAAATATTCGTCGGAAACGTACCTATTGGTGGTGATGCTCCAATTCCTGTACAATCAATGACATTTACAAAAACCTCTGATGTAAAAGCTACGGTTGAGCAAATCACAGCTTTACATTTTGCAGGTGCTGATATAGTAAGAGTTGCTGTTCCAAATATGGAAGCAGCGTTAGCGTTAAAACAGATTAAATCACAAGTTGATTTACCACTTGTAGCAGATATTCATTTTCATTATAAATTAGCTTTAATTGCTGCTGAAGTTGTAGATTGTATTAGAATTAATCCAGGAAATATTGGTGATAAAAAAAGAGTTCAAGAAGTAGTAAAAGCTTGCCAAGAGCGAAATATACCTATTAGAATTGGAGTAAATTCAGGGTCGCTTGAAAAACAGTTTGAAGATAAATATGGACAAACACCGCAAGGAATGGTAGCAAGTGCTGATTATAATATCAAATATCTTGAAGACTTAGGTTTTACAAATATGAAGATATCTTTAAAAGCTAGTGATGTTCAAAGAACAGTTGAAGCTTATAGAACTTTAAGACCTATGAATAATTATCCATTTCATCTAGGTGTTACTGAAGCTGGAACTCAATTTCACTCAACTATAAAATCATCAATTGCATTAGGTTCACTTTTACTTGATGGAATTGGAGATACTCTAAGAGTTTCAATGACAGGTGAGCTTGAAGAAGAAATCAAAGTAGGAAAAGCAATACTAAAAGATGTTGGAATTGCAAAAGAGGGATTAAATATCGTTTCTTGTCCAACTTGTGGAAGAATTGAAGCTGATCTAGTAAGTGCTGTTGCTGAAATTGAAAAAAGAACATCACATATAAAAGAGTCTTTAGACGTATCAGTTATGGGATGTGTTGTAAATGCAATTGGTGAAGCCAAATCTGCTGATGTTGCAATTGCCTTTGGAAAAGGATCTGGTCTTGTAATGAAAAGAGGCGAGATTATAGCTAAGCTTTCAGGTGATGCTTTGATAAATAGATTTATTGAAGAAGTGGAATTTGAGGCACAAAAAAGAAAATAAAAAGTAGAGTAATTCTACTTTTTAAAAATATATTTAAAAAGTTTAAAAGGTATTTTATAAACACTAATAGGTTTTAAACTTCCTTCCCAATATGCCAAACTTTTCTCTTGAATTTTTTTATTTTTGAAAAGTTTGAGCATAAAATCTGCTGAAAAATCATTATATAAAAATATTTTCTGTAAAAATTTAAATTTTTTCAAATATGCTTCATTCCATTTTTTTTCATATAAATAAGGATCTTTTTGTATTATTGCATCTGCTAAAATATGAGCTGATTTCATAGCAAAGTATATGCCTTCATAAGTAAAAGGTAAAATCTGACCCGTACAATCTCCTACAAAAAATGTTTTGTTTTTATAAAATACTTTTTCATTATTCCAAGAAGGAATAAAATAACCTTTTGTTTTTTTATCTTTATAACTTTTATTTTTAAACTCTTCAAAAATCTTTTTTGAATTATTATTTTTTAAAATTGAACCAATTGATAGTTTATCTCCGTGAGGAAATACCCATGCATATTCATTTGGAGCAAATTTATTTCCAAAATAAAAATCACAATAATCTATATTTTTATTATCAATGAGTGAATAGTTTGTCAAAAGAGAGTGGGTGTCATTTTTTAATACTTCTTTTCTAAGAGTAGATTTAACACCATCGGCAGCTACCAAATAAATAGATTTTATAAATATAATTTTTTCTTTTGTTTGTATTTTAGAGATTATATAATTATCATAAAATACTGAATTTATATATTTTGCTTCTAGAAGTGTGGCTCCGTCATTTTGGGCTAATTGTCTTAATTTTTGATCGAACTCTTTTCTTAGAACTATTGAAATTGGAGTTTTAGATAGATCTATTGGGATATTTTGTTTTTTTGTGATTAGATTAAATTTTGTAATTTGTTTTGTTTCTAAATCTTTTGGTAAATCAAATTCTTCAAAAGCAATGGATTTTATTCCCCCACCACAGGGCTTATCAAATGAAAAATTCTTTTCAATTAAAATGGTATTTATTTTATTTTTAGCTAATTTTCTAGCTAGTGTACTACCAGCAGGACCAGCACCGATAATTAGCGTATTTGTAGTGAAGTCAAAATGATTTTGCATAAGTTCCCATAATATTTTTTGTGATTTTATGTAAATAAAGATAACAAAAAGATAAAGTTGATTTTATTAGCTACTAACTTGATTTCAGATAGAGTGTCATCCTTAAAAAATTGGAGAATATATGGATAGCGTTTATAGTATAAATATAGAAAGAGCAGTGTTAAGTTCGATACTTTTTAATCCTGAAGAGTTAGAGGATGTATTAGGTGTATTAAAACCAAAAGATTTTTATTTACCTGCACATAAAAAAATATTTGAAGTAATGGTAAAACTGCACAATGATGATATGCCAATTGATGAAGAGTTTATTAGAAGAAGACTTGATTCAAAAGATGTAGATGATTCTATTTTACTTGAAATTCTTTCTGCAAATCCAATTACAAATACTCTAGCATATGTAAGAGAAATCAAAGATGGTTCAGTAAAAAGAGAGCTCGCAACTCTAGCTACTACAATAAAAAAAGTAGCAATTGAAGAAGAAATGAGTGCAAATGAAGCCCTTGATACTATTCAAGGAGAGCTTTATAAAATCTCAACAGACTCTGCAACATCTGAACTAAAAGATATGCATGTAATCACTCACGATACTCTTTCGTATATAGAAAAAATGAAAAAAATGGGTAACAAACATCTAATAGGTGAAACAACAGGATTTGATGCCCTTGATAGAAGAACAACAGGATTTAATGAAGGAGATTTGATTATTATAGCAGCTCGGCCTGCGATGGGGAAATGCTTAGGCCGTGGAACAAAAGTAGTGATGTTTGATGGAACTCTTAAAAATGTTGAAGATGTGAAAGTAGGTGATAAACTAATGGGTGATGACTCAAAGCCTAGAAATGTATTATCAACTACATCTGGAACAGAACAAATGTATTGGGTTCGACAAAACAAAGGTATTGATTATCGTGTAAATGAATCTCATATTTTATCTTTAAAAAGAAGTAGAACAGAAGGTCCTCATAAAAATGGGGATGTACTGAATATAAATGTAAAAGAGTTTTTAGATAAATCACCTAAATTCAAAAGTAATTATAAGGGATATAAAGTTTCTGTTGAGTTTGAAAATGAAAATTTATCAGTTTTAAAAAGAGAAGAAGAATTAAAATCTTTTATTACTAAGTATTCAAATATAGAAAAAGATGTTTTAGTTTTTGAAGAAGATTTAAATGAAATAAAACATATCAAATTTTTAGCTGATTCTTTAGGATATAGTACATATTTTGAAAATAATAAGTTACATATATCAAAATCTAAGCAAGATATAAATTTAACAGATATCCAAATCGAAAAAGATATAGTAGATGAATACTTTGGTTTTGAAATAGATGGTAATAAACTTTTTTTACTAGAAGATATGACAGTTACTCACAATACCGCACTTGTACTAAATATGGCTCTAAAAAATGTAGAAAGAGGAAAAGGTGTAATTTTTTTCTCTCTTGAGATGCCAGCTGAACAACTAATGCTTAGGATGTTAGCTGCTAAAACATCAATTCCACTACAAAATCTTAGAAAAGGTGATTTAGATGACCAACAATGGTCGAACTTAAGTGGTGCATTTGATGATCTAAATACAAAAAAACTTTTCGTTGATGATGGTGGAAGTATTAATATTAATCAACTTCGTGCAAGAGTGCGAAAAATTGCTCAAAATGAAGCAAATAATATCAGTCTTGTGATTATCGATTACCTTCAACTAATGCAAGGAACAGGAAACAAAGATAGACACCAAGAAGTTTCAGATATCTCAAGGGGATTAAAAATGCTAGCAAGGGAGATGAAAATTCCAATTATCGCACTTTCTCAGCTAAATAGAGGGGTTGAAAGTAGACCAGATAAAAGACCAATGTTATCAGACCTTAGAGAATCAGGAGCTATCGAACAAGATGCTGATATTATCATGTTTGTATATAGAGATGATGTTTATAAAGAAAGAGATGAAGCAAGAAAAGAAAAAGAAGCAAAAGATAAAGGTGAAGAATATAAATCATCATTTGTTAATAAGCCAATTGAAGAAGCAGAAGTTATAATAGGAAAACAAAGAAATGGACCAATTGGAACTGTTAAACTAGATTTCCAAAAAGCACTTACGAGATTTGTGGATAAAGAAAGTGAGCATAATAATGCCCCAATAGAGATGGTATTTGAGCATGTAGCTGATTCTGAAAAAGAGACGAATATTGATATACCGGATATTTTTTGATTTAGTATCTAAAGTTGTTATTTAGGGCTTTTTAGATAAAATGCGCAACTTTTATGAAAATAGTTACTATTTGATACAAAAGTTATTTGTGATTTTTATAAATTTTAAAAGAATTTAATAAAAATTTCAAAAAAGAGTCATTTGTGAGTCATTTGACTGCTATAATTGATTTAGAAAATATAAGGTGTGAAATTTGGAAGAAAAAGTGTATCATGAAGATGAGATAGATTTAAGAGATTTATTTAGAACTATTTGGGATAAAAGAGTATTTATTTTAGTTTTTACTTTAGTGGTTACTTTGATTTCGGTTGTATATGTATATTTTAAAAATCCTATTCCTATCTATCAAGGTAAGGCATATATTGAAATAGGTCAAATACAAAGTCAAAACTTTGGACAGATTTCTTTAAATACAGCTGCAGATACAGTAGGAGTTTTAATGCTTGAATTTAAAGTAAGTGCAAATATTTTAAAAGGTACAAATAATATACTGGAAATAAGTTCAACAAATGAAGATAAGAATTTAATTAAAGAAAATTTAGAAAAATCAATAGAATCAATTATAAATAAGCATAAAGAAAAATCAAGTTTTTATGAAAATGTAATTATGACTAAGCAAATTGGGAACATTATTATTGATAAAGAAGCTATAAATAAATCTAAAACAACGCTAATTATCGTTGTTTCATTTGTAACTGGATTTATATTGGCTATTTTTGTGCTGTTTTTAATACAGTTTGTTAATACTATGAGAAAAGAAGACTAAAAATGAAAGGTATAATCCTAGCAGGTGGTTCAGGAACAAGACTTTATCCAGTAACAAAGAGTATAAGTAAACAACTACTTCCCATATATGATAAACCGATGATATATTATCCATTATCTATTCTTATGCTTGCGGGAATTAAAGAAACACTTATAATCTCAACTCCTCAAGATATAAATAAATTTGAAGAGCTTTTAGGTGATGGAAATATTTGGGGAATATCTTTAAAATATAAGATTCAACCAGCTCCTGATGGATTAGCTCAAGCCTTTATTTTAGGTGAAGAATTTATTGGAAATGATAGTGTTTGTTTAATTCTTGGGGATAATATTTTTTATGGGCAAGGGTTTAGTCCTATGCTTAAAAATGCAGCATCTTTAGAAGAAGGCGCATTTGTATTTGGATATCAAGTGAAGGATCCAGAAAGATTTGGAGTTGTTGAATTTGATGAAAATAAAAAAGCTATAAGCATAGAAGAAAAACCAAATAAACCAAAATCAAATTTTGCAGTAACGGGGCTTTATTTTTATGATAATGATGTGGTAAAAATTGCCAAGAGTGTAAAACCTTCAAAAAGAGGGGAATTAGAAATTACATCTATAAATGAAGAATATTTAAAAAGAGATAAATTAAAAGTTGAACTTCTAGGTCGTGGATTTACTTGGCTTGATACAGGAACACATGACAGTTTAATTGAAGCTGGACAATTTGTACAAACAATAGAGCATAGACAAGGATATAAAATAGCTTGTTTAGAAGAAATAGCATATAACAATAAATGGATTTCAAAGGAACAAGTTTTAGAAATAGCAAAACCACTTTTTAAAAGTGGATATGGTCAATATTTAATTGATTTAGTAAAAGAGAAATAAATATATGCAAAGAAAAGAGATAAAAAGAAACATCTTAGTATCAGGAACAGCAGGATTTATAGGATCAAATTTTGTACCGTATTTCTTAGATAAATATCCAGATTATAATCTAATAAACCTAGACTTATTAACTTACGCAGGTAATCTAGATAACCTAAAAGAGTGTGAAAATAATCCAAGAT
>JAHIWE010000091.1 GCA_018816105.1 bacterium | reverse complement strand
GGATTTGAATCAGCTACAATTCCTGCACCTGCTTGGAAAATCACAGTATCTTCAGTTAGCATTGTAGTTCTAATTGTAATGGCAGAATCCATATTTCCATCAAAACCAAAATAAGCAATACTTCCAGAATAGAAATTTCTTTTTATTCCTTCAAATTGAGCTATTAGCTCCATTGCTTTGATTTTTGGAGCTCCGGTCATTGTTCCTGCTGTAAAAGTTGCTGCAAATAAATCAAACATATCATATTTATCATCAATTACAGCCTCAACATCTGAAACAATATGCATTACATGTGAGTATCTTTCTACTCTCATTAAATCAGTAACTTTTACAGTTCCTGGCTTTGCTACACGTCCAACGTCATTTCTTCCTAAATCAACAAGCATTAAGTGTTCAGCTCTTTCTTTTGCATCGTTCATTAATTCAGTTTCCATAGCAAGATCTTTATCAAGAGTTTTTCCTCTTTTTCTTGTTCCTGCTATTGGTCTTAAAAGTAAGTGACCATCAACTAGCCTAATCATTACTTCAGGAGAACTTCCAGCAATTGTGAAATTTTCAAACTCTAGTAAAAATAGATAAGGACTAGGGTTTTTACTTCTTAATGCTCTATAAAAACTTAAATGATCAACTTTTGCTTTTTGAATAAATCTATTTGACATAAGTATTTGAAATACATCGCCAGCTTTGATTTTTTCTTTTGAAAGTGCAACCATCTCAAAAAACTTTTCTTTTGAGAAGTTGAATTTACCTTCATCAATAATAGTTGCTTTTTTTAAAGGTGAATAAGTATATGTTGTAAATAAAATATTTTCAATATTATCTAATTCTTCTTTTTTAGAATCAACTGATGTTACCATTATAAGTTTTGAAGTTTTGTGAGAAAAACCTAAGATAATATTAGGTCTAATTAGATCTAAATCTGGAATATTTAATTGATCAATTAAATTATTCATAGACTCTTTTAGTTTTGGTTCAAACTCTTTTCCAATATCATAACCAACATTTCCAATAAAACCATCAATAAGACCAATGCCTAATTCTTCAGATTTGTCTTTATAAACTTGTTTATCAAATTTTTTATAATATCTTTTTAAAAATGTTAAAGGATTTGATTCTACGATTTGTGTTTGACCTTG
Organism: bacterium; assembly: GCA_018816105.1. Lineage (GTDB taxonomy): Bacteria > Campylobacterota > Campylobacteria > Campylobacterales > Arcobacteraceae > Aliarcobacter. Next base: position 1,354 of record JAHIWE010000091.1, on the reverse strand, counting down.
CTCATTTTTATAAAAACAAGTGTTGTTTTCGTACCAAACTCTCTCCCTTGCTCCAATTATGATATAAGAGTAATTTCCATCGCTTGAATTGATTGTACTTTCGAATAAAAAAGTGATTTCATCTGAGTATAATGATTTCACTTTTTCATATATTGAAACAGGAGTAAATTGATCTAAAAAAAGTTCTTTGCTATAAAAATTCATTATTTACAACTTTTAGAATTTAACAATAAAAGCATTTGAAACTTTTAATTTTTCTTTTATATCATTTACTTCTTGACTAGCAGCACCTCTTGTAGAATAAGGGCCTATTAAAACTTTGTTATATAAAGTTCCTTTGATTTCAATCTGATAAACTTTATATTTAAAGCCTTCATTTCTAATACCATTTATATAACTATCTGAAGGTTTTTTAGTAAATGCACCAATTTGAACGAAATATCCTTTTGATACATCAGAAGATGGTGATTCCACTAAATCTTTAACAGATTTTCTAGTTTCAGTTTTTCTTTCAACTACTTCTTTTTTTGCTACTTCTTTTTTCTCAACTACTTTTTCTTTTTGAACAGTTTTTTTCTCTTCAATTTTTTTAATAGTTTCATCTAAAGCTTCATTTGTAATAACAGCTGGAGCTTCTTCTTGAATAGTTTCATTTCCTTGTAAATTGCTTTCAACTGCTTGTTGAAGATTTTCTAATTTATCATCGGTTGTTTTTGCAATTTCAGGAACCATAGGTGCTGATGAATCTTTTTTAACTCTTTCATTTATTATCTTTTGAAAATTTTCTTCAATATTACTATTTTCTGATAATTTTTTTATTTCAGATGAGTCTGCACCATTTGATGTAAACTGATCTTCTTTCGTAGATCCACCACTTAAAAGTCTGATAATAATAATTGTTAATAAAAATAAAACCACAAGAACAATACCTAAAATTAGATATTTTTTCTTGTTTTCTTCATTTGCATTTGTTGCAGCGCCACCTAACATAATATTATTAAGTTCATGGTCATTTTGTTCAATATTGTTATTAATATCATTATTGATATTTCTTGACAAGATTACAGGGTCTTCATGAATTGTCATTTCTACTTCTTCAAGTTCACTTAGTTTTCGCTCTAGCTCTTCCCGTTCTTGTTGAAGTTGAACTTTTTTTATGAACTCTTCACCTTTTATTTGCATAACTTATTCCTTAATTATTTAGAAAAACTAAAAAGTCGATTGATTATAAACAACAAAATTACCAGCTAATTGTTCTAACTCTTTGTTTATTTTTGCATGAAGAGCTGAATCTTCAATATTGTCTAATACATCACAAATTTTATTTGCAATTAATTCAAACTCTTTTTCTTTC
>JAHIWE010000090.1 GCA_018816105.1 bacterium | reverse complement strand
TAAAAGCTAAACTTGAAAACTTTGACTCAAACTTAACTGAATGGGAAAATATGCAACTGAATGGCTTCGACCGAATCTGGGATTGCGGTACTACGAAATATGCTAAAATAATTGAATAATAGCTTGACTTCTACAGAAAAAAGTGTTATATTCGTACTATAATCTTAAAATCAAAAAGGAGGCTAAAATGACTTACGCAGAAAATGTAAAGACTTTTATGGATATTGAATTAGTAGAAGATTTAATTTGCAATATCGAAGAAAGCATTAAATCAGAATCATTGAAACAATCTGCTATTGCAGATGAGCACATTGAAATCTGTAAATCAGAACTTCTATATCGACTGAATCAAGTGAAAAGATGAAAAGTAAATGTATTACATTCGTGCTATGAAAACTATGACTGATCCAAAAATCATCAAAGATGTCAAACGGAGGCTCGCTGCTAAAAAAGCTGAGCTGAAACTATGCAAAGATCCGAAAAGAATTATCGAATTGAATGGTGAAATTTTAGCTCTTGATTGGGCAGCCAAAGGATGTCCACTTAAAATTAGAAAATAATTATATTCAAAAATTAAAATTTTGTATATTTATACTTGAGACGTACCGAATCAGCATTGCATAACGCAGTGAGTAGAATTAATCTAATGCTCTAGTAAGCTAGCCGGTTAAGGAAAGATAGCAATCAAACAACAAAATAGGAGTCAAACCAAATGAAAACAAGTGAACTAAAGCAAATCATACGAGAAGAAATCAAATCAGTTCTTATTGAATATGATAAAGCAAAAACATTTGGTGTCTTAGGATTTGATCATAGTAATAGAGAACATCTATTATATAGTTCAGACTCTAAAGTAGATGCTATTTCTTTTGCTAAGAAATTTAAAGATACTAAAAACTTATATTATTTAATTGAAGTGTGGAAAAAAGAGAAGAATGGAACTTTTGGTGAAAATAGTAGAAATTGTGTATATAGCCAAGATTTATAAAAAATATAGCAAATGAAAACATTATCTAATACGTATTCATTATATGATTGGGAGCATTATCTTCATTTATTGGGATTGAAACCTTGGCATATTGAGATAACACGAAATGGATTTGAAGCTAACTTAAGTTCTGCTAGTAAGAATAAACCAAATTTAAGTGATTTTACACAAGTTAAAGGTAATTGGGTTAGACTATCTTTTAAGGATGTACATAATGAGAAGATTACAAAGCTAGCATATGCTATATTTCAACCAATCAAAGAAGAATTGAACTACAATTAGTTAAAACTATAAAAAACCACATAGGAGTCAAACCAAATGAAAACATATAGAATAGGCTATAATACGGCATATGATTGGGCAAAATCTGAATTGGTCAGCCTGCATTCAAAAATAAAAACTCGCAATGATTTAATCAAACTTGCAAAAGTACGTTTTGGTTGGCATTGGAATAGTGATGATGATATGGAAGAAGATATGTTGCGAGACGCTATCAGTCAAGCCTGGAATGATTTTGAAAAAAATAGATTAATAATTAATGGTTAAAAGTAGAAGGTTAAATTATGAAAAATTAGAGATAAGACAAATCATTAGAGAGTGTATTTTAGAAATAGCTGAGTTGATTCTAATGTATTAAAGCCAAATACAAAAGTGATTTTTAAGATAAAATCATATGAACCTGGTAAATTTCATCATCAAATGCAAAAATATGAAGGAATAATCAAATCTCATAAATACAAAGGATCTAAATTATTTTACAATGTTCAGATCGGTTCTTTGTTATTTTTAGTATCTCCGAGATCAGTTATTGAAAAGAAAAAATCAAAAAATATTTGGCCTAAAGTACCATGGGGGCAGTATACAAATTTATCAAATTAAAAGAGAGAAGTTTGTGATATTTATATAAAAAAAGGATAATACTATGAAAAAATTAGAACTAAGACAAATTATTAAGGAAGTAATCCGAGAGGAAATATCAAACGAAGATTTCCAACAACAATGTCATAGATCAACACTTGAAATTAGAAAATCAGCTAATAAATTAATTAAAAAAATTAAAGACAATGACACTAAAAGAAAGTAACTCGTCCATTGAATCTTTAATTAAAGAATTAGATAAAAAAATTATTGAATTTAAGAAGAATAAAACGTTGACTCCGGAAGTTCAAAATGAATTATTAGTGTTCTATGAAAAACTAATTATTCCTTGGATGGAAAAGTATTTTTTCCAAGACAAATTTCAATTAAACAAAGAAGATGAAGAGATGTTTATTAATTCAGTTTTAGATGTTATAAATAGCTTAAAAAAATTATAGGAAATACTATGAAAAAATCCGAAAAAATCAAGTACAAAGGTAAAACATACTATATTGATTCCAACACTGATAAATCAAATACTAAACTATTTTTATATACTGATCCAGAACTAAAGAAAGTTGCTAAATCTGGTTCTGGTACACTGATGGTTAAACGAGATGACATAGAAGATCAATTAAAGGAAACTATAAAAAGATCAGAATTAAAACAGCTAGTACGAGAAGAAATCAAAAATATTCTAGAAGAATCAAAGAAAGAAGAACTACGTTTATTTATTATCAAAGCAAAAAGTATGTCAACCGAATTGTGTAAACGACTTTCTAAATATGTGGATAAGTGATTATGAAAAAGTCAGAACTAAAACAAATCATGCGAGAAGAAATCCAAAATATACTAATGGAGGGATCGTTCTTTGACATCAACTCAGCAAAACAAGTTGAATCAGAACTAGAAAAAAAGATAAGT
>JAHIWE010000089.1 GCA_018816105.1 bacterium | reverse complement strand
TGATGCTAAAAAGAAATTTGAATGAAATACTCAAGACTAGAAATTCCAGATCTAATACTATGCGAACCAAAAATCAATGAAGATAATAGAGGATTTGTATATGAATCATTCAAAAAAGAATCTTTAAATGAATTTTTAGAATTTGATGTTGATTTTTGTCAAGATAACTTATCTTATAGTAAATATGGTGTTATAAGAGGACTTCATACAAATACACTAAATCATGCTCAATCAAAGCTAGTAAGTGTACTAAAAGGAAAGATTTTAGATGTCGCGGTTGATTTCAGAATAGGAAGTCCAACTTATGGGAAATCAATAAGTATAGAGTTAAGCAGTGAAAATTACAAGCAACTGTTCCTTCCTAGAGGGTTTTTACATGGTTTTTCTATTTTAAGTGATGATGCTGTTGTCTTGATCAAAATAGATAGATATTTTGCAGAAGGACAGAGTGTCGGTGTGAAATATGATGACAAAACTTTATCTATTGATTGGAAAATTCCAAAAAACCGAGAAATACTGTCAAATACTGATAAAGAGTTGTTAAGTTTTAATGATGTCTTATCACCATTTGAGTATAATTTACAACTTTATTAAATAAGGATTCTTATTGTTATTAACTCCATCTCCACTAAAAAGAATTTTATTTTTTTTATTAAGTGATACTTTAATATCACTATTTACACTTTATTTTGCATATAACTTAAGATTTAATTTTCAAATACCATTAAATTTTATAGATAATTTTGCAGTTATTTTCTTAGTTTTACTTTTATTGAAAATATCTGTATTTATTTACTTTAGATTATATAGAACTGCATGGAGATTTTTTTCATTATATGAGATAAAAAAGATTTTGATAGCTCATATTATAGCTTATAGTGTATTTTTTATTATATTCTTGATATTTAGTGAATCTATGTCACCACTTGCTAGAAGTATTATTATCATAGATTTTATGTTATCTTTGGTATTTATCTCACTTCTTAGACTTTCTAAAAGAATTATTCTTGAAAGTGGCAAAAATACTAAGTATAAAAATACTTTGATTATTGGGGCAAATAGTGCTATTAATAGTTTGTTACATGACAAAAAGAATTTAGAGTATACACCTGTGGCTATAGTAGATGGAAGTGAATTACTTTTTGGAACTTATATTTTAAATCTTAAAGTTTATGCTTTAAAAGACTTAGAAAAAGTTATAAAAACCAAGAGTATAGAAGCTGTTATTATTTCAAAAGATTATTCTCAAGAAAGATTAGTTGAGATATATGAAACTTTAAATGAATTAGAAATAAGTGATATAAAAATAGTAAATACCTTATCAAATGGAAAAAATAAAGAATTAAAAGATATTTCAGTAGAAGATTTATTAGCTCGCCATCCAAAAGATTTGGATAAAGAAAAGATAGAAAATTTTATAAAAGATAAAGTAGTTCTAATCACAGGAGCAGGTGGAAGTATAGGAAGTGAAATAAGTAGACAATGCAAACTTTTTGGAGCAAAGCAGTTGATTTTACTAGATCATAGTGAATATAATCTATATCAAATTAGTGAAGAGTTAAAAGATGCAAATATAGTATCAGTGATGCAAACAGTTAGAAAAACAGAGTTTTTAGCGGCAACTTTTAAAAAATATAAACCAAATATTGTGATTCACGCAGCTGCTTATAAACATGTACCTTTGGTTGAAGATAATATTTTAGAAGGTATTTCAAATAATATAATAGGTACAAAAAACTGTATAGATTTATCTATAGAATATGGTGTTGAAAAGTTTGTTCTTATTTCTACAGATAAAGCTGTCCGTCCTACAAACGTGATGGGAACTACGAAAAGAATTTGTGAACTATATGCACAAAATGTAATAAGTGGAAAAACAGAAATAGTAGCAGTTCGATTTGGAAATGTTTTAGGAAGTAGTGGAAGTGTAATTCCTAAATTTAAAGCACAAATAGAAGTAGGGCAAAATATCACTGTAACTCATCCTGATATTACTAGATACTTTATGCTTATACCTGAAGCCTGTGAGCTTGTATTACAAGCTGCAAGTATTGGAAAAGGTGGGGAAATATTTATTCTTGATATGGGTGATCCTATTAAAATAGTTGATTTAGCAAAAAAAATGATTGAATTAAGTGGGAAAGAAAATATATCAATTGAATTCTGCGGATTAAGACCTGGTGAAAAGCTATATGAAGAGTTATTAATAAATGATAGTGATAAAAATACAGATTATGAGTCTATAACGGTTGCTAATTCTACATATTTTGATATAGATGAGTTAAATGCAAAAATAGATGAATTGTTAATTTGTGAAGATAAAATTTCAAAATTAAAAGAAATAGTTCCAGAATTTAATCATCAGCTTAATAATAAATAATCTTATTTTAAGAAATAATAATTTATAATTTTTTATATTATTATAAAGGATTGTTTATGAAATCTGCATTTTCGCTTTTAGAGTTAATTTTTGCCATTGTTATTTTGGGTATTGTTGCGTCTTTTGCTGTTCCTAAGTATTTGGATACTAAGGATAGTGCTTTAGTTTCCACTTTGAAAAGGGATATTTCTACGGCTGTTTCTTCTATTCAAAGTTATTATTTATTAAATCAGAAGATTGATAAAATAAGTGATGCTATAAGTGTAAATGAAACAAATTGGACTTCCACTGATACAAAGATTAGTGATAAAAATAAATGTTTATCATTGGAAATAAAAACAGCTGATACAGGTAGTAAATCTTTAGATTTAACTGTCGATGATGCAAATACTACTAATATTTGTGTAAAATTAAGAGATTCTGGTTTAGTAACTACCTCTTATGACTTGTATTAATACTTTTCTTTTTCTAAATTTAAGAAAGAGGTAATTTTTGGCTTTGCATTTTATGTGAAGCCATTGTATTTCTTTTGCTTAATTTATTCCTTTAATCAATTCTATTATTTCGGCATCACTTATATTTTCTCTGTTAGATTTAGAAAATATATATTATTTATTACATCAAAAAAAGTTTAATCAGATTTTTTATTCTTCTTTCTTAACCCTCAAAAAAGAAGCAAATTTTGGCTTATCATTTTTAGTAAAACCATAATATTTAAAAGTTACTATATCTCCTATTTTAGGTGGATTTAATCTTTCCTTATCGCTAAATCCACCTCCTAGATTGAAAACTACTTTATTTTCTAGTTTAATTTTTAGGCTTTTGAATTTTTTATCTTTATAATTATGTCCTATTACTAAACCTTCATCATCTTGGAATTTTTTTACTTTTAGTATTTCATCACTTCTTCCATAAAAATAGTTTATATTTGGATTTTTTATTATGATGCCTTCTGCCTTTTTATTTATTAACTCTTCTAAATATCTTTCTAGATGCTCTTGATTTTTACATATTATTTGTGGAATGATTTTTATATAATTATTTGGATTTTTGTCTAGATAATTTTTTATTATTAATAATCTTTCTTCAAAATTTCCTTTTGCATTTGGTACTTCAAAGATATTGTATGTTATTTCTTTCCATTTTAATGATGGAGTTTTATCTAAAACTATATTTTGGATATTTTCAAAATCATCTCTTTTTGTCCATAATTCACCATCTAATCCAAATTTTGGGAAGTCTTTTAAGAACCAAATTGGTGCATAGATTTTATTTCCATTTTTTGTATATAGATCTTTCCCATCCCAATAGGCTCGAATGCCATCTAGTTTTTCACTCATTAGCCAATTTTTTATCTCATGTTTTTGTTTATCATAAACTTTTGGTTTTTGCAGTTCCATTGAATATAGATTTATAATAATAATTAGCAGGAAAAAATAGCGCATACATAGCCTTAATAATTTTATTAATTATATTTAATTTATTCTTAAATATTTTAAAAACATCATAAAATCATAATAATTATTTAGATAGAATAATTTACTTTTGCAAAGTTATAGTACAAGGATTTAATTTGAGTGAAAATAAGATGTTAAACGAAAATGATAAGAAGATATTATTAGATTCAATTAGAAGTATTAAAGATTTCCCAAAAGCTGGAATTGTTTTCAAAGATATTACAACTTTATTAAATAACAAAGATGCCTTTAAACTTTTGATGGATCATTTAGAAGATAGATATAAGTCGTATAATCTTGATTATATAGCAGGTATTGATTCTCGTGGGTTTATATTTGGTGCTGCACTTGCCGATAGGCTTGGTGTTGGTTTTGTACCTGTACGAAAAAAAGGAAAATTACCAAGTACAACAGTATGTGAAAAATATGAATTAGAGTATGGTTTTGATGAAGTAGAACTTCATCTTGATGCTTTTAATAATCAAAAAAATGTAAATGTTTTATTAATAGATGATATTATAGTAAGTGGTGGGACAGCATTTGCAGCAGCTACTTTAATAAAAAAACTAGATGTAAATTTAGTTGAAATGTGTTTTTTAATGAATATACATATTTTAAATGGTGCAAAAAAATTATCAGAAGTAGCACCTGTGTATTCTGTATTAGAAATTTAATATAAAAGAGAAAAATAAATGAGTAATTATATTCCAAAACCAAGTATATTTGATCCAGATGAAAAAGGTCAGTTTGGTATTTTTGGTGGTCAGTATGTGCCTGAAACATTAATGCCAGTTTTAAAAGAATTAGAAATAGAATATAAAAAATATAGATTTGATAAAGAGTTCTGGGCTGAAGTTAATTATCTACTAAAAGATTATGTAGGTCGTGAAAATCCACTTTATCTGGCGAAAAATATAAGTGAAGAAATAGGTGCAAAGGTTTATCTAAAAAGAGAAGATTTGAATCACACAGGAGCTCATAAGGTAAACAATGTAATAGCTCAAGGTTTACTAGCAAAAAAACTTGGAAAAACAAAAGTTATTGCAGAAACTGGAGCTGGTCAACATGGAGTTGCAACTGCTACAATTGCTGCACTTATGGGTCTTGAATGTACTATTTTCATGGGTGCAAAAGATGTTGAAAGACAAGAATTAAATGTATTTAGAATGAAACTTTTAGGAGCAAAAGTAATTGCTGTTCAAAGTGGAAGTAAAACATTAAAAGATGCTATGAATGATGCTATTAGATATTGGGTTACAAATGCACGTGATACTTTTTATATAATAGGAACTGTAGCAGGTCCTCATCCATATCCTATGATGGTTCGAGATTTCCAAGCAGTTATTGGTTTTGAAGCTAGAAAACAAATACTTGAAAAAGAAGGAAGACTTCCTGATTATGTAGTAGCATGTATTGGTGGTGGTTCAAATGCCATTGGAATGTTTTCACATTTCTTAGAGGATAAGGAAGTTACTTGTATTGGTATTGAAGCTGGAGGGATGGGCCTTGATACTGATAAACATGGATGTTCACTTGAAAAAGGAAGTCCTGGTGTTTTACATGGTCAATGTTCTTATTTACTTCAAGATGAAGATGGTCAGGTTTTAGAAGCTCACTCTATTAGTGCAGGACTTGATTATCCAGGAATTGGTCCTGAACACTCTTTCCATAAGGATAATAAATCAGTACAATATGATTCAATTACTGATGATGAAGCTATGGATGCATTTGTATGGTTAAGTAGAAAAGAAGGAATAATTCCTGCTTTTGAGAGTTCACATGCAATTGCATACTTAAAAAAAGCAAAAGATAAATTAAAAGATAAAATTGTTATTATAAACTTGTCTGGTCGTGGAGATAAAGATATGGTACAAGCAAAGAGTTTATTAAAATTTGACGAGTAAGGAGAGTTATGAAAGAACTTTTTAGGAAAATTCAACCTTATTCTGGGAAAATATTTGCATTTTTAATAGTACTATTTTTTTCATTTTTAGCTTACAACTTATATAATGCTCCAGTTGATGGGCTTGAAGAAAAGTTTGTTTATTTATTGAAAAAACATGGTTATATTATTCTTTTTGCATGGGGAATACTAGAAGGTGAAGCTGGACTTATAATGGCCGGATTATTATCTCATACAGGTCATATGAATCTATATATAGCAATATTTGTAGCTGGTCTTGGTGGATTTGTTGGAGACCAGATTTATTTTTATATTGGAAGATTTAATAAGTCTTATGTTCATAAAAAGTTTAAAGGACAAAGAAGAAAGTTTGCTTTTGCACATCTTTTATTACAAAAATATGGCTGGCCCATAATTTTTGCACAAAGATATATGTATGGTATGAGAACAATAATTCCTATTTCTATAGGACTTACAAGATATGATGCTAAAATGTTTGCATTTATAAATCTTATTTCAGCTTGGTGTTGGGCTGCCATTACTATTGTTCCTGTTTGGTATTTTGGTAATGAGATTTTAATAGTTTTAGATTGGGTAAAAGAGCATTGGTATTTAGCCCTTCCTATTGGAGTCATCTTTGGTGGAAGTATAATATATTATTTTAGTAAAGCTACAAAAAAAGTAGATAAAAAAGGTAGAAATGATGAAAATTAAATTAGTAGAAAAAAGTGTTGAGTCATCTAATAATGATGTTGAAATAATTTTTGTAAAATCTCTTGATTCTGTAGATGATAAAGAAATTTTAGAAATTCTTGATTTTAAAGCAAAAGATGAAGCTTGTGTTTTATTGGCTGAATCAAAAAAGATTTATGTTGGATATGAAGAAAATGATTATGATTCATTGGCAATTGCAAGTGCAACAGCTATTAGAAAACTTCAATCAACAAAATTTAAAAATGCAAAAATGAAGCTTTGTGAAGTATTAGAAAATAATCTAAAAGCTATTATTGAAGGTGCTTTATTAGGTGAGTATAAATTTATAAATTATAAATCTGAAAAAGAAAAAAGAAAAATTGAATTAGAGTTAATAGTAAATGAAAAAACTCCTAAATTAGAAAAAATTCTAAAAGAATCAAAAATCATTTCAAAAGCAGTGAATAAAACTAGAACTATGGTAAACACAGCTCCAGCTGATTTTTATCCAGCAGTTATGGCTGAAATTGCACAAAAACTAGCAAAAGATGCAAATATCTCTTGTGAAGTTTATGGTGAAAAATTCTTAGAGAAAAATAAAATGATGGCAATGCACAGTGTTGGTAGGGCTTCAATTCATGAATCAAAACTTATTCATTTATCATATAAACCAAAAAATGCTACTAAAAAAATAGTTTTAGTTGGAAAAGGTTTAACATATGATTCAGGGGGATTATCTTTAAAACCTGCTGATTTTATGGTTGGTATGAAACTAGATAAATCAGGTGGTTGTGCAGTATTATCAACACTTTGGGCAATTGCTAAACTTGAACTTCCTTTTGAAGTACACGGAATTGTGGGTGCTGTTGAAAATATGATTGGTGGAAATGCTTATAAACCTGATGATATTTTAAAAGCAAAAAATGGTAAAACTATTGAAGTAAGAAATACAGATGCTGAAGGAAGACTTGTTCTTGCTGATTGTTTATGTTATGCACAAGATGAGATCAAAGATTTTGATTATATCTTTGATTATGCAACACTAACAGGTGCTTGTGTTGTGGGTGTTGGACAATACACAACTGGAATCATGGGGAATAATGAAATTCTAAAAAGAAATGCAGTATTAAGTGCTCTTAAATCAGGAGAATATGCAACTACATTAGATTTTAATAGATATTTAAAAAAAGCTATAAAATCTGAAGTTGCAGATATTTGTAATATTGCAAACACTAGATACGGTGGAGCAATTACCGCTGGAATGTTCCTAGATAACTTTATCTACGATGAAAATAAAGAAAAATGGATACATTTTGATATTGCAGGACCGGCATATGTAGAAAGTGTATGGGGATATAACCCTCATGGAGGAAGTGGGGCAGGGGTTAGAATGACAATTAAGTTTTTACAAAACCTAATGGATTAAATTATAATTTAATTTTTATTTAACACTTCATTTTTAAAAGGTAGTAAATTTTGATTTACTACCTTTTTTTATTATTTAAACTTTATATTTCAAAAATTCAAACAATCTAACTAACAAGCATTTTATCTACTTTTTTACCTTTTTAAAGTATAATATTTGCAAAATTAATCTAACAAATAAATAATATAAAAGGTAGAAAATGGGATTAGGTGTAGGTATAGTAGGACTTCCAAACGTAGGTAAATCAACAACTTTTAATGCTTTAACAAAAGCACAAAATGCGGAAGCGCAAAATTATCCATTTTGTACAATTGAGCCAAATAAAGCTGTGGTTCCAGTTCCTGATAAAAGATTAAATGCATTAGCAAAGATTGTTAATCCAGATAAAATTCAACATTCAACTATTGATTTTGTTGATATTGCAGGTCTTGTGAGAGGGGCATCAAAAGGTGAAGGTTTAGGAAATCAATTTTTATCTAATATTAGAGAAGTTGAAGTTATTTTACATATGGTAAGATGTTTTGAAGATGGAAATATTATTCACGTTGAAGGTGATGTAAATCCTTTAAGAGATATTGAAATCATTGAAACAGAGTTAATCTATGCTGATATCTCTCAATTAGAGAAAAAAATAGAAAGATTAAAAAAACAATCAAAATCATCAAAAGAAGCAGCTGCAGCTTTAGTTGTTGCAGAAGATTTATTTAAACACTTAGAAGAGTTACAACCTGTTAAGACTTATGAAAATCAAGAAAATGAAGTATTTATAGCTCTTGATAAAGAGATGAGATTTTTATCAAATAAAGATGTAATTTATGGAGCAAATGTTGATGAAGATTCATTAGCTGATGGTGGAAATAAATTTGTTGATATTTTAAAAGAGCATGCAGCTTCTGTAGATGCTGATGTAATAATTCTTTGTGCAAAGATTGAAGAAGAGTTAGTTGGTCTTGAAGATGATGAAGCAACTGAATTTTTAGCTGATTTAGGTGTTAGTGAATCAGGACTAGAGCAAATTATTCACAAAGCATTTGATAAATTAGGTCTACAGTCATATTTCACAGCTGGAAAAATAGAAGTTAGAGCTTGGACTATTAAGAAAAATACAAAAGCACCACAAGCAGCAGCTGTTATCCATAATGATTTTGAAAAAGGTTTTATTAAAGCAGAAGTTATTGCTTATGAAGATTTTGTTACATTAGGTGGAGAAGCTAAGTGTAAAGAATCAGGTAAATTAAGACTTGAAGGTAAAGAATATGTTGTGCAAGATGGTGACATTATGCATTTTAGATTTAATGTTTAATTTAAAATAGAATATTTATACATATATTGATAAAAGTTTTGTTACAATTAATAAATAATAATTTAAAGTAGGAGATAAAATTGTCATCTAATAGTATTTTAGAAAAGATAGAATCCCTTCCTCCCTTACCAAAAACAATAATTGATATTGAGGAATTTAGAAAAAAACACGATAAAGAAGCTTCTGCTTTATTAGAAATAATAGAAAAGGATGCATTAATAATTTCTACTTTATTAAAGATATCTAATTCTGCTATGTTTGGGTTTAGATCTAAAGTTGAAACGCCAAGTCGTGCTGTTAGCTTATTAGGAATTAATTTTACTATTTCTATTGCAATTGGCGGAACAGTACAAAATCTTTTAATGACTAGTTTAGAACCATATGGTATAAATAGTGATGATTTTATGAGAGCATCAAATATCTCATCATCACTTGCTAGTTTATGGTTATCAAAAGTTGATTATGAATTAAAAGAAGAGATAATTTTACCTGCACTTTTACAAGAGATAGGAAAATTTATATTATCTGATTTATTAATCAGTGAAGATAAATCAGAACTTTTCAAAAGTAAAATTGCATCTGGTTGCACTATTGAAGAAGTTGAGCGAGAATTATTAGGATTTACAACGTCTGAAATAACATCAAAAATATTTGGATATTGGAAACTAAGTGAAAATTTAATTAATATGATTGAATTTGTAGATAACATTCAAAATGTAAACCCAGAATATAAGAAAAAAGCTCAAATTTTAGATGTTATTAAAACGGCATGTCAAGTTAGTGCACCATTAAGTGATGCTAATGTGCAAAAAGCTATAAATAAAGCAAGTAAGTATGGTTTAGATACTAAAGTTCTTGAAAAAGCTATTGTAACTTTACAAGATAGGTTATTAGACGAATAATTACTTCTACAAACCTTGAAGTAGGATATCCCAAAGGTATTCTACTTCTGAATCATTAAAACTTATTAGTTTCTTTTTTTCAAATAACTCTTGTACTTTTTTAATATCAAGTATTTTTGAATAAGTACATTTTGCATGAGTTGGTAAGAATCCTCTTACTATAGATACATCTTGAGTAATCTCACTTTCACATATTAAACATTCAAAATCTGTATGAAATCTGCCCTCATATTCAAGTAAAGATATATAAGACTCACAAATAGCTCTTAGAGCATTTTGTTTAATCATAACATGAACCAAATTTTCTAATGCATAAAAATAAAATGGATCAATCTCTTCAATATCTTTTAGGTGAGGGTAAAAAAGTTTTATATATCTTTGCCAACAATACATTTTTTCATTATCTAGAATCCAAGGAAATCCAAGTTGAATTACATCTTTTAATCTTGGAATTGTTGACCTTGTATTTTCAAGTTCAAAATCAATTTTATATCCAATATTTATATTTGAGTGTCTTGCCCCATAAAATCTATATGTAGTCAAGACCTCATTTTCTGCTAAAATTGATACAATTAAATCATCATCTTTAACAGCTTTGATATCAATTATATAACCTTGCATAAAAAGATTTTATTCCTCATCCTCGTCATCTTCTTTTCTCATATCATTAATCTCTTGGATTATTTCTTTACACTCTTCATCGTAAATATCTCCATGAACTAAATCAACAAGCATATCTTCGAAATCTTTTTTCATTTCTTGCATTTGTTTTAATTCTTCTTTTATATTATCATCTTCTTTTTTTGCAGCTATAATTTCAAATAATTCATCAATGTAATCTTCAATTTCAATAAGTACTTCATCTTTTATTAAGTCTTCTAATTCTTTTTGGATACTCATTTCTACACCTTTTTTAATTTTTGCAAATTATAACAAAAAAGAACTACTCTTTCGCTTCAATATTATCATATAATAGTTGTGATAAAATATCTAAAATAATAATGTAAGGAAAATAAATGGCAGAGTTTAATAATGTTTCTATTGCAAAAGCAGCAAATATCCTTTTCGAAGGAAATATTACTAGTAGAACAATTGTATTTGAAGATAATTCTAGAAAAACATTAGGGATTATGTTACCAGGTGAATATGAATTAAATACAGTTCATAAAGAAATTATGGATATTCAAAGAGGTGTGTTAGAAGTTATGTTACCAGCGCAAGATTGGGTAAAGTATGAAGGGCCTGCATCTTTTGAAATTCAAGCTAATTCAAAATTTAAATTAAGAGTACATTCATTAGTTGATTATTGTTGTTCTTTTATAAAAATTCACTAATTTATACTCTCTTATTTATTGACAATGCGATAGAATCGCATTGTAATAAGTATTAAAACAGAATCTCTTTTTTTATTTCTTCAAATTTTAATAAAGTTTTTCCATAGTGGTCTTCCATGAATTTTTTTGCTTGAGTTTCATTTTTAAATGGAATTAATTCTTCACCCATTGGCCCATAAACATTTGATCCAACAACATAAAAAGCATTTTTCCCATCTATTGATTCTAATGTATAATAATCAGTTACATTGATTTTCTCAATTTGATTATTTGTATGATTATGTTCATATTTCATAGGTTCAAAATAAAATTTCATCATATCTTTTACCCCATCAAAATAATGAGTATGTCCGTCTTTAATTTGTATTTGTGCTACCCATTTTGGAAATTTTGACACAAACATTCCACAAACTGGACATTTAGCTTCATTTGGAACTTTAATCATAGTTGTTTTATCGCTGGCAATCATAGGATTATGTAAGTAAATAGAAACAGCTTGTAGCATCTTAGGATCAAGATTTTTGCAAACTTTATTATCTATTAAATATTGTTTCGCTTCACCAATAGAATTAAAATCTTTTATTTGATCTGTGTTACACATAGTTTCAAATATTTTTTTACCTTTTATAGCCATTGGAGCTCTTTTTTCATCTAATGCAATATTCTCTTTTTCAAGAGCATTTTTTGCAATATTTAAACTTTCACTAAAAGTATGAATTTCTCCATCAAACTCTTTTTGAAATTTCATTGCTTCCTCTTTTGAAGAAAAAGCATATTTACTAATAGGACTCATAGTTCCTGGTTTTGAAGAACCAATAACATAAAATGCATCTTTTGCATCAATAAATTTCAAGGTGTTTGTATCAACTACTTGAATATTTTTGATTTTATCTTCATGGTCCTCATGAATTTGAGCTTGACAATGAAGTGAACAGTATTGTTCTTTATGACCATTCTTAAACTCAGTAGCATGATTTGTTTTGTAAAATTTTGTTAAGTGCATACCACAAACATTACAAAACTCTTTTGAAGAATCATTTTTTACCAAAGTTGCATCTTTTGGTTCTACTGTTTGAAACATTTCTTGTGCATTAAGATTTGTAAAAAATAATGCAATTAAAAACATAAGTAAACTTATACTCTTTTTCATAAACTTTCCTTATAATTAGTATTATTAAATTATAGTTATATTGGAGTTAATTTTTTGTTAATTGTATAAAATACTTGACATTATAGAATTAATGTTCTATAATTTTACAAATGGAGACGAAAAAATGGCAAGACCTGTAGAATATGATTTAAATAAAGTATTAGATAGTGCAATGGAAATATTTTGGCAAAAAGGATACGAGGGTGTATCAATGGCTGAATTGGTTTCACACACTGGATTAAACCGTAGAACTATGTATTCTTTATTCAAAGATAAAGAAGGTTTGTTTAAAGATGCTCTTGAAAACTATTATTCAAAATTATCAGCTCAAAAACTTACTATTTTAAAAAATAATCCTGGGAAAAAAGGAATTGAACTTTTTTTTCAAAGTTTTACTTTTAAAAAAGATTTTAAAGGTTGTTTATTTTCAAATACTATGAGAGAAAAAGATTTTGTAAGTGAAGAAACATATAACATAACAAAAGAGTATTTTAATAATGTTCGTTTAGGTATGGAAGAAAATCTTACACAAGCAAAAGAAGATGGTGATTTTACAGGAGATGTAAAAGCAATGGCTCTTACAATAGAGACTTTTATTCATGGTTTTCATGTTCATGGAAAATATAATTCTTCAAAAGAAGATAGCCAAATTATAATAAAAAATTTACTAAGTATGATTAGATAATTTTTTTTATATGTTATAGAATAATTGTTCTATAACATATTAGAAAAATTAAACAAAATATAAAAGGAAATAAAATGTCAAGATTAATAGATGAAATAAAAAAATATAAAGAAGCATTCAAACAAAAAGCTCCATTAGAAGTTCAAGAAATGATGTTAGACGCTACAAAAAAACTAGAAGATGCAAGTATTAGTAAAAATGCACTAACAGTAGGTTCAATTGCAAAAGAGATTAAATTACCAAATGCACTAGGAAATAAAGTTTCATTATTTGATACTTTAGAAGAGAATGATTTTGTGGTTGTGAGTTTTTATAGAGGATCTTGGTGTGCTTATTGTAATCTTGAATTAAAAGCATTACAAGGTATTAACGAAGAATTAAAACAATTAGGTGCAAAATTAATTGCAGTTTCTCCACAAAGTCCAGATGCAAGTATGAGTACAAAAGAGAAAAATGAACTTGAATTTGAAGTATTAAGTGATAATTCAAATCTAATAGCAAAAGAGTATGGGCTTGTATTTTCATTGGCTGAAGAAATAAGACCTATATATTTAAGTTTTGGTATTGATCTTCCAGCAACTAATAAAGAAGACTCTTATGAAATTCCAATGCCTGCAACTTATGTTATAAATAAAAATAAAGAGATTATATTTTCATTTATTGATGAAGATTATACAAAAAGATGTGAACCTCAAGATATTTTAGAAGCAATTAGAAAAAATTCTAATAATTAATTATTTTTTAAATAGTATGAAATAAAAATTAAGGAGATATTATGAAAAATACAACACTAGCCTTTGATGTTTATGGAACACTTATTGATACAAATGGTGTGGTTGATTTATTAGAAAAATTTATAGGAAACAAAGCAAAAGCATTTTCTACCACTTGGCGTAATAAGCAGCTTGAATACTCATTTAGACGAGGGCATATGCAAAACTACGTGAGTTTCGCTATTTGTACCTCACAGGCTTTAGACTATACTTGTTTATTTCATAAAGTTGAACTTAATCTTGAACAAAAAAATGAGCTTATGAATATCTATTCCGTATTACCAGCTTTTGATGATGTAAAAGAGGCATTAAAAAAATTAAAAGAAAAAGGATTTAGATTATTTGCATTTTCAAATGGAAAAGCTGAAGCTGTTGAAAAACTTTTAATTCATGTAGGAGTAAGAGAATTATTTTTAGATGTTGTAAGTGTTGATGATATTAAAACTTTCAAACCATCTCCTGGAGCTTATGCACACTTTTTAAGAACAGCTCAAACAAATGGAAATGAAGCTTGGTTAATATCAAGTAATCCATTTGATGTAATAGGTTCTATTTCAGCAGGAATGAAATCAGTATGGATTCAAAGATCTTCAGAATCTATTTTTGATCCATGGGAGATTCAACCTACAATTACAGTTAGTTCTTTGTTGGAACTTTGTGAAGATTTAGATTAAATTATCGATTAATTTGATTTATAAGAAAAGCTGTATTTGAAAATAAATTAAATAAATATATTATATACATAAAAAAAGGTAAGAAGCAAAACTTCTTACCCTTTTTATACAGTAGAATTTAGAGCTTATTCAGCAACGTCTACAACTACTGGTGTACCTTCCCAGATACCATGTTTTGTACAGTAACCATGAGCTACTAGGTTTAATTTTTTTCCATTTGGAATAATTGTAAATGTAGTAGTGTTATGAGCTTTAATGTTTCCTAATGTTCCAGGAACATAAGAAGCTTTAGCTAATTGAACGTCACCATTATATAATGTTACAGACTCAATATAATGATCGAAATCATCTGGATGAGTATATTCGTTACCCATTTTTACAGTTACTTCAAATGGTTCACCCAACTTTGCAGTTGCAGCACAGTGAATGAATGGACTGTGTCTATCAATTAAATCTTTCTTCGCTTCTCTCTCAACAGTATCAATATCAACGTATTTGTTAATTTTTGGCATAGTATCTCCTAGTTAAATTATTTTAAAAGAACATTATACTATATTTTTAATAAAACAAAGAGGATATTTTTTATCCTCTTTAATAAATTTCCCCAAATTCTTTATTTAGCGTGTATATTTTGCTCATCTTTGATATAATTGCGCATGAATAAAGAAGAGTATTTTATAAAACAGTTTTCAAGTAATAAAATAATAGGTGATGATGGTGCTGTAGTTGATGGATTTGTTTACTCAATGGATGCTTTTTTTGAGAATGTGCATTTTAAAAAAGAGTGGATGAGTTTAAAACAGATTGCTTATAAAGCAATGATTGTTAATATTTCAGATGCTATTGTGATGAATGCAATTCCAAAATATGCACTTTTAAGTGTAGCAATTCCAAAATCATACACAAATGAAAATCTAAAAGAGTTAGCAAAAGGCTTTAAAAAAGCAGCACGCGAGTTTGGAATACAAATTATTGGCGGTGATACAATATCAAATGAAAAGCTTGATATCTCAGTTACTATTATATCCAAGACTTCAAATCCTATTTATAGAAAAGGTATGAAAAAAGGTGATATTCTTTGTTATACAGGAACTTTGGGTTTATGTAAGATAGATTTGCAAAGACTTTTTAAAAACAAAGAGATTTCTAAAAAATCAAAGTTTATAAAGCCTATTTTAAATGCAGATTTCTTTTATGAAATTGCACCTTTGATCACAACTTCAATGGATATTTCAGATGGTTTATTTTTTGAGCTAGAAAGATTATCAAAGGCTAATAAATTAGGTTTTGAATTTTTTCACAAAATTGATGAAGATATAGGAACATCAGGTGAAGAGTATGAAATACTTTTTTCATTTAATGAAAAGAATTTTGAGAAAATCAAAAAAATTGCCTTAAAACACAAGGTAAAATTAAATCCCTTTGCAAAAGCTGTAAAAGGTACATATACAACAAACTTTAAAAATCACCATTTTTAAAAATATAAAAGGAAATATAAACATTGGAACAATTACAAAGATATTTAAATCACTCAAAAATAGATGTGGTTTTCAAACAAAACAAAGATGACTTCGTAGTTACAGAACTACCACTTTATGATTTCTCAGGTGAGGGTGAGCATTTAGTTTTAAAAATTAGAAAAAAAGATTTAGCAACTTGGGATGCTATTGAATTATTAGCAAAGTTTTTAAATTGTAGTAGTAGAGAGTTCGGATACGCAGGATTAAAAGATAAAAATGCAATGACTGTTCAATCTATTTCAATTCATAGAAAATATGAAGAGGCTTTAAAATCTTTTCAACATGAAAATCTAAAAATTCTTGAAACGACTTACCATAACAACAAAATCAAAGTAGGGCACTTAAAAGGTAATAAATTTTTTATTAGACTAAAAAGAGTGGGTGCCATTGAAAAAAGAAAAATTGAAGAGGCTTTAGGACAAATTGTTACTTATGGAATTCCTAACTATTTTGGATTTCAAAGATTTGGAATTGAGGGTGACAACTATAAAAAAGGTAAAGATATTATTGATGGAAAACTAAAAGAGAAAAGAAGAAATTTAAAGCAAATGTATATCAATGCTTACCAAAGTTATCTTTTTAATTCTTGGCTTTCAAAAAGAATTGAGATTTCAAAATTAATCGAAGCATTTGAGCCAAAAGAAGTTTATCAAAAATTAAATTTACCACTTGATGTTGTAAAACAAATGAAAAAACAAAAACATCCTTTTAAATTAATGACAGGTGATTTACTTTCTCATTACCCATTTGGAAAAATTTTTACAATTGAAAATCTAGAAGAAGAATCTGCTAAATTCAATGAAAGAGATAGAGTTCCAACAGGTCTTTTAAGTGGGAAAAGGGTTAAAAATTCAGTTGATTTAGCTTATGAAATTGAAAAAGAGTTTGAAGAAAAAACAGGCGAAGATGGAGCAAGAAGATTTGCTTGGATTTTCCCTGAAGATATCTCTAGTAATTATAAAGAAGATAAAAACTGGATGGAACTACAATTTTATTTACCAAAAGGTTCATACGCAACTGAAGTAATTGCAGAAATAATTCATTAATAATTAAATAAATACGAAATGTATTAAGTTAAAATAAGTTAAACTCTTCATACAAATAGCAGCTAAAGGATGTATATGAAGTATGAAGAGTTAATTGCACAATTATGTGAAGTAATAAAAGAGTCTGAAAATAACGCTAAGCTAATCTATGATAATGCAGAAATGGTAGATACTATTATTTCTGATTTAGATATTCCCCTACATAAAAAAGATAAAATCAGCAATGTAATTTCTGATATTTTTGGATTATTACAACATCAAGATTTACATAGACAAAAAATAGAAAGAGTTGTAAACTTTGTTTGTGATAAAAATGGCATTGATAAAAGTCAATATAACCTAGCTGCTAGTGCTAAAAATATTGATTCGAAAGATTCACAGGATATTTTATCTGAGGATGAATTAGAACTTTTGATTAAACAAATGCAACAAGGATAAATAAAAGAAGAATAAATCTTCTTTTATCTATTTTTT
Organism: bacterium; assembly: GCA_018816105.1. Lineage (GTDB taxonomy): Bacteria > Campylobacterota > Campylobacteria > Campylobacterales > Arcobacteraceae > Aliarcobacter. The sequence goes on along the minus strand of JAHIWE010000089.1, from coordinate 18,991 downwards.
CTTACAAGCTTCTTTTTTTACATTATTTAAATTTCCAAATATTTTTAAAGCATCCATTTCAACATCTCTTGCATTTTTGTTTAAAGCCTCATTTGATTCTTTATTTGCATTTGCATCTACTAGTTTTTGAAGATTTTTATGAAACTCTTTATTTAAGTTTTCTATATCATTCATAAGTTGCATATCTACTCTTTTCCCTGAATTAATATGTTTATCTGACCACTGTTTAATACTTGTATTTTCATTAATTTTAAATGTTTTAAAATTACCAAGTTGAGAATAAACAACATCTTTTGTATTTAATAAATCAACTTTTAATAAAGCAGTATCATAAACTAAATCAACATCACAAACCTTATCCAATGAATCTTCTAAAAATGAAGCACGAGAGGCAGCTGTTACTAAAGAGTTTGACATATTAGCAATGTTTGAAGCCATAATAGAGATTTGATCAGCAACTTGTGCATTTTTTTGTGTTGCTTGATCTAGCGTATTTATTGCATCGTTAATTTGTATGATTCCTCTTTCTTGCTCTTTTGAAGCTTTCGCCACATCATTAATAGTATTAATTGTATGTGAAATATTTTCATTTAATTCTTGATAACCACTAATCATATTATCAGAGATATCTTTTCCTGTTTTCGCTTTTTTACTTGCAAGTTCGACAATATTTTTTATCTCTTTTGCAGCTTCGGCACTTCTACTTGCTAGATTTCTAACTTCTTGAGCAACAACTGCAAATCCACGTCCTGCTTCTCCAGCAGTTGCTGCTTCAACCGCTGCATTAAGTGAAAGAATATTTGTTTGGAAGGCAATTTGATCAATTACTTCAATAGCTTCATTAATTGAGCTTACTTCTTTATTTATATCATCCATTGATCTAGCTGTTTGATTAGCAAGTTCTTGACCATTTTTAGCAGATGTTGTTACACTTTGTGCTAGTTGTGACATTTTAGTTGTTGCTTGTGTATTTGCTTGAATTGTTGATGTTATTTGCTCTAAAGCAGCTGCTGTTTCTTCAAGTGATGCTGCTTGTTGATTTGATGATGTTGATAAATTAGCTGATGCATTTGAAAGAGTTTTTGTATTTTCATTTAAAGCATCACCTGTATTCATAATCATTGCTAAAATCTCTGATGTATTATTTCCTACTAGTTTAATTCCAGCGGTTAAAGAACCTAAGTTTCCATATATACCTTCATCATTAATTTTAAAATCATATTTTGATTCAGCATAATATCTTAGTGTTTCATTGATTTTGTCAAGTGTTTCTTTTGTACTTAAAATCATTGAATTTAATTTGTTTTTCAAATCTTCAACATGTGGATTTGAAGCTTTTGAATTTACTTTATAGACAAAAAATCCATTTGCTGTTTTCTCTAAAATATCACTAGCTTCTTCGATCACTTTTTCATCTTGTCTAAGACCATCTCTTACTTTATCCATATATGAATTAAATAAAGTTGCAACTTCTCCAATTTCATCTTTTGAATCAACAGCTAAAGTTATATTTGTTTCATTTGAGTGAAGCAAGTTTTCAAATCCATCTTTTAATTTTCCAATAGGATTAGTAGCTCTTTTTACAATAAAGAAAATAAGTCCAATAGTTAAAATAGTTAAGATAATAGAAATAATTGATATTTCAGTTACAAGACTTTTTATTTGCGAGTCACTTTCATCAAGTGAAAAAGTTAAATCCATAACACCAATTACATCACCTTCTATTTGATTAGCGTGACATAATAGACAATCTTGTGTTGCAATCATTGGTTTAATCATTCTTAGAGTATGACCATTTTCATTTTTTGTTTGTAACAATATGGGCTCTTTTGAATTAAATGTTTCAATAACTTTTTCATCTTTAGTAAAAGGGACATCACTAGGATAAAGTTCCATCAATGGCTTACTTTTTGCAACTGTTAGATTTTTTACACCTTTAATTTGTCTTGCATCATCTTCAGCTTTTGCTATTTGTACAGGATCTCCTGTATTCATTGCATTTCTAAGACTTTGGAACATTGCAGCATTTAGCATCTCTAAATTTTCTTTTGTTTTAACAATTGAGTTTTCCGTTACTTTTGAAGTTGTTACAAATATAACAGTTATACTACTCAATGACATCAAAACAAATAAAGCAATTATAATCTTATTACTTATTTTTTTTGTTATTAATTCAAACATGATCCTAGCCTTTTTGTTTAAGTGAATTTATTATATAATGAAAACTATTTATTAAATATTAATTTAAATATTAAATTTTAAGATTTCATAAACAAAGAGCGTAATAATGATAGTCGGGCTTATAGGTAAAATAACAAAAAAGGAACCAACATTATTAAATATTAATGTTAATGGCATTATATATGAAATTTTTGTTTCTTTTAACTGCAGTTCAAAAATTATTTCAGATGAAGTTAAACTAGAAATAACTCATATAATAAGAGAAGATTCACAATCTTTATATGGTTTTTTAGATGTAAATGAAAAAAAGCTTTTTGATACTGTTATAAAAATAAATGGTGTAGGTCCAAAAGTTGCACTTGCTATTTGTTCTACATTCACTCCTGCATCTTTTGCCCAAATAGTAAGTGAAAATGATGTTTCAATGCTAAAAAAAGTACCCGGTCTTGGTCCTAAGGGTGCAAGTAGGATTTTAGTTGAGCTTTCTGGATTTATTGTTGATTCCCATAATGGAAATGATGACTCTTCTTTATCTTCCTCTTTTGAAGCAGCACTTGCCCTTGAATCACTTGGATTTAAAAAAGATGTTGTTTCTAAAATACTAAAAACTTGTACAAGTTCAACTACAAGTGATCTAGTTAAAGAAGCATTAAAAAAATTACAAAAATAAAAAAATATATTTATAAAAAGGAATTTGATGAAAATAGCTATAGTTTTTGGTGGAATAAGTTTTGAGCATGAAATCTCAATAGTAAGTTCAATCGCTATGAAAGATGTTTTAAATAATGAGTTAGTATATTTGTTTTTAGATGCATCAAGAGATATGTATCATATTCCTACAGATATTATAAAATCAAAACTGTTTAGTACGGGTGAATATAAAAAATTTGATAAAGTTTTTTTTCAAAAAGGTGGCTTTTACAAAAAAGGCGGACTTTTTTCAAAAGATAAAGATATAGATTTCGATGTTGTTTTAAATCTATCTCATGGTGGTGATGGAGAAGATGGTATCTTATCTTCTGTATTAGATTTTTATGATATTCCATTTGTTGCTCCACGAACGGAAGCTTGTGTAGTTTCTTCAAATAAATTTTTAACAAAAGGTTATGCTTCAAGTGTTGGGGTTAATACTTTAGATTATAAATATTACACAAAAGGTGATATGGTTTGTGTTGATTCTTATCCAGTTATTTTAAAACCTGTTAAACTTGGAAGTTCAATTGGTGTTTCTATTGTGAAAACTCAAGAAGAGTTAGAATATGCTCTTGATGTTGCTTATGAGTTTGATAATGCAGTTATAATTGAACCATTTATAAGTGGAGTAAAAGAGTATAATTTAGCTGGAACTAAAGTAAATGGTAAATTTATATTTTCAATTATCGAAGAACCACAAAAAGCTGAATTCTTAGATTTTGATAAAAAATATTTAGATTTTTCAAGAACATCAAAAGCCTTAGAAGTTGATTTAGGGGAAAAACTAAATAATGAAATAAAAGATTCTTTTAAAAGAATTTATAACACATTATTTGAAGGTTCAATTATTAGATGTGACTTTTTTGTTGTTGAAGATAAAGTATATTTAAATGAGATAAATTCAATTCCTGGATCTATGGCAAACTATTTATTTGAAAATTTTGCTTCGCTTTTTGAAGAAGTTGCTTCTAACTTGCCTATAAAAAAAGATGTGCCAATTACTTATGCATATGTAAATAAAATTCAAGCTAGTAAGGGAAAGTAAACTTTGGCAACTAAAAATTTAATTGTTGATAACAAAATTTTTGATATATCTTATGAAATAATTAATCCTACATGTAAAAAAGATATAATTTTTTTACATGGTTGGGGCTCAAATAAAGATATTATGAAAAATGCATTTTCTCCTTATTTGAATAATTTTAGACATATTTATATTGATTTACCAGGATTTGGAAAAACAGCAAATAAATATGAATTAAAAACAAGTGATTATGCAAAAATTACTGATGAGTTTTTAAAGCTATTAAATTCATCAAAAGATATAATTGCAGGTCATTCTTATGGTGGGAAAGTTGCTACTTTATTAAATCCTAAAAATTTAGTACTTTTAAGTAGTGCTGGAATTTTAGAAGAGAAACCTTTTGATGTTAGGTTAAAAATTGTTCTTTCTAAGTTTTTAAATAAATTAGGTCTTAGAAATATTACAAAATTATTTAGAAGTAAAGATGTAAATACTATGAGTGAAAACATGTATGCAACTTTTAAAAATGTTGTAAATGAAGATTTTACAGCGCACTTTTCAGATTTTTCAAATAATGCTTTGATTTTCTGGGGAGAAAGAGATGTTGCAACTTCCTTACAATCTGGTAAAATGATTGCATCTTTAATAAAAAAATCAACATTTATATCTTATGATGCTGACCATTACTTCTTTGCAAGAAATGCAAAAGATATTAGCGAGAGAATTGAAAATGGAATACTTTAATATTATTACGCACATAATTTTAATTATGAGTTTAGGTTGGTACTTAATTACTAATCTTCAATGGTATAACTACAAGCTTGATAGAGTTGTATTTAAGCATCATAAATGGCAATGGCATATAACTTATTTCCTTTCACCTATTGTTCTTTTTTATATAATTCCTGAACCATATTATGCTGTTTATTTTTATATAATTTATATGGCAAGTTTTATTTTATGGAATAAAAAACTAGATAGATCACTTGTTTTAACTTCAAGGGTAAAAAGATTTTTAGTTATTCTTTTATTTTCAATATTTACAATGACAGCTCTTTGTTTAGCAAGTCCCTCTTGTACAAATATGTTTATTTTTACACCATTGATTTTGGCTTATGTTATTTCTACTTTATTAGAAAAAATGTTTTTTATATCTTTTAAACACAAAGGTAAACAAAGAGTACATAGTATTGTAGGACTCAAAACTGTAGCAATTACTGCTTCTTATGGAAAAACTTCAATTAAAAACTATTTATACCATGTTTTAAAAAATAAATATAAAACATATAAAACACCAAGATCTGTAAATACAATCGCTGGAATTGTGCTTGATGTAAATAGAGATATTCCTTTAGATACTCAAGTTTATATAGCAGAAGCAGGAGCTCGAGTTAAAGGTGATATTGAAGAGATTGCGATGTTTTTAGAACCTCAAATTTGTGTTATTGGAAGTGTTGGTCCTCAGCATATTGAGTATTTTAAAACACTTGATAATATCATTCATACAAAAATGGAGCTTTTAAAATCACCTAAAATGAAAATGGGATTTGTACATGAGTCAGTTCCTATAAAAGCATATCCTAGTATCACAAAATTCCCAAATAATTTACATATTACTAAAAGTAATTTAGATGGTATTTGGTTTGATGTTGAAGTTGCAGGCGTAATTGAGCATTTTCACGCACCAATCTTGGGAAGTTTTAATGCAATAAATTTAACAGCTGTAATTTTAGTATCCCATTATTTAGGAATGACTATCCATGAGATTAAAATAGCTTTTGAATCTCTTCCACAAGTTGAACATAGACTTCAAAAAATAGAAGCAGGTGGAAAAATTATTATTGATGACTCTTTTAATGGAAATTTAGAGGGAATGCTAGAAGCTGTTAATATTTGCTCAAACCACAAAGGAAGAAGAGTAATCATAACTCCAGGACTTGTAGAATCAACAGATGAATCAAATATTCTTTTAGCAAAAGCAATAAATGAAAATTTTGATTTTGTAATATTAACTGGAAGTTTAAATACACATTTATTAAGCTCTAATATTGATAAAGATAAGGTGTTTATATTAAAAGATAAATCTTTAATGGAAGCTACTTTAGCAAAAACGACAAGAGCTGGTGATTTAATTTTATTTGCAAATGATGCACCAAACTTTATATAAAAATTAGGAAAAATTATGGAACATTTATATGCACCATGGCGATACTCATACGTGAGTGAAGAAAAAATAGAAGGTTGCGTTTTTTGCCATATAGCTAATAATTTAGATGATGAAAAAATGCAAGTTTTATTTTCTGATGAGTATTGTTATGTTGTTATGAATAAGTTTCCATATAGTCCAGGTCATATGATGGTAATACCACATTTTCACACTTCAAATATAGAAGACTTACAAGATGATGTTTGGATACAAATGAGTGTTCGAGTTCGTCAAGGTGTAAAACTTTTAAAAGAAATTATGCCTTGTGAAGGTGTAAATATTGGAATGAATCTTGGACGTGCATCAGGTGCTGGAATAGAGCAACATGTTCACTATCATATGCTTCCAAGATGGCTTGGAGATACTAACTTTATTACTTCAATTGCAGGGGCTAGAGTTTATCCTGCTTCATTTAATGAAATATTAAATAAACTAAAAAGTAACGCTTCAAAATATTTTATATAAAATTTTACTTAAAATAGGACATTAATTGTATTATTTAATAAAATATGGGTTATTATGCCTTTATGGAAAATATACAATTAGAAAATCAAAACATTTTTTTTGCAGGTCGAGGTGATAAAATTGACAAAAGTGAATTAGAAAAATATCTTCTTCAAAAAGGTTCAGTTTTAGTAAACTCTATAAATGAAGCTACAATCATAATCCAAGGTAAATTTACACCAATTCACTTAGAAGATACAATTTACGAGCTATCAAAAAAACAAATTCAAATAATACAAATCGAAAAACTAGAAGAAGAGTTCTCTTCAAATTTAGATATTGACTCAATTTTAATGGCAATTAAAATATCAAAAGATAATGACAGATTAATTAAACTTTTAAGTAATAATTTTTTCTCTGATGATATTTTTGTTAAACTTTTAAAATTATATGATTTTAAAAATGATGATATTTATGATAGTGATGACAATCGAGATGTTTGTACAAAAATAGTAGAGAGATTTTGCTCACTAATTGAAACAAACCACAATATTCAATATGCTCCAATTGGAGTTTATTATACAGCTTTAGAAACTACAAATTCAAATCTTTTAGATGTTATTTATAATATGCCAAACTATACAATTTCAGCAAAAAATGCACAAGAAGATCAGCCTTTAAGTTTAAAAGAAGTAGTTGCTTTAAATCCAAACAGTTCAAAAATAACACAATTGCAAATATTGAAAAATTCTAAAATTAATGAGTTGAAATTTTTAGCTTTAAATGAATCTATAAATTTGATGATTCAAAAAAAACTTTTTGAAAAAAATATAGAAGAGATAAGCCTATCTTTAATAAAAGCTAATAATTATGATGATTCATTTATAGATGGATTTTTAAATAATCAAAATCTAAAAAAAGAGTTTTTAAAAAAAGCAAATCTTAGCCTTGAGTTATTTAATAAACTATATAAAGATATAGATGATATAAATGCTGTTTATTTAAGTTCAAATCTTAGTTTAGATGAAGGGATGATAAATAAACTTTTTGAGAAAAATATTGATAATGCAAATATAAATTTACTAAAAAATAAAAACTGTTCAAAAGTAAAAATAGAAGAGTTTTTAAAACTTCAAGATAAGATTTATAATATTAGTATTGCTCATAATACGACTTTACCAACACAACTATATCTATATCTTTTTTCACTTGATGATTATGATGTAAATTTATCACTGGCTCAAAACATTTCAACTCCAAAAGAAGTATTGAAAAGTTTGGCAGCTTTAAATGATAGATATATAAATGAATCACTTTGTGCAAATATAAGTACACCAATAAATATACTTTTACAATATCAATATGATGGTGGTTTAAAAAATATTATTTCAAATAATGATTCTTTTAGAGAATTTACAAGAAAAATGGTAGGAATGTAAAATGAAAGCAAGCAGCTTAAAAAAATCATTAATAGCAATGATAGATTCAAAAATTCCAGTTTTTGTATGGGGAAGCCCAGGTGTTGGAAAATCATCACTTATAAGACAAATAGCAAGTGATAAATCTATGGAATTTATTGATTTAAGACTTTCACTTCTAGATCCTACAGATTTAAGAGGAATCCCTTTTTTTGATGCAGCAAATAAAAGTGCTGTTTGGGCAAAACCAGAGTTTTTACCAGATTCTAATACTCAAGCTTCTGGAATACTTTTTTTAGATGAGATAAACTCAGCCCCTCCTACAATTCAAGCAGCAGCTTACCAGCTTATCTTAGATAGAAAAATAGGTGAATATACATTTCCAATTAATTATGCAATCGTAGCTGCTGGTAACTATGAAAGCGATAGGGGAGTGACATATAGAATGCCAACGCCTTTGGCAAATAGATTTGTACATCTTAATTTTGATTTAGATTTTACTGAATGGAAATCTTGGGCTTATGAAAGTAAGATTGATAGAAGAATCATCTCTTTTTTATCATATAAACCTCAAAATCTTTTTACCTTTGATGCAAAAGCAAAAGAGAAATCATTTGCAACACCAAGATCTTGGTCTTTTGTAAATGATATTTTAAATTCAAATTTACAAATTGATCTTCTAAAAGATGTAATAAGTGGAGCCGTAGGGAAAGAGAGTGCAGATGAGTTTATGAACTTTTGTAAAGTTATAGATAAGCTTCCAAATATAGAAGAAATTATAAATGCAAAGTCAAATGAAGTTCCGAGTAATAATTCAGTACTTTATGCTTTATGCACTGGAATTGTGTATTCTTTAAAACAAAATTCAAGTGTTGAAAATGTAACAAATATTTTGAATTATTCCCTAGCTCTACCAAATGAATTTTCAGTTATGTTGATTCGAGATTTACAAAAAGAAGGTATTGATGTAGAAAGTTCTACATCTTGGAAATCATGGGTAAATGCAAATAAGTTTTTAATAGGCTGATATTAAATGAATATTGAAAACACAGAGCTAAAAATTTCAAGGGTAAAATCATCTTTGATAATAGATCAACCTTATTTTGGCTCAATTGCTTCATATTTAAAACCTATTTTAAATGAAGATATCAAAACTTTTAAATCCTCAAAAAATAGCTTTGAATACAATGATACTTATATTGAATCCTTATCAAATGAAGAGTTAGCTTTTGTTCTTACAAACTCAGCTATGCATCAAGCTTTTAATCATCAAAATAGATTAGAAAATAGAATGCCATGGCTTTGGAGTTTAGCAAGTGATTATGCAATAAACTCTTTACTTGTAAATAATGGTTTAGAAATACCAGAACATATAAACTATGATATGAGATTTGATGATATGAGTGCAGAAGCAATATACGCAACACTTGAAAATGAAATAGATGATGATAAACATACTCCTGAACAAATCTCACATATAAGTTTTGAAAATCAACAAGAACAAGAAATAGATGATGAGGAATCACTAATAGATATGAGTGAACAACTTTTAAATAAAGCAAAACTTCAAGGGGATTTACCTTTGGGAATTGAGATTTTTGTACCAAATTTATTTGAGGGAAAAATCTCTTGGGAAGATGAGCTGTATCAAGTAATTGAACAAGCTGTAAAGTTTGATTATAGATTGTTTCCTGCTAATAAAAGATATTTAAGTTCTGGTATAGCACTTCCAGCACTAAGTGGTTCAAAAGTAAAAGTAGTAATTGCAATAGATAGTTCAGGTTCAATCGATGGAAGTTTACTCTCAAGATTTTTATCAGAAGTTGAATCTATTATGAATACTTTTACAAATTTTGAAATTGATTTATTAATAGCTGATGCAAAAGTTCAAGAGCATCATATCTTATACGCAGGGGATGAGTTATCATATACTATAAAAGGTGGAGGTGGAACAAACTTTGAAAATACCTTTATTTATATAGATGAAAATATTGAAGATGTAAATCTTTTATTGTATTTTACTGATGGCTTTGGAAAATTTCCCCAAGATGAAGGAAGTTTTGATACAGTTTGGGTTTTAACAAAAGATGAAATTGATGTTCCTTTTGGGCGAAGTATTTATCTATAAAATACTAAATATATAAACTTACAAAAACAACAAATCAAAAATAAGATTAAAACAGTAAAATAAGAACTAATTACATTAGGAGTTATATATTTATGAAAGAGTTTATAAAAAAGTTCTATTCAAACAATTTTGTTTACAATGGAAAAGAAAAATTATCAAAATTAACTATTATGTTTATTGCAATATTAAATATATTTATTTTTATTACAATAGGTCTTGGTATTGATTTTCAAGTTAAAGTATTAAATAGTCCAACAGTTACTTATCCTTATAAATGTCGTGATGTTCTTAACAATAATCATATTGATGATTTTAAACAATATTTTTATATGAAAGAAAAGTATGATAACTATTATAGTGAAGAAAATTATCAAGGAATAAAAGATTTACAAGAAGATAGTAGATGTATTTTATTAAATGAAAAAATAAATTTAGTTAAAAAAGAACACAATATAAAAGAATTAATATCTTCATCAAATAAGCTATTAAACAATCAAAGTAAAATAGATAGTGAATTATCATATATAAGAGAAAACTACAATACAGTTTTATTTGAAAAAATGAGTTCTCAAACTCAAGATAAATCAATAATCAAAGATGATTTATCAACTCAAAATATTAAAGAAAAACATGATGCTTATATTAAAGAGTTTGAAAGAATTAAAGAAGAGCTAGAGCAATTAAATAATAACTTTGTTAAATCAAAAAGTGTAGAAGAATTAGTATCTTTTGTATCTACAAATAAAGAGCAAATAAATCTAGATATAGAATCTATGAATAAAGCATATAGCATAAAAAGAGAGTTAGTAACTCTAGCTTTTTTATTACCATTGGTATTTATGTTTTTTTATATGATGAAAAGGTATTTAACAAAAGAGAGATATATCCTTTATATACTGTTTAAAAACATATTAATAGTAAGTTTAATTCCAACAGTAATATCAATAATAAGTTTGGTATATGAACTTTTACCTAAAATATTTATTGAAAAAGTATTAAGATTTTTTTATGAACTTGAAGTTCCTTTTATAGTTTATTATTTTGTGATTACAATATTTATTTTTATATTTGGATATTTAATAATTAAATTACAAAAGAAATTTAAAGAAGAAAACAATAGATTAAAAAACAATAGTATTACAAAAGTAGAATCATATAATAAAAATATTTGTAATAACTGTGGAAATAGAGTTGATTTTAATAGTATGAATTTTTGTCCTTGTTGTCAAAATAAACTAAAAGTAGAATGTGATTCTTGTCATCATATGATAATACAAGGTTTAGATTATTGTTCAAATTGTGGCAAAAGTATAATTTAAAAAAATATATTATATTAAGAAAAAAGACTTAAAAGGAGTCTCGGTGAAAAAAGATATTATCATTATTGGTGCTGGAGTAGTTGGTCTTATGTGTGCATACTCATTACATAAAGCAGGGCGAAAAGTAACAATAATAGATGAAGGAGATATAAGTGATTGTACATCCTTTGGAAATGCAGGCTTATTATCAGCATTTGATAAAGCACCCTTATCAAATCCTGGAGTTGTTTTAGATACTTTAAAATTGATGTTAAAGGGTGAATCGCCTGTTACTATTCATCCAAAATTAGATTACAAGCTTTTTCGTTGGCTTTTTAAATTTGTTCAAAATGCAAATGAAAATAGAGTAAAAAAAACTTTAGCACTATTTGAAAAGTATGGACAAAATACAATAGATTTATATAAGAAAATGCAAGAAGAGGATAATTTAGATTTTGACTTTCATCATGATGGAATGCTTAGTGTATTTACTGAACAAAAAAGTTATGATAAAAAATTATCAATGTATAAAGTTGCAGATAATGAAATATTTCAAATTATAGATAAAACAAAAATTAAAGATTATCTTCCTTGTGCTAATGATAAAATCAAAGGTGCAATACTATTTAAAAGAAATGCACATTTAGATCCCAAAAGAGTTATGCTTGAATTAAAAAATTATTTATCTTCAAATGGAGTTGAATTTATTTTAAATGAAAAAATAATCGATATAAAATTTAAAGATAGTAATGTATCAAGTATTAGCTCAAGCTCTAATACCTATGAAGCGCAAAGATATATTATGAGTACAGGTTATCAAACACTTCTTGCAGATATAAGAAAACAAGAGCTAATTATGACACCTGCAAAAGGTTATAGTCTTACTTTTACAATGCCAAAAGAATTCCAAGCAAAAACATCAACACTATTTGCTGATTTGTTTTTAATCATGACTCCAAGACGAGATGATGTTAGACTTACTTCAAAATTAGAACTAGGTTCAACAAATCCAAAAGTAGTAGAAAAACAAATAAATAGCATAATGGAGAATTTCAAAAAATATACTATTCCTTTTGAAATACAAAATATAAAGCAATGGAGTGGTTTTCGACCACTAACGCCAAATGATATGCCTTTAATTGGAAGAGATGAACAATACAATAACTTATTTTATGCAATGGGCCTAGGATGGCTTGGTATGACCTTTGCTCCAAGTGTTGCTGAAATACTAAAAGAAATGATAATAAAAGATTTAGCAAATAAAAATTGTGATGATGTTTTATTATTCTCTGGATTCTATCAAGGATAAGGTTTTTCCTTATTCTTAATTTAAACTTTACCTACTATCTAAAAGACTAATATCTTCCTTTTAAAAAGGAAGTAAAATTCTACATTTTATTTATGAAAGCCCATAATACTTGACATTTAACTCTAGTTAAGTTATAATCCGCGTCCACTAAATGTGGTTAGAGTGCATTTTTGCGCATCTAACGAGTTCTTTAAAGGAAAAAAATGGAAAAAATTAGATTAAAGCTAAAAGCTTATGATCATAGAGTTTTAGACAGAAGTGTTGCTTCAATTGTTGAAGCCGTAAAAAGAACTGGTGCTGATTTGAGAGGTCCAATTCCTCTTCCTACTAAAATCAGAAGATATACAGTTATTAAAGGTCCTCACGTAAATAAGGATTCTAGAGAGCAATTTGAAATCAGAGTTCATTCAAGAATTATTGATATTATAGCTGCAACTCCAGATACTGTAGATTCGTTAATGAAACTTGACTTAGCTCCTGAAGTTGATGTTGAAGTTAGATCTATGGGTCAAGAATAAGAAGAAAGGGTAATATAGATGGAATTTATAGTTCAAAAAATCGGTATGAGTAGAACAGTTTCTGTTCCAAGTACTCCTGTTACACTTTTAAAAGTTCTTGATACTAAAGTGTGTGAAGTGACTGACGGTGTAGCAATTGTAGCTTATAGCAATGGTAAAAAATTTAACAAAGCTATCGAAGGTATACAAAAGAAATATAACTTATCTAAAGAGTTTAACAGATTTGCAACAATGACTGTAGCAAATGGTGAAGCTGGTGATTTAGATGTTTCTGGATTAGGTGAAGCGCAAACGTTAAAAACAACTTTTAAAACAAAAGGTAGAGGGTTTACTGGAGCTGTTAAAAGATGGAATTTTGCGGGTGGTAGAGCATCACACGGTCACAGAATGGGTAGAAGAGTTGGTTCAATCGGTAACTGCGAATGGCCAGGTAGAGTTCAGCCAGGTAAAAAAATGCCAGGGCAATACGGAAATACAAATGTATCTGTGAAAAATGATGTTATTTCATTTGACGCTGAAACTGGAATTTTAGTTCTTAAAGGTTCAGTATCTGGTCCAAACGGAGCATTAGGAAAAGTAAAGGTTGCTAAATGAGCAAAGCAATAGTATTAAATGAAAAATTTGAAAATAATGGTGAAGTAGTTTTACCAGCTAGTTATGAAGAAATTAACAAACATAATTTATATTTATATGTTAAATCTTACTTAGCAGCATTAAGATCAAATACAGCAAGAGCGAAAACAAGAGCAGAAGTAAGCGGTGGTGGTAAAAAACCTAAAGCTCAAAAAGGTTCTGGTGCAGCTAGATGGGGTTCAAAAAGATCTCCTTTATTCGTTGGTGGGGGTCAAGCATTTGGACCTACTAAAAGAAACTATAACCAAAAAGTTAACAAAAAACAAAAAGCATTAGCATTAAAATATGCTATCAATGCTCAAGCAAATAATAGTACTTTATTTGTTGTTGATTCAATTAAACTTGAGTCAGGAAAAACTAAAGAAGCAGTTGCAGTTTTAAGTAAAATAAACAAAAGAGATACATTAATCGTATGTGATACAATTGATGAAAAAACTTACTTAGCGTTTAGAAACATTAAAAACTGTTATATGGTTGAAAAGCAAGAAGTTAACGCTTATTTAATTGCTGCATACCACTCAGTACTTATTGAAAAATCAGTACTTGATGCATTAACAAAAGAGGCTTAAGATGGCAGATATTACAGATATTAAAGCAATATTATATACAGAAAAAACAATTGAGCTTCAAGAAAATGGTGTAATCGTTGTTCAAACTAGTCCTAGAATGACTAAAAACGGTTTAAAAGAAGTATTTAAAGAGTATTTTGGAGTAACACCTTCAAAAGTAAATTCTTTAAGACAAAATGGTAAAGTGAAAAGATTTAAAGGGAAAATCGGTAAAAGAGCTGATTTCAAAAAATTCTATGTAACATTACCAGAGGGCGCAGCAATTGCGAACCTTTCAGCTTAAGGGGATTATAAATGGCAATTAAAAAATTTAGACCAATAACTCCTGCAAGAAGATTTATGTCTGTTATGGATACTTCTGATATTACTTCAAAACCAACTGTTAGATCTTTACTTGTAAGAGTAAAAGCAAACGCTGGTAGAAATAATAACGGTAGAATTACATCTAGACATAAAGAAGCAGGTGCTAAGAAATTATATAGAATTATTGATTTCAAAAGAGATAAATTCGGTGTTGAAGGTACAATTTCAACTGTTGAATACGATCCGTACAGAAACTGTAGAATTTGTTTAGTTACTTACCTAGATGGTGATAAAAGATATATTTTACAACCTTCAGGATTAAAAGTTGGAGATAAAGTACAAGCTGCTGAGTCTGGACTTGATATCTTACCAGGTAATGCTATGAAATTATTAAGTATTCCTGTTGGAACAATGGTTCATAATATTGAAATGAAACCAGGAAAAGGTGGACAAATCGCTAGATCTGCTGGTGGATATGCTCAAATTATGGGTAGAGAAGACAAGTATGTTATCATGAGATTACCATCAGGTGAAATGAGAAAAATTCTTGGTGTTTGTATTGCTACAATTGGTGTAGTTGGAAACGAAGATTTCTCTAACATGGTAATAGGTAAAGCTGGTAGAAGCAGACACCTTGGTATTAGACCTCAAACTAGAGGTTCAGCAATGAATCCTATTGATCACCCTCATGGTGGTGGTGAAGGTAAGACTAACTCTGGTAGACATCCTGTTACTCCATGGGGTATGCCAACTAAAGGTTATAAAACTAGAAAGAAAAAAGCTAGTGACAAACTAATCATTTCAAAAAGAAAGAAGTAAGGGTTTAAGATGGCAAGATCGATAAAAAAAGGTCCATTCGTAGACGCACACCTAATGAAAAAAGTTATCAAAGCTAATGAAGCTAATGATAAAAAACCAATTAAAACTTGGTCAAGAAGATCTATGGTATTACCAGATATGATCGGATTAACTTTCAATGTGCACAATGGAAGAAATTTCGTTCCAGTTAACGTTACTGAGAACCACGTTGGATATAAATTAGGTGAGTTTGCACCAACTAGAACGTTTAAGGGCCATAAAGGTTCTGTTCAAAGAAAGGCATAAGAATGGCTAAAGCAATATTAAAATTTATTAGACTTTCTCCAACAAAAGCAAGATTAATTGCTAGAGAAGTTCAAGGAATGAATGCAGAGTATGCAATTGCATCTTTACAATTTACTCCAAATAAAGCTGCAGGAATTATTTCTAAAGTTATAGCTTCTGCTGTAGCAAATGCAGGTTTAGATCCTGTTGATGCAGTTGTTGTATCAGCAAGAGTTGACAAAGGTCCAGTTCTTAAGAGATTTACTCCAAGAGCTAGAGGAAGTGCGTCTCCAAAGCACAAACCAACTGCACATATTATGATTGAAGTAGCTGCTGCAACTAAAGGAGATAAGTAATGGGTCAAAAAGTTAATCCAATAGGTTTAAGATTAGGTATTAATAGAAACTGGGAATCAAGATGGTTTCCTAAATTCGAAACAATGCCAGCAAACATTTCAGAAGATGACAAAATCAGAAAGTATGTTAAAAAAGAATTATACTATGCTGGAATTGCTCAAACTATCGTTGAAAGAACTGCAAAAAAAGTTAGAGTTACAGTAGTAGCTGCTAGACCTGGTATTATTATCGGTAAAAAAGGTGCAGACGTTGAAAAACTAAAAGATGCACTTTCAAAACTAGTTGGTAAAGAAATCGCTGTTAACATTAAAGAAGAGAGAAAACCTCAAACTTCTGCTCAATTATCTGCTGAAAACGTTGCTCAACAATTAGAAAGAAGAGTTGCATTCAGAAGAGCTATGAAAAGAGTTATGCAAAATGCATTAAAAGGTGGAGCTAAAGGTATTAAAGTATCTGTTTCTGGTAGACTTGGTGGAGCTGAAATGGCTAGAACTGAGTGGTACTTAGAAGGTAGAGTTCCTTTACATACATTAAGAGCAAGAATTGACTATGGTTTTGCTGAAGCTCATACAACTTATGGTTGTATTGGTATCAAAGTTTGGATTTTTAAAGGTGAAGTATTAGCTAAAGGTATCCCAACTGAAAAAGCTGAAGACACTTCTAAACCTAAAAGAAGACCAACTAAGAAAAGAGGTAAATAATCATGTTAATGCCTAAAAGAACGAAATTTAGAAAAATGATGAAAGGCCGAAATAGAGGTATGGCTCATAGAGGAAACTCTTTAGCATACGGAGATATCGGTATCAAAGCTGTAGAGCACGGTAGAATTGATTCAAGACAAATTGAAGCGTCAAGAATTGCAATGACAAGAAAAGTTAAAAGACAAGCGAAAGTTTGGATTATGGTATTCCCTGATAAACCACTTACTGCAAAACCATTAGAAACAAGAATGGGTAAAGGTAAAGGTTCTGTTGATAAATGGGTTATGAACATTAAGCCAGGAAGAATTTGTTTTGAGATGGCTGGAGTATCTGACGAATTAGCTAGAGAAGCTTTAACGTTAGCAATGCATAAGCTACCATTTAAAACTAAAATTGTAACAAGAGATAGCGAAAATGAACTATACTGATTTAAAAGACAAAAACTTGAATGAACTTCAAGCATTATTAAAAGAGAAAAAGGTGCTTCTTTTTGAATTAAAAGCTAAGCTAAAAACAATGCAGTTAACAAACACATCTGAATTAAGAGTTGCTAAAAAAGACATCGCTAAAATTCAAACAGCTATGACTGCTGCAAAAGCTAACTAAGGATCTAAGTATGACACATAAAAGAGAGATTCAAGGTGTAGTGGTAAAAATTTCTGGAGATAAAACTGCTTCTGTATTAGTTACAAGATCAGTATTACATCCGAAATACCATAAAACTGTAAAAAGATTTAAAAAATATTTAGTTCATGACGAAAGAAATGAATTAAATGTTGGAGATAGTGTTATCGCTGTTGAGTGTAGACCATTGTCAAAAACTAAATCTTTTAGATTAAAGACAATTGTAGCTACAGGAGTTAAATAATGATTCAAAGTTTTACAAGATTAAACGTAGCTGACAATACAGGTGCTAAAGAGATTATGTGTATCAAAGTTTTAGGTGGTTCTAAAAGAAGATACGCAACTGTTGGTGATGTTATTGTTGCTTCAGTTAAAAAAGCTCTTCCAACTGGTAAGATCAAAAAAGGTCAAGTTGTTAAAGCTGTTGTTGTTAGAACTCATAAAGAAGTTCAAAGAGAAAATGGTTCATTAATTAGATTTGATGATAATGCAGCGGTTATTCTTGATGCAAAAAGAGAACCAGTTGGAACAAGAATCTTTGGACCAGTGGCTAGAGAAGTAAGATATTCAGGTTTCATGAAAATCGTTTCACTTGCACCGGAGGTACTATAATATGGCAATTAAATTAAAAATCAAAAAAGGTGATACTGTAAAAATTATCGCTGGAGATGACAAAGGTAAAACTGGAGAAGTTTTAAGAGTATTACCTTCAAAAAATAAAGTAATCGTAAAAGATTGTAAAGTTGCTAAAAAAACTGTTAAACCTGATCAAGAAAAAAACCCAGAGGGTGGATTCATAAACAAAGAAATGCCAATTGACATTTCAAACGTAGCAAAAGTAGAAGGTGAGTAAAATGGCAGCAAGATTATTTGAAAGATATAAATCAGAAATCAAACCAGTATTAGAAACAGAATTTGTAAAAAACAAAACTTTAACTGCAAAAGTTGAAAAAGTTGTTATTTCTGTTGGTGCTGGTGAAGCGATGAAAGACTCTAAATTAATTCAAAATATTGAAGATACAATTTCTTTAATTGCAGGTCAAAGAGCAGTTAAAGTTATCGCTAAAAAATCAGTTGCTGGATTTAAAGTTAGAGAAGGTATGCCAGTTGGTGTAAAAGTTACTTTAAGAGGTGAGCAAATGTATAACTTCTTAGATAAATTATGTAGCGTTGCATTACCAAGAGTAAAAGACTTTAGAGGTCTTAACAAAAATGGATTTGATGGTAGAGGAAACTTCAACTTTGGTCTAGATGAGCAATTAATGTTCCCAGAAGTTGTATATGATAATATTATTAAAACACATGGTATGAACATTTCAATAACTACTAGTTCAACTAATGACGCTGAATCTTTCAGATTATTAGAATTAGTAGGTATTCCATTTACTAAAGGGAGAGCGTAATGGCAAAGAAATCTATGATCGCTAAACAACAAAGAACACCTAAGTTTGCAGTACGTGCATACACAAGATGTTCAGTTTGTGGAAGACCTCATTCTGTTTA
>JAHIWE010000088.1 GCA_018816105.1 bacterium | reverse complement strand
TAAAATAGAGTATAAAGTGGTAGTCTTACCACTTCCCGTGGGTCCTGAAATCAAAATTAAACCTTGAGTTAAACGTAAAGATTGATTTAAAATCTCAAGTAAATTTTGTGATAATCCTAAAGTTTGTAAATTTTTATCTATATTTTTATTATCCAAAACTCTTAAAACTATTGATTCAGCATCAATTGTAGGCATAGTAGAAACTCTAAAATCATAATTTTTTCCATTTATTTCCAAAGAAAATCTTCCATCAAGTGGAATTCTAATTTGAGTCATATCTAAATTTGAAATTAATTTAATATAAGAAGAGATAAATTTAAAAAATTCACCATTAAAACTAAAAAATATTTTCAATCTTCCATCAACTCTAAATTTAAATAATACTAAATCTAAATAAATTTCAATATGAATATCACTTGAACGAAGCTCTATTGAAAAATAAAGTAGTTCATCTAAAAATTTATTTATATTTTTTTCAAAACTATTTTGGAAAATTGATTTTGAAGCCAAAGAAAATAAAGAAATTTTTTTATCAATATTACTTAAAATAAAAAGAAGTTCAAGCTCATCTATTTGTTCAAAACTTATTAGCTTATTGAAGTCTTCTTTTATTGTATCTAGAATTGATTCTTTGCAAACAGCAACTTTTAAATAGATATTATCTTCATAAATAGGAATGATTTTATTTTTTAAAAAATACTCTTTATCATACTTTTCAAATAAAGAATAATCAATAAATGTTTTTAATATACTCTTCATTTATTAACTCCAATTTTAATTTTTTATTATCATTTTCTAAAATCACGAAATTTCTATTTATATCAATAACTTTAAAATCATCAATATCTCCACCTAGTTTTATCCATTTGTCATTTATCAAAATATAATTTGCAATTATTGCTTTTAACTTATAATTAATTTTAGGCTCAGTTTGAATTTTCTCATGGATTATCTTTTCAATTTTACTTTCTTGCTTTTGTATTTGAAATTTTTTTATATAATATTTATTTAAATCAATTTTAAAATCATAATAATAAATATTTAAATCATTTTTACCATAAATACTTATGGAATCAATTTTTGTAAAGTTATTAATATTTTCAATTCTTTTTATTAACATAAGCATATTTTCTTTTTTACCATCTACTTTTAATTCAACAATATTCATTTTATTTTTCAAAGATTTAACTTGCATATTTACTTCTTTTGCACTTCTTTCAATACTTGAAAACAGCTCTAAAAAAGAACCTTCAAATTTTTTGTTTTGATAGTGAGTGAAATTTGTATTATTTTTAATCTCATTTGTGTTTTCATTAACACTTGTATTTGATGATAAATAATAAGCAAGGTAAAAAAGCATTAAAGGCAGTAAATATAACTCAATTTTTGTTTTAGAAGAAGAGTTTGTGAATTTATTATTTAAGTAAGTTAACATAGGCTATTACTTCATAGTTTTCTTTATTTTCATTAAAATGAACAGATGAGGAAATCAAATCTTTTTTATATTCTTTTAAAAACAGATATAGATTTTCTTTAATTTTGGAATTCAATACTATTTTTATTTTAGATTGTTTATATTCAAAAAATTCTAAATCTAAATTATAAAACTTTATATTTTTTAATATCCCATCAAAATCATTTCCTAAACTTAAAAAAATATGTTCTTTTTTAAATTCTTCTAATTGTAGTTTTTGATTATTTACTATATTTTTATCCGAAGGGAATTCTTGTGTATCTAAATATAGATATAGTGATATGTTTAATAAAATAAAAATATATAATAAATAGAATCTGAAACTATTATCATTTTTTATATTTATATTTTTTAAAGTTGTTTTGATTTTTTTAGAAAGATATTTATTTTTTAATTCTTCTAAATAATCATTTTCAATTTTTATATAATTATTTATTTGAGTATTAAATTTTCTATTAATAAACTCCAAAAATTCTTCTATTGTTAATGAGAACTCAATTACTTGATAGTAGTAAAATAATCCATCTTTATATAAACAAAAGAAATCATCACATAAATATAAATCTAAGCCTTTTACCTTCTTATCATAAAAAAGTTCAAAGATTTGAAAGGCAACATATTTATACTCATTTGTAAAAACAATTATTTGGTATTGTTTTAATTCTTCAATATAATTAACATACATCAACGTATCAGAAGAAAAGTTCTTATTATTTAAGTTTAATGAAGTTAGAACAAAATCTTTTAAATTTTTATTGTCAATTTTTTCAGAGACATCAATTTCTAAGGAAATAATTTGTTCAATTGGAATAAATTTTAACATATAAACATCCATTATTATAATTTTAAAGATTATTTAAAATTATATAATAAACAGCTTAATTTATTAAAAAATAATTATTATTTATATTTTTAAAAGGGAAAAGAGGAATTCCCTCTTTTTTTAGAAAGTTACGTCGTAACCTAATTCTTTTAAGCCTTGTTTGTCTTTTGTCCAACCTTTTTTGATTGAAACAAAAAGCTCAAGATAGCATTTTTTGCCAGTTAGTTTTTCTATTTTTTCTCGAGCATCTTTTCCTATTCTTTTAATAGCCGTTGCACCTTTTCCAATAATCATACCTTTTTGTGTACTTTTTTGAACAATAATAGTAGCTTTTACAACATCAACATTATCTTTTTCATCTACTTTATTTATTAAAACATCAGTTTCATAAGGTATTTCATCAGAAATATTTTCAAAAATCGATTCTCTAATAAATTCTTTAAATAAATCTCTTAAATTTTCTGTAGTCATAAGTTCAGGGTCAAATAAATGAGGATGAACAGGTAAATGTTTTACAACATCATTTAAAATATCAGATGGTTTTGTCTGTTTTTTAATAGAAATTGGAATAATAGATTCATATCTATCATTATATTTTTCATACTCTTTTATTTTTTCTAAAACTTCTGCATTTGATACAAAATCAATTTTTGTAAGTAATAAAATATGTTTTACATTTTTTTTATTTTTAACTAAAAAATCTTCGTAATGTGAAACTTTATCAGTAACGGGTGCAAGAAATAAAATTAAATCACAATCCCCCATAGCTTTTAATGCTTCATCAAGCATAAATTGATTCAATAGTTTTTCAGTTTCGTGAATTCCTGGTGTATCTACAAATACAACTTGATCATCATTGTGCATAACAATAATATTTGATCTTTTTCTTGTAGCATTGGCTTTATGTGAAACCATAGCAATTTTTTCACCAACTAACCAATTAAGAAGTGAACTCTTACCTGCATTTGGTCTTCCTACTACTGATACATATCCGCATTTTGTCATTTTTATCCCTTTGTAATCAATACGAAGTTTTTCTTCGTAAAATCTAATTTTTTGCATTATACAATAAAATTATGATTTTTAAAAATTGAAGTGAAAAGTTTTATTTTGGAATTTTGAATATTATTGTTTAAACAAGTTTAATTTACCTTTTTCTATAACTCAAACTTTGTAATAAATCATTTTTTGTAATAATTTCATTATCATTTAAATCAGCAATAGTTCGTGCAACTTTTAAAACTTTATTTATGCTTCTAAAAGATAATTGATAGTTAGATCTTGCTTTTTCTAAGATGTTTAAAGACTCATTATCCAAAAGACAATATTTTTTTATATCCTTATCACTTAGCTTTCCATTTAACTCTTTTTGACCTCTTTGCTTTTGTTTAATGAATGCTTTGATAACTTTTTCATGTAATTCTTTTGAGCTTACAATATTTTTATTATCAGAAAAACTATCAGTCATAACAACATATAAATCAATCCTATCTAAAAAGGGTTCAGACAATCTGTTTTTATATCTTTGAATCTCAAGTTCATTACATCTACACTCTTTTACACTAGAAAGTAAATTACCACAAGGACAAGGATTCATAGCTGCTATGAAAATAAATTTTGTTTCATACATTACTTTACTATTTACTCTTGAAATAAGTATTTTATTATCTTCTAAAGGTTCTCTTAATGCTTCTAAAATTGATTTAGAGAAGTGAGGCAATTCATCAAAAAACAAAATTCCGTTGTTACTAAGGGCAATTTCTCCCATCTTGGCATTTGCACTTCCTCCTCCAAATATTGAAGATTTTGTGGAACTGTGATGTGGACTTCTAAAAGCTCGAACAGGAAAAAAATCAATCTGCTTATAATCCAAGGCTTGCAATTTTGCTTTTTCTAATATCTCTTCTAAATTCATGGGAGTCATAATATATTTTAATCTTTTAGAAATCATTGACTTACCACAACCAGGACTTCCCTCAAAAATAATATTGTGATTACCAGCAGCACTTATTAATGCTGCATTTTTTGCTATATCTTGCCCAATCACATCTTGAAAGTCTTCAATATAGTTTGTATCATAAAAATATTTTTCTTTATTAATTTCTAAAGTTTTGTATTTAAGAACATCTTTTTTATATAAATACTCTTCTTTCTTATTTGACTTTACAAAACTTATGGCTTGATCTAGATTTTCAACACAATATATTTGTAAGTTTGGAATATTTGCTAGTTTTAAAGCACTCTCTTTACAAACTAAAACTTTATTTATATGTGTGTTTTTAGAAAGTGATAAAACAATAGGAAAAATTGAACTTGTATCTTTTATATTTCCATCAAGAGCTAGTTCTCCAAAAAAATAAATATCTTCAAAATCAATATTTTTTTCATCAAACAAAGCTATTTGTAAGGCAATCGCTAAATCGAAGTGAGTTCCTTTTTTGCTTATTTCTGAAGGTGATAAATTTACAGTTATTTTCAAAGGAGGAAATTTAAAACCATTAGTTAATAAAGCAGATTTTACCCTATCTTTCGATTCACTAATACTAGTGCTTATCATTCCTACTATTGTAAAAGTAGGTAATCCTTTTGTAAAAGTTGATTCAACATCAATACATATTGCATCTATGGTATCTAAAGAAGCAGATTTTAATATTTTCATAAGCCTACCAATAATAATTTAATACATTATATAATATTCAGATATTATTAATTTCAGATAAAAAAACTTAAAAAAATATGTTTTTATAAAAAATAATCTCTAAATAAGTGTAATTATTTTTTGAATTATGATAGACTATTTTAATTATAAATGAATATTCAATTTTTTGAATTTCATATCTGGAGATTAAATGACGACTAGTAATAAACTACTTTTAAATATGTATTTTGCAATTATTGGATTAATTCTTATTATGACAATTTCATATTTTACAGCAACTAAGAATATAAATTTAGTTATGGAAAATGATTTAGAATCAATGAGTAACTCTTTAGAAAAATTGATTTTGATTAGTGCAAAAAAAGATCCTAAAGGTTTTGAAGATAGTGAATTTAAAGAAACAATAAAAAATATAAAAATAGGTAAAACTGGTTATGTATATTTAATTGATTCTAATGCCGTATTAACTATTCATCCAAATAAAGAAGGTTCATCACTAGCAAAAGAAGATTATGCAAAACAGATTATTTCTGATAAAAAAGGAGGTATTGTATCTTACTATTCAGCAACAACGAATCAAGATAAAATAGTTTCATATAGATATATTCCACAATGGGATATGTGGGTTGTTCCAGGAATAAATAAAAATGATTATTTAGATGATGTTTATAATGACTTTTTATACTATATTGTTTTATTAGGCATTGTATTAATAACTCTACAAATTATACTTTCTTTAAATATAAATAAAAATATAAAAAATGGAATTAATTCATTTGTAAATTATTTTGATGAGTTTTTAAACTTCATTACATTTAAACAAAATAAAATAGAAAAAGTAATAACAAAAGATAATAATGAATTTTCTAAAATGATTAATCAAATAAATAATGTAGTTGATGAATTTGATATAAAATTCAAAGATGATATGAAAGTTATTGGAGAAATAGTTTTAACAATGGATAAAGTAGAACAAGGTATTTTTAAATGTAGAGTAAAATCAAAAACAAAAAATCCTATGATTACAACTTTAAGAAAAACTATTAATGAATCTTTAGAATCACTAGAACATAGTATGCAAGATTTAGAAAGAGTAACTACTTCTTATTCAAACAATAATTTTAAAGATCACATAGAAATACCATCAAAAATGAAAGGTAGGTTATTATCTGTTATGAATGGAGTTAATTCACTAGGAATTGCTCTTGGAAAAGTAGCTAAACAAAATCTTGAAAATGGACAAGAGTTAGATCAAAATGCATCTATTATGAAAAATTCAATGCAAAAATTATCAGCAAAAGCAAATGAACAAGCAGCATCACTTGAAGAAACAGCAGCAGCAATTGAAGAGATAACTTCAATAACAAGAAACAATGCACAAAACTCATCAAAAATGGCATCTTTAGGTGAAACAGTTAAATCTGCTGTTGTAAATGGTCAATCACTAGCTTCTAAAACTGCCGTTTCAATGGAAGAGATTAATGAAAAAGTAACAGCAATTAATGAAGCAATTACAGTAATTGATCAAATAGCTTTTCAAACAAATATTCTATCACTTAATGCTGCTGTTGAAGCAGCAACTGCTGGTGAAGCAGGACGTGGATTTGCTGTTGTTGCAGCGGAAGTCAGAAATCTTGCATCAAGAAGTGCT
>JAHIWE010000087.1 GCA_018816105.1 bacterium | reverse complement strand
GACCACCAAGTAATACATCAACTTCAGCAATAAGCTCATGTTTTTGCATTAAATATTTATTTTCTTCTGGAGTATTTAACGTATATCCTAAAGCTGCTAATCCTCTTGGAACAATAGATACTTTATTTACTTTATTAGCACCTTTTGTAATTTCAGCAATTAAAGCATGTCCAGATTCATGATAAGCCACAATTCGTCTTTCTTTTGGAGAAATTCTTTTTGATTTTTTCTCTAAACCAGCAATTTGTCTTTCAACTGCTTCTTTAAAATCAGTAGGATCAACTTGATCTTTTGAAGCTCGCCCTGCAAGAAGTGCCGCTTCATTAATAATATTTGCTAAATCTGCCCCCGCAAGTCCTGCTGTCATTTTTGCAATTTCTTTTAAATCTACATTTTTACCAAGTTTTACACCTTTTACATGCACATTTAGAATTTCAACTCTACCTTCATAATCAGGTTTATCAACTAAAACTTGCCTATCAAATCTTCCTGGTCTTAAAAGTGCAGGATCTAGAACTTCTGGTCTATTAGTTGCAGCTAATACAATAACAGGAGCATATTCAGTTGAGAAACCATCCATTTCTGCTAATAGCTGATTTAATGTTTGTTCTCTCTCATCATTTCCACCCATTGGGCCACCGCTAGCTCTACTTTTACCAATTGCATCAATTTCATCAATAAAAATAATTGCAGGTGCTACTTTTTTAGCTTGTTCAAATAAATCTCTAACTCTTGATGCTCCAACTCCTACAAACATTTCAATAAATGCAGAACCTGAAACTGATAAAAACTCAACATTTGCTTCACCAGCAACTGCTTTTGCTAAAAGTGTTTTACCAGTTCCTGGAGGTCCTACTAATAAAACACCTTTTGGAATTTGAGCTCCTAGTCTTACATATCTATCTGGCGATTTTAAGAAGTCAACAATTTCTTGAACTTCTTCTTTTGCTTCTTTATTACCAGCCATATCATCAAAAGTTACATTTGGTTTTTCAGAATTTATCATCTTTTTAGAAGATCCAATTCCTAGAATTCCACCTGAACCTCCACCCATAGATTTTTGCATTCTTTTTGCAATAAACATCCAAATGGCAAAGAAGATAAAAATTGGTAAAACCCAGCCAAATAAAATATCAGCTAAGATATTTTCTTCATTGATTCCACCATAATTAATGCCATTTTCTTCTAAGGCACTTATTAATGTCTCATCAGGTATTACACGTCTTGCTGTATATGTTACAACTTGACCCCCACCCGTTTTAGATACTGCTCTAATTTGAGTATTACCAATACCTACATATTCAATTTTTCCAGAAGTAATTAATTTTTTTAAATCTGAATAAGCAATTGTTTTATTAGTCGTTTGTCCAAATGCTTGCATATTTGAATTTGTTGCACTTCCCATTTGATCTTCAGGGAAAATCGTTTTAAATACAAAAATAGTAACTATTGAGAAAATTACAAAAATCAATAAAGGGTTATTATTGAAAAAATTGTTATTCCCATTGTCATTGTTGTTACCGTTATTATTGCTATTCTTATTATAATTGTTATTATTTTGTTGTTTTTTAGCCATAACTTAAGACTCCTTATTATTTTTAAATATTACTGTTACCCATTCATTTTTATGAATAAGTTTTATTTGTTCTAAATCTTTGAATTTATTTAATACTCTATTTATATGTTTATCTAATATTCCTGAAATAATTAATAAACCATTTTCATTCATACATTTTTTTAAATCACTAGCAATCATTACTAAAACATCAGCTACTATATTTGCTATAACAACATCATATTTTTTATCTGTTTTGCTTGTTGATCCAATCCATGAATCGTTAAATGATATTTTATTTAATTCAAAATTTGATTTTGTATCAACCACACAAACTTCATCAGTATCACAAATATCTACTATACATCCTCTTTTTGCAGCCGCAATTGCAAGTATTCCACTTCCAGTTCCAACATCTAAAACAGTTTGTTTATCTTTCACAAATTCATCAATAGCTTCTATACAAGAAGAAGTTGTTTCATGATGCCCTGATCCAAAAGATAATGCAGGATCAATTATGATATCAATTTTCCCCTCTTTTTTTTCTTCCCATGAAGGTCGAATAAAAAAGCTTCCAATTTCAATTGATTTAACAGATTGTTGGTATTGTTTTATCCAGTCAATATTATCTTTTTTTTCATAGCTGATTTCACACTTAGTATCTAATGCTTTTGAAAATTCTTCTATTCCAAATTTTAAATCATCAAGTTCATCTTCACTACGTACAATAATTGCGCCATCACACTCTTCAAGAGCATCTTCAGTTAATGAATCAACTAAATCTAAAAAAAGTTCATAATGGTTTTGTGGTTTAAGAGTTAATTCAAAATAGTATTTAGACAAATAATTCCCTTATTAAAAAATCGTTTATAATTTCTTTATTTTATAAAGTGCAATATTTTATCTAAATAACTTTTGAATCATATTAAAAAAGCTTAAAAAAAGTTATCTATCATATCTCGCATAACATCAATCTCAGAGATTTTATTTACAATATCCCTAAATTCATTCGCTCCAGTATAACCTTTTGAGTAAGAGTGTAATAATTTTCTGAACATAATAGCTCCATGAGGTCCATGGAATTCCAACATTGCATCAAAATGTTCTAAAATTATTTGTTTTTTCATTTCGTTTGAAATATTATCAACACCATGTTTTAATTGATAAAAAACCCAAGGTTTACCAATTGCACCACGACCTATCATTACCCCATCTGCATTTGTATATTTTAAAACTTCTTTTGCTTTATCATAATCTTTTATATCGCCATTTGCAATAACAGGAATACTTATAGCTTCTTTCATAGCTTTAATTGCATCATAATCAACAGGAGCTTTATATTTACCAGCTCTTGTTCTTCCATGCACAGATACAAAATCAACTCCACAAGCTTCAACTGCTTTTCCAATTTCAACTGGGATTTTATCATTTACTCCAATTCTAACCTTTGCAGATGTGTATTGTTTTTTTGAGTATTTTTTAACAGTTGAAAGAATCTCTTCTAGTTTTTTTAAATCACCTAATAGGTTTGATCCGCTTCCATGATTAAACACTTTAGGTGCAGGACAACCACAGTTTAAATCAATTCCATCAATTCCTTCTACATCATTTAAAAGTAAAACAGCATCACGAACTAACTCAACACTATTTCCAGCAATTTGTACAAAATAGGGATCTTCACTTGGAGATTTTTCTATCATTTTAAGTGTTCTAGCAGATTTGTAAACTAAGGCATTTGAAGAAATCATTTCAGAAATTGTTAAATCTGCTCCAAATTTCTTTACAACAGATCTAAAAGGTAAATCAGTATAACCAGCAAGTGGCGCCAACACCATAAGGGGTCGGCTAAAATCTAGTTTTTTATTCATTATTTATATGATATCGCTTCTAAATCGTAATGTTTACCAGCTTCTTTTAAATCTAATAAGGCTTTAAAGGCTGTAAATTCCGTATCAGCTGTAACTGAAACTATTTCTCTTACTTTTTCAATCATTTCATATTCGCATAATACATGTAAATACGCAGGCGTCGATTCATCTAGTTCTGCTGATAGTTTTTCGAATAATGCGATAATTTGATCAGGTTGTAAAATAGACTCATAATTTTTTGCAAGTGCCAAATAATCATCTTTTTTGTAATCTAAATCTTTTACAATTTTTAAAATTTCTTCTGCTGTAAATCCAAACTCATTATTCGCAGCATCTTTTTCAAAAAGTTTTGTAGCTAAATCTTTATCCAATTTAATATTTTTATAAAGCTTTTTAACTGTAGTCATTGTTTTTTCTTTTAATACATTTTCAAAAGATTGTCTTACTACATTTGAAGAGAAGTTTTCTGGTTTTTTCAATACATCAACTGCAAAATCAATTTGCTCATTCACTTTATTTAACATATTTAAGTTAGCTAAAGGTGTTGTTTCATTTACTTTGAAAGATTTATCACTTACAAACTTACCATCTTTTATATCTTGAACGTATGCAACAATTTTGTTTAATTCTTCATCAGTTGATGTAAATCTCGAATCGTTAACACTTAATTTAAATTGAGAAAGAATTGAAGATAGGTTTCTAAAATCTTTTGTTTTAAACTTAGCAACATCTGTTTTTTCAAGTAAATTTGATTTAATTACTGAAATCATTGTTTCATGATCTTTTTTTATAGCTCTTTCTTTAAAATATTTTAATAAACTATAAAATAATATATGAAGATAAGTAACTAATGCAAGTAAAGATACTGGTAATATTACCCATGCAGCAACCGGTAAAACAAGTGAATATCCAAGTAACGTCACATTATAATCACCTAATTCTAGACTATAAACATAGCCAAACACTGCAATAATTAAAATTATTGAAAAAATAACATATTTTTTAAATCCCATTTTCTTTCCTTTTCTTAAACTAACTTTTTATTTATGTTTTGATTATACTAAAAATATAATAAATTACTTATGATATGGATGATTATTTTGAATGCATAAAGCTCTAAATATTTGCTCTGTTAAAACCACATTTGCAACCTTATGTGCCATTGTTAAATCACTTAATGAAATAATTGTGTTACATTTACTCAAAAAGTCCCTTTGAAATCCAAAAGCACCACCTATAAAAAAATTTACTTCATTTTTATCATCAATTAAGGATGAAAAAGCATAAGTATCAACTTTTTTTCCTAAAACATCAAGTGCAATATTGTAACCTTTTAACAATGGCTCATAAGTATCACTATAAGCTTGCTGTGCTTCTTTTTCTCCTATAGTCTGAGCTTTTGCTATATTTTTATTAAAAATATAATGAACTTCAACTTTTGCATATTTAGAAGACATTTTAATAAACTCTTTAATTAAAGTATCAAATTCATCTTTTGATGGTTTTACAATTGAATATATATTTATTTTACTCATTAAAAAAGGCACTTCCTACCACATTAAATCTAATATTTGAAATAACATCATTTATTTGAACTCCCCCAATCGCACAAACTGGATGTTTTGATATTTTTGATAAATACGAAATTTTAGAACCTAAAATTGTTGATACATCTTTTGTATTTGTATTTTTATAAGCACCTAAACCTATCATATCAAGAGCTAATTCATTAGCCTCTAAAATTTCTATTTCATTATGAGTTGAAAGTCCAAGAAGTTTATCTTTTATTTTTAATCTTACTAATTTTACTGCTATATTTTTATCTTTATGAATCTTTACTAAATCTTCTTGACCTAAGTGTAAACCATCTGCAAACTCTATTAACTCTATTTTATCATTAATGATTATTGGTATATTAAGTTGTGATTTTAAGAAAATAAGATTTTGTTTTTGTTGTTCATTTGATAAAACTTTATCTCTATATTGAAGAACTTTTACATCTTTTTTTTTACACAATTGAACAAATTGATCTAGTGAAATATTTTTTTTAAGTAGTGTTTCATAATCACATAAAATATATAAGTAGTTAAAAGCTTCGAGTTTAAAACCCAAAGCTTTTTCAAAATCTGTTAACATCAATATTAAGAAATTTTTTCTTTTTGAAACATCTTTAATAAATTAGTTAAAGTTTGTTTCATCTCAGCTCTATTAACAACCATATCAATAGAACCCTTTTCTAGTAAAAATTCAGCTCTTTGAAATCCTGCTGGTAAATCAGCTCCGATTGTTTGTTTAATTACTCTTTGACCTGCAAATCCTATTAATGCACCTGGTTCTGCCATAATAATATCACCTAAAAATGCAAATGAAGCAGAAACTCCACCCATAGTAGGATCCGTTAAAACAGAAATATATGGAAGTTTTGCGTGATCTAGTCTTTTTAAAGCAGCTGATGTTTTAGCCATTTGCATTAAAGCAAATGTAGACTCTTGCATTCTGGCACCTCCTGAAGCTGAAACAATAATAAGACCTTGATGCTTTTCAATAGCTCTATTAACTGCACGTACAATTTTTTCACCTTCAACAGAACCTAAACTTCCTCCCATATAAGAGAAATCAAAAACTACCATTTGAACTGGAATTTCATTAATTGTAGCTTCACCACTAACCACTGAAGACGTACGTCCTGTGTTTTTAAGTGCTTCTTCTACTCTTTTTTTATAAGAAGTTTTATCAACAAATTTCAAAGGATCGTTTGGTTTTAACTCTACATCAAATTCAACAAAACTATCTTTATCAGTTAAAATTTCAATTCTTCTTTTTGCCCCAATTCTCATATGAAAATTACACTTTGGACAAATATTATCTTGATTTTCTACTTCTTTAAAAAACATTAATGCATTACACTCAGGACATTTAATCCAGTGACTTGGTGCATCTTTTTTTGTTGGTTGTTCTTTTGATTTGCTATCAAAAGATATTTTGCTAAATAGGTTTCTTAAATCCATTCTAATCCTTTAATCTATGTTTAAATATTATCAAATTTATCTAATTCGTCAAGTTTTTCCCAAGGATAGTCACTTTGACCAACTTGACCACGAGCCGCAACATCTGCATATAAAAATGTTTTTTCACTTGGTCTATCAAGTGCAAATTTTTGTGTAATCCATCTTGGTGTTAATGGGAATGTATCCATTACAAATTGTGATAATTTATCATCATCATATTTTGTGTAAGACCCCATCGTATCAACAGAAACAGATGTAGGACGCGCCACACCAATTGCATAAGAAATTTGTACAACTGCTTTTTTAGCAAGTCCAGCTGCAACTATGTGTTTTGCTATCCAACGTGCAGCATAAAGTCCAGATCTATCAACTTTTGTATAATCTTTTGAACTTTGAGCTCCACCACCAATTGGTGCATATCCACCAAATGAATCAACAATTAATTTTCTACCTGTTAATCCACTATCATGTAATGAAGAGTGATTAACATATCTTCCTGTTGGGTTAATATGAATAATTGTACTCTTTTTATCATACATAGATGTTGGAAGTCCAGCATCGTCTATTAATCCTTGAATTAATTCTCGTACTTCAGTAATTGGCATTCCCTCAACAGATGGAGCACTAACCACAATAGTATGAATTTTTTGAGGATTACAATTTTCAAAATTCTCTTTTGTACCATAATCAACAGTAACTTGTGTTTTAATATCAACACCTAATTTTTGATTATGTTTTAAAGCATAATTATACACTTTATCACATAACATTCTAGCATAAGTTATTGCAGCTGGCATAAAATCAGCAGTTTCGCTAGAAGCAAAACCAAACATAATTCCTTGGTCCCCTGCTCCAATTTCCCCAGATTCTTGATCAACCCCTTGATTTATATCAGGTGATTGTTGATTTAATAATATTTGAACTTTTATATCATCTGGGTGTAAGCATTCTTCTTTTGAAAAAGCTGATTTTCCATCGTAACCGATTTTAGCTAGTGCATCTTTTACTATTTTTTCATAATCTTCATTTGATAATTTGGCAGTTGATTTAACCTCACCACCAATTACAACATGTTTACCTGCAACAAAAACCTCTGATGCAACTCTACTATCTTTATCTTCCATAATTAATCTATCAACTATTGAATCTGCAATAATATCAGCGCATTTATCTGGGTGTCCAGGGCTTACTACTTCACTTGTAAATAAGTATTGTGTTTGTTTTTCCATTTTTGTTTTCCATCCTTTGTTTTCCACAAGAATAATCTTGAGTTGTTTTCCATCTTTTGTTTTCCATTTTTTTGTTTTCTATATATCGTTAAGAAAGTTAAAATAAAAATTTAAAGAATTCAATTTGCCATTGAAGACAAAAAGTGTGTTATATTAACTAAAAATTGCTGTTATTTTCTTTTTATGTTTTATTTTTAATAAAAAGATTTGATAAAAATCTATTCTTTAATGAATATTTTATAATAGGCAATTTTATTCTATATTTAAAATCAATTCTTAGCTAGAATCATGTAAATTGTATTAAATAATTAAGGATTTTTATTTTG
>JAHIWE010000086.1 GCA_018816105.1 bacterium | reverse complement strand
ATATTACTAGATAAATATAGCCTATAAATAGCTATATTTAAGCTATATTTTTATAGTAACATTTTTTAAAATTAGTTATATGGAGCTTAAAATGATTGAATTATCGACGAATATTAGTAATTATGAACAATTGATTTCTACGGATTTAACGGCATATGATGCCATATATTTGGGTGATGTAACCTGTCCTTTATACCCTAATAACTTTTGTTCCGATACTAAGGACTTAGAAAATGCAATTACATTTTTAAAAAATTTAAATAAAAAATGTTATTTAAGATTATATGCAGTTCCTGAAAATAAAGATATGCAATGGATGAGGAAGCTTATACAAAGGGCTATAGAGCTTAAAGTTGATGCATTTGAAGCGCATAATTTAGGTGTTCTTCTTATTTTAAAAGAATTTAAAAATATAATACCTATTCATTTTGGGGTATTTGGTAACATTTATACAATAGAAACAATTAAAGTGTTACAAGATTATGGTGTTACAAGAGTTCAACCAAGTCCAGAATTAAGTATAGAAGAATCCATATTTATAAAAGATGAAACACCAATATCTACAGTTTTTGCAGTTCATGGGAAAATTCCTCTTGTTGCTTCAGAAACATGTTTCATAATGGAACAAAATGGTAATGATGAGAGTAATTGTGGATTTGCTTGTAGTAAAGATCATTGGCTCACAAGACAACAAGGTGAATGGTCTATGAAAGATACAGGAAGAATGACATTAAGTGGTAAAGATTTGTGTATGGTTGAGCATATTGAAGAATTATTATCAAAAGGTGTAAAAAACTTTTATATACAAAGCCATGGTGAAAGTAACGAATTTATAGAAACAACAGGAAAAATTTATAAAGATGTAATAAATAAATCTTTAAATAACGAAAAAATTTCATATGAAACTAATGTAGAAACTCTATCTTCTCTTGCTCATGAAGGTTTATGTAATGGCTACTATTTTGGATCAACTGGGCAACAATATCATGGGAGAAAATTAAATGACTGAGATATTAGCTCCAGCAGGAAGTCTTGAAATGGCTATTGCTGCATTAGATGCTGGTGCTGATGCGGTTTATGCTGGTCCAAAAGGTTGGAGTAGAAGACCCATGGAATCTGAAGTAACTGAAGAAGAAATTGAACAAATGATTCTTTATGCAAATAAACTTAATAAAAAGGTTAAGATTGTTGTAAATACTTATCCAGCTCCATTTGAAATGCCTTTATTTATTAAAAAAGTTACAAAATTTTATGAAATGGGAGCTTCTGGTTTTATTGCAACAGATGTTGGTGTTGTAAAACTTTTAAGAGAAAGATTTCCAGATACACAAATTCATATAAGTATTGGTGCTGGTGTATCAAATGCTTTAGATGTAAAATTTTTTGAGAATATTGGTGCAGACGTTATTGTTTTACCTTTTAGATGGAATATTGAAGAATTTAATGAAATCCAAAAAATATCAAATATAACTTTAGAAGCATTTTTATACAACACAATTAAAACAGGAAAAATTTGTCCTGGAAATTGTATTATGAGTTCATTTTTTCAATATAGAGATTGGTTTGCAGAAGAAGAAAAAACTAATGAACATGGTAGTGCAAATAGAGGGAGTAAAGAGTGTTATCGTATTTGTCAAGTACCATGGGAAATAAACAATGATGCAGATAAATCAAAATCTATTTTAAAACAAGACACAAATTTAATTCAAGAACAACTAGTTGATTTTGTTAAATGTGGTGTTAAGGTTTTTAAAATTTCA
Organism: bacterium; assembly: GCA_018816105.1. Lineage (GTDB taxonomy): Bacteria > Campylobacterota > Campylobacteria > Campylobacterales > Arcobacteraceae > Aliarcobacter. Next base: position 7,610 of record JAHIWE010000086.1, on the reverse strand, counting down.
GGTCGAGAAAGACCAATAGAAATGATTTGTAAAGTAATAAAATTTTATAAAAAAGTAATTAGAGAATTAGAAGAAGGAATAATTACTAGTTTAGAAAACTATAAAGAAGAATTAGAAGATTTAAGAGCCCAATGGAATAATCAAAAACATAAAAGAGTTGCAGTTTTAATGAATAAGGCAAAGTCTTATAATAAAATGCAGAAAGAAGAAGTAAGATGACAAAAATAAATCTTACAATGAATAAAGAATTAAATGAAGAAATAAAGGCTCCTTTATGGATGTTATTAGAATTAACACATAAATGTCCACTAGAATGTCCTTATTGTTATAATCAGCTTGATTTTGCAAAAATTGATGATCAAATGCAAAAAGAAGATTGGTTAAGAGTTATGGAAGAAGCTAGAGAAATGGGTGTTGTTCAAATTGGTTTTTCAGGAGGAGAACCTCTTTTAAATAAAGATTTACCAGAACTTGTAAAAAAAGCAAGTGGATTAGGATTTTATACAAATCTAATAACTTCAGGAGTTGGTGCTGAAGAGGGAATTGTTAAAAAATTAAAAGAAGCTGGACTTAAAAATGTTCAAATTGGTATTCAATCTAGTGAAAAAGAAATAATGACCTTATTAACAAATAATAAAACTGCTTATGAACAAAAAATAAAATTTGCTAAAGAGGTAAAAGAAGCTGGCATGCAAATTGTTATTAATGCAACAGTCCATAAATTAAATATTGATCATGTTGATAAAATAATAGAATTTGCCCATAATCTTGGTGCTGAATATTTGGAAATTGCCAATGTTCAATACTATGGTTGGGCATTAGAAAATATTGATAAATTACTTCCTTCAAAAGAGCAAATAAAAGAAGCTAAAAGAGTAACAAATATTTATAGAGATAATAAAGAAAATAAAATGAAAGTGTTTTTCGTAGTTCCTGATTATCATGAAGTTAGACCAAAAGCATGTATGAATGGATGGGGAAGTACTTTTTTAACTATTAATCCAGAAGGAGATGCACTTCCATGTAATATGGCGAATACTTTGCCTCTTAAATTTCCAAATGTAAAAAACTTTTCCTTACAAGATATTTGGAATAGATCGAACTCTTTTAACTATTTTAGAGGGGATGAATGGATGAGCGAACCTTGTAGAACATGTGATGAAAAAGAAAAAGATTTTGGAGGATGTAGATGCCAAGCCTTTGCCTTGACTAATGATATGAATGCCGCTGATCCTGTTTGTGAAAAATCGCCTCATCATAATATTGTAACAAATACAGTAAAAAGAGCTATGGAAACATCTAGTGATGGCTTAATTTATAGAAATAGAAATAATTCTATGAACTTTATTAAAGCAAAGCCATGAAAATAGCTAACTATATTTGGATGGATGGCGCATTTTTAAAGTGGCAAGATGCAAATATTCATATAACTTCACATACCCTTCATTATGGAAATGGAGTTTTTGAAGGAATTCGAGCTTATAAAACGCAAAATGGTTTGGCAATTTTTAAACTTAAAAAACATATTAAAAGGCTTTTGGATTCTGCAAAAATTACAATGATTGATGTTTCTTTTTCACATAATGAAATTGAAAAAGCTATTATTGAACTTCTTAAAAAAAATGAATTTAAAAATAATACTTATATAAGACCAATTATTTATTATGGTGATGGAAATCTAGGAATATTGCCAAGCGAATGTAAATCAAAGCTTGCTATTATTGCTTGGGAATGGAGCAGTCCAATTGAAAAAGATGCTTTAAAAAATGGTATTAAAGCTAAAATATCATCTTTTAGAAGAAATTCGGCAAACTCAACAATGTCAAAAGCAAAAGCTGTATCAAACTATTTAAATTCTCAAATGTCAAAACAAGAAGCACTTGATTGCGGATACGATGTAGCACTCCTTTTAGATGATAATGGTTTTGTGGCAGAAGCTAGTGGGGAGTGCTTTTTTATGGTAAGAAATAAAGTTTTAATCTCTCCACCAAATGATAATTCACTTGAATCTATAACTCAAAACACTGTTATAAAATTAGCAAAAGAACTTGAAATAAAAGTTAAAAGAAGAAATATAACAAGAGATGAAACTTATATATGTGATGAAGCATTCTCAACTGGAACCGCTGCTGAAATAACGCCATTTTATGAAATTGATAATAGAATTATTAATAATTCAGAAAGTGGAGAAATAACAAAAAAGTTACAAAAAGCATATTTTGATTTAGTTTATGGAAATAGTAAAAAAAGTAATAAATATTTAACTTACATCTCACAAAAGGAAAAATAATGGAAATCTTAGCACCTGCAGGTAATTTAGAAATGGCATACGCAGCAATTGATGCTGGAGCTGATGCTATTTATGTTGGCCCAACTGGTTGGAGTAGAAGAACAAATGATTCAGAATCTAGTGATGAAGAAATACAACTTATGATTAATTATGCAAAAGAAAATGGTTCAGAAGTAAGAATTGTTGTTAATACTTTTCCTTCACCAATTGAAATGAAGGCATATTTAGAAAAAATAAGTAAATATCATGAAATGGGAGCACATGGGTATATAGCTTCTGATATTGGCGTATTAAAATATTTAAAAGATAATTTTCCAAGTAGCAGAATTCACGTAAGTGTTGGAAGTGGTATTACAAATGCACTTGATGTTAAATTTTATGAAGAGTTAGGATCTGATTTAATTGTACTTCCGTATAGATGGGATGATAAAGATTTTCAAGAAGCACAAAAAGTATCAAAAATAGGGCTTGAAACATTTTTTTATGAAACAACACAAACCGGAAAACTTTGCCCTGGAAATTGTATTATGAGCTCATATTTAAGTTATCGTGAATCAAATGAAAAAGAAGAAGCTAAAAATAAGAATGCAAGTGCAAATAGAGGAAGTAAAGAGTGCTATAGGGTTTGTCAAGCAGCATGGGATTTAAATAGTGATGGAAAAGAGAGTAAAAAAGCTAAATTAAAACATGATGCTAATCTTATGCTAAAACAATTACCATATTTTATGAAAATAAATACTGAAGTTTTTAAAATATCAGGTAGAGAAAAGCCTGTAGATTTAATCCGTGATTTAGTTAAATTTTATAGAAAAATAATTGATATTTTAAAAATTGATATAAATACTGATCTTTCAATATATGAAGAAGAGATGGCAGTATTAGGATCTAGATGGAAAAATCAAAAAAGAAAAAGATTAGGTACTTTAATTAGTAGTACAAAAGAAGAAAGTATTAAAGTAGGATAATGAAACATTTGATAAATGAGCTAAGTGATAACCATCCAATAAAACTTTATTTAAAAGAGAATATTTTAATAAAAGACTTTCTAGAAAAACTGAAGAATATTGATATTTTTGAAAATTTAGAAAGTTTTTCTAATATTTTTAATGATTTATGTGAAATTGAAAAACACTATGTAAGAAAAGAAAATCAACTTTTTCCTTTTATAGAAAAATATGGATGGAATACTACAACACAATATATGTGGACTTTTCATGATCAAATAAGAGAAGAATTAAAAGAAATAAGAGTAAAAATAGAAACAAATGATTTTGATGATATAAGTTTTAGCATTGAAGATTTAATTGCTAATATAGAACATATGATTTTACTTGAAGAAACTACACTTTTCCCAAATGCTATAAAATCTTTAAATAATGATGAGTGGGATGAAATAAGTATCGGAGATAAGGAAGTTGGATATATGATGGATGTTGAATACATTCATCCAAAAGATGATAAAAAAAGAAGAAAAATTGATTTAGCTACTGATGCTATTTCTTTTGATGAAGGTTATTTAACTCCAAAACAAATAAATTTAATTTTTAAATATTTACCAATTGATATAACTTATGTAGATGAAAATGACAAGGTAATCTTTTACAATAATGGTGAAGAAAGAATTTTCCCAAGAAGTCCTGGGATAATTGGAAGAGAAGTTAGATTTTGCCATCCTCCAAAAAGTGTTGATAATGTACTTAGAATATTAGAAGAGTTTAAACTTGGAACAAAAGATAGTGCTGAATTTTGGATAAATTTTAAAAATAGTTTTATACATATAAGGTTTTTTGCTATTAGAGATAAAGATAGAAATTATAAAGGGGTAATGGAAATCACTCAAGATGTAACAGATATAAAATCTTTAAAAGGAGAAAAAAGAATTTTAGATTGGGAAAGTTAATATATATTATAAAATAATTGAATAAGATTTCTTAATAGTTGTAAATTTTGATAATTAAAAAATATTAATAGCTAAACTTACGCTATTTTTCTCTTGTATACTTCACTTGAAACAAATAAAATTTATTTATTATTTACTTTTTATAGTTGAGTTTTTATTGATAAATTCAATTATCAAAAGAGTTAGGAAAATTATGAAAATAGAAGTATTAGGCTCAAGCGCCGGAGGAGGACTTCCTCAATTTAATTGTAATTGTGATAATTGCAAAGGTTATAGAGAAGGTAAAACTACAATTAAAAGAAGAACGCAAAGTTCAATTACCATTAGTGAAGATGGTGAGAATTGGGTTTTATTTAATACTTCACCTGATATTTTAGAACAAATTCATAATTCACCTTTTTTACATCCAAAAAAAACTAGAGAAACAAAAATAAAAGCTATTATTTTTAATGATGCACAGATTGATCATACAACAGGGCTTTTAATGTTAAGAGAAGGATGTCCTCATCAAATTTATTGTACAAAAGAAGTAAATGAAGAGTTAAACACATCATTTCCTTTAATGAAAATGTTAAAACATTGGGATGGTGGTGGAACTTTTTGGCATGAAATTCTTCCAAATAGTACTACAAAGTTTGAAATCCCAGTGATGCCAAGTTATGAATTTTACGCACATTCACTAATCTCAAATGCACCTCCATATTCAGCATATAGAGATAAGCCAAGAAAGGGTGATAATATTGGAGTTACAGTTGTAAATAAAAATACAGGAAAAAGACTTTTTTATCTTCCAGGACTTGGAGTTCTTGAAGATCATATTTTAGAAGAGATGTCAAAAGCTGATGTTTTATTATTAGAAGGAACTTTGTGGACAAATGATGAAATGATAAAAGGGAATTTTTCTAAAAAACTAGGAACAGAGATGGGGCATATTCCATTAAATGGCGAAGAAGGTTTAATAAAAGTCCTTGATACTTTAGAAAAACCAAGAAAGATTTTAATTCATATAAATAATACAAATCCCATCTTAGATGAGTCAAATCCAGAGTATAAAGAGCTTATATCCCATGGAATTGAAATATCTTATGATGGTATGAGTATAGAAATTTAAAGAAGATTTATTTAATAAATAGGAGAAAAAAATGCAAGAAGCTTACAGCAAAGAAGAATTTGAAACAAAATTAAGAGATATGGGAAGTATGTATCACATAAATCATCCATTTCATATAAGAATGTATGAGGGTTCTTGCACTAAAGAAGAGATTCAAGGTTGGGTTGCAAATAGATTTTATTATCAATGTATGATTCCTATTAAAGACGCTGCTATTATGTCAAATTGTCCTAGTTTAGAAGATAGAAGAAAGTGGATAGATAGAATACTTGACCATGATACTGTTGGTGGGGGAATTGAAGCTTGGTTAGAGTTAGGTGAAGCTGTTGGACTTAAGAAAGAGGATTTGATTTCTCATAAGTTTTTATTGCCATCTGTTAGATTTGCAGTTGATGCTTATGTGAATTTTGCTAGACGAGCTCCTTGGAAAGAAGCTGCTATGTCATCTTTGACTGAAATGTTTGCTCCTCAAATTCATCAACAAAGGCTAAATACTTGGCCAGATAATTATCCTTGGATTGAGCAAAAAGGTCTAAGATATTTCCAAAAAAGATTAAGTGAAGCAAGACGTGATGTGCAACATGGTTTGGCTATTACTCTTGAAGAGTTTAATACAAGAGAACTTCAAGAAAAAGCTTTTTCTATTTTACAGTTTAAATTAGATATATTATGGACAATGTGTGATGCTTTATACTTAGCTTATGAGTTAAAAAGACCACCATATTTTAATTGTAAGTAGAAAAATGAAAAATTTAAATAAAAAAATAAAAATAAACCCAAATTTCCAATTTCAATGGGAAGATAAACAGAACTGTTATGTTTTATTATATCCTGAAGGAATGGTTCAATTAAATCAAAGTGCAGGAGAAATCCTAGCCCTTTGTGATGGAAATAATAATATAGAGAATATAAATAAAATTTTATGTGAAAAATTTGAATTAGAAGATTTAACACAAGATATAAAAAGCTTTGTAGAAGAAGCACAAAATAGAAATTGGATAAGTTATGAATAATGAAATAAAACCACCTTTATGGATACTTTTAGAGTTAACTCACAAGTGTCCCTTAGAGTGTGCATACTGTTATAATCAACTAGATTTTGCAAAAACAAAAGATGCAATGACTAAAGAAGATTGGTTTAGAGTTATGGAGCAAGCAAGAGTTATGGGAGCTGTTCAATTAGGAATTTCTGGTGGTGAGCCTTTATTAAATAAAGATGTAGTAGAAATTGTTCAAAAAGCAAACTATTTAAAATTTTATACAAACTTAATAACTTCTGGAGTGGGAGCTCCTAAAGGAATAGTTGCAAAACTTAAAGAGGCGGGACTTAAAACAGTTCAGCTAGGTATTCAATCTCATGATAGAGATACTATGACTTTAATTACTAATAATAAAAACTCATTTGATGAAAAAATGGCTTTTGCAAAAGAAGTAAAAGATGCTGGGCTTCAATTGATTATAAATACTTGTATAACAAGACAAAATATCCATCAAGTGGGAGAAATAATTGAGCTTGCTGAAAAATTAGGAGCAAATTATTTAGAAATTGCTAATATTCAATATTATGGATGGGCATTAAAAAATATTAATTCACTTTTACCATCTCAAGAGCAAATTACAGAAGCTAGAAAAGTTACAAATTATTATAGAGAAAAAAGAAAAGATATGAAAGTGTTTTTTGTTGTTCCTGATTATTTTGCTACTAGACCAAAAGCCTGTATGAATGGTTGGGGAACTACGTTTTTAACTATAAATCCAGATGGTATAGCACTTCCTTGTAATACTGCAAATACACTACCACTTACATTTCCAAATGTAAAGGAATTTTCTATTGAGCAAATTTGGAATGAATCATCAGCATTTAATTATTTCAGAGGTGATAGCTGGATGAAAGATCCTTGTAGAACTTGTGATGAAAAAGAAAAGGACTTTGGTGGATGTAGATGTCAAGCATTTGCACTAACAGGTGATATGAATGCAACTGATCCTGTATGTATAAAATCGCCAAAACATGGAATTATCAATAAAAAAATTGAAGATAGTGTTATTCATGCTGATGATAAAATCATTTATAGAAATAGATTAAATTCTTTAACTTTTATGTAGTAAAATAGATTTGTTTTTTATTGGATATTTTGAAATCATATTTTTGATTTCAGAATTTCCCATAACAATATCAATGAAAAAAAATATATGTTAATGAGCATGTAAAAAAGAAGAAGAATAATCCATCCATTAGTTCAATTTTCATTTTGTTTTTCTCTCTTATAAAATAATATAATTCAAATGACTTACAAAAGACTCTTTTT
>JAHIWE010000085.1 GCA_018816105.1 bacterium | reverse complement strand
TATCAAAACTTTCATAAGCAGAACATACAACACCATCAACACCTGAGTTATATGTATCAATTGCAAACTGTGTTGCTTTCCTATTTATATCTTCGTTATAAATAGCTTTAAAACTATCATTATCAAAAGATGTAAGGGCAGTTACTGCTAAAACCAATGGCTTATTAGGAATATCTTTGATTCTATTCATAACTTCACTCATTGCAGTAACTCCTGAACTTGCATGTACATTAAACATATCTACAAGTCCAAAGTTTGCTATTTCAAAAGCAGCATCTGCCATTGTATTTGGAATATCGTAAAGTTTTAGGTCCAAAAATATTTTAAAATTTGGATTAATAGCTTTTAAATCTTCTAAAAACTTTTTTCCATCTCTAATATATGTTCTAAACCCTACTTTTAACCAAACATCAAAATCTTTTATTTGTTCTACTAATGCCAAGTTTTCTTCAGCACTTGGCAAATCTAAAGATACACATAATTTCATAGCATTACTCATAACTTAAGCCTTTACAATCTTATCTAATAAACCATTTACAAATTTTGGAGCACCATCACTAGCTAATCTTTTTGATAATTCAATTGCTTCATTAATAACAATAGCTTTTTGTAAACTTTCAAATAAAATCTCATAAACTGCAAGTCTTAAAATTGATTTTTCAACAGAACCTATATCTTCTAAAGTTCCTTGATTTAAATGTGCTTTAATTTCATTATCAATAGTTTCGATATTTTCAACTGTTCCGTTAAAAAGTTTTAAAGCAAATTCTTTTTGTTGATTTCTAATTTTTTTATCTTCTAAAATTTCATCTACAAATTTTACAATTCCTTCATTACCTAAATCATAAGCATATAATAAACCAATTACAGACTCTCTAGCTTGTGTTCTAGTTGCCAAATTATTTCCCCATTTCGCTATATAAATCTAGCATTTCAATAATAGTAACCATAGCTTCAGCACCTTTATTACCAACTTTTGAACCAGCTCTCTCAATTGCTTGCTCAATTGTATCAGTAGTTAAAACACCATTAGCTACAGGTTTTCCATGTTTGATTCCAACTGTTGCGATACCTTTTGTAGCTTCTGCTGAGATATAATCAAAGTGAGGAGTAGCTCCTCGAATAACTGCACCAACACAACAAATTGCATCGTATTTTCCGCTTTCTAATGCTTTTTCTAAAGCAAAAGGAATTTCAAAAGCACCTGGAACTAAAATCAAATCTAAATTATCATCATTCCCACCATGTCTTTTAAATGCATCCCTTGCACCCTCAACTAATCTATCTGTTATAATATGATTAAATCTTCCATTTATAATAGCTACTTTTTCAGTACCATTTAATCTTAAATTACCTTCAATAATTTTCATTTATTTCTCCAAAAATATGTGTATAAGGATTAATTATATCCTAAAGCTTCTTTGATTGCAAAAATGTCACTTACAGTTTTGTATAAGTCATCAATTTTTAACATATTTGGTCCATCACTAAGAGCAACACTTGGATCTGTATGTGTTTCAAAAAAGAATCCATCAACACCTACTGCAGCTGCAGCTTTTGCCATATATGGAACAAATGAAGAGTTACCACCAGTTGTTCCACCTGTACTTGGTATTTGAACTGAGTGTGTTGCATCAAAGATTACAGGAGCGTATTGTCTTAATAAAAGTAAATTTCTCATATCAACTACTAAAGCACCATATCCAAAAGTATTACCTCTTTCACAAAGCCAAACTCCAGTTTTCTCAGAATTTTCATAGTTAACTTCTGTGATTCCTCTTGTATTCAAGATTTTTTCAACTGGATGCTTCATAGCATCAGCTGCTAAAAATTGTCCTTTTTTGATATTTATAATTGCAGGTGTTTTAGCAGCTGCTACTAATAAATCTGTTTGTCTACATAAAAATGCAGGAATTTGTAAGATATCCATTACTTCACCAGCAGGTGCTGCTTGGTAAGATTCATGAATATCCGTTACAACTTTATATCCAAATTGCTCTTTTATCTCTTGGAATAATTTTAATCCCTCATCAAGTCCTGGTCCTCTAAAAGAGCTTATACTTGTTCTATTTGCTTTATCAAATGAAGCTTTAAAATAAAATTCAACTCTTTTATCTTCACTTAATGGTTTTAATTTCTCTGCGATTCTCATTACTGTGTCTCTATCTTCAAGTACACATGGTCCTGTTAATATTTTCATTTAATTCCTTTTAAAAATTGTTCGTTTTTCTTTGCCTGTTGTTGCATAATAAAATTCATAAATATTTTGACAAATATACTCTATATCATCTTTGGCATGGTTGTCACATGCTAGTAAAATTTTATCACCAATTTTGATATCATTTTCCCATGTTGGGGTCAACATTATATCATTTTCTCGTTGAAGTAACAAAGGAACAATATTGTTTTTATGTTCTTTATTATGTAAAGAAACTGCTAATAATCCTAAAAATAAGATTTCTTCCTTTAATAAATGATTATAAATTTGAGGAGTTGTAGCTTCGTTTATTTCAATTTCTAAAAGAAGTGGATTTGAATCTATCTCTTTTAATAATTTCACAACAAGTTTCGAAGCCCATTCATTATCTTTTTTTATAATAGCCTTTAGAAACTTATCACTAAGGGGATTTATCAAAGCATTTGTAACTTTATTTACTAAAATCTTTGAAGGAGTAAAAATATGATTTATATTTGCATTTTTAAATAAAAAATCATCCAAAATATCATTTTCTCTTACTATTGTTACAATTTTGTGATTTAGTTTTTTTGCTGTTGCTAATATTGATAAATTTGTTGTATCATCATCAGTTGCTGCTATTATTGCAACTGCATCTTTTATTCCAATATCTGATAACAGTTCTTTATCATCTGCATTTCCAAAAATTAAATGTGATCGTTCATTAGCAGTAAATTTATTGTTTTTATTTTTATCTAATTCTATTAATTTAACCTCAACATTATCATCATTTAATTTTTCAAAAATTTTTCTTCCCATTCTTCCATATCCACAAATAATATAAAGACCTTTAGGAAAAAGCGGTAAAGTCGCATTTAAATCATCAATTCCATATAACCATTTTTCCAATTTAAATAAACTTGGGGCAGATAGTGCCATATTTATTTCAGATGAGATAATAGAAAAAGGATTAACAACAACCTCCGCATTTAAATCTTTTAGATTTTCTGTATGATTTGATGTTGTTGATTTTACGGCAACTTTTATATTTTTATTTAAACTCTTAGCAATTAAGGTAATTTTTAAATTTAAAGCATCATCTTCTAATAATGAAACAATAGCCTTACAATTTCTTTTTTTTAATCCTGCAGCTTCTAATACTTTCACATTATAATTTTCACTAAATAATATAGGAACATTTGGCGTAAAATTTTCCAAAAGTAAATTATTTATTTTCATTTTATCTTTTTCAATTACCACTGTTCTTAAGCCTTGGGCTAATGCCTTCATAATGATTTTTCTTGTGATTTGGTTATAACCTAAAACTACAATAAATTTTTCATTTAGATTTTTTATTTGTCTTAAAAATTTAGCTTTTTCTATCTCTTGTAAAAATAGTTTATCTTGAAATAAAGAGACCAAAGACCCAACACTATAAAACCAACCAATTACTGTTAGATATATTGAAAATGTAACCCAAATTCTTTGAGGATAATTAAAAGTGTAAGGAGTTTCTCCAAATCCTATTGTAGTGGCTGTATATGAAATAAAATAAAAAGCATCAAATATTGTCATATTATGAGCATTTCCTTGATCATCAACTCCTGGAATAAAAATTAAACCACAAATAGCAATTGTATATGTTATCAATATTACTAAAAATGGTTTTCTCATTTTTTGTAATATTATAAATAAAGAGTTGTTTTTCAATATAACTACCTATTCTTATCTTTTAGATTTTAATGTATCACCAACATACAATGCAACAGAAGTAAGATTTGCCAATAATGCCCCACCTGATAAAGATACAATTACTGTCATAAGCGATGAATCAACTGTATATGAATAAGCTGCGATTGTCCAAACAGCAGCTGCTGCTAATAACTGAATATCAGCAACTAAAGAAGTTGCTAATAAAACAGAACCTAGTTGAGTTTTATCACCTAGTTTTAAAATAGTTGCAATTAAGTTTATTACAATTGCTGCAAATAATTCATATTTACTATGACTCTCAACAGACTGCATATCACCATAAAAGAATCCAAAATTTAAAGTCATTGCTAGGATAATAAAAAATCCTGAAATCACCTTATCTAAGTTCATGGTATTCATCCTCCAAATCTTTTCCTAAATCTAATTGTCTTTTAAATACCTCATCAATATTATCATGAACTCTTGAGTCTTTATCTAAAAATAACAATCTATGTTTATTTAACTCATTTATGTTTTTAAGACCCATAATTGCTAATAAACCTTTTACATTTTTTAAAAGATTTTTATGATAATTTGCAACATACGTGGCATGTCTAAAAACAAAATATTTTCTTCTTTTACTCTTATTTTGAGTAGCAAGTCCTACAGGACAATCACGCCCTGTTGTACCTGAACAATATCTAGCTCGTATACATCCAGCACTCATCATAAATCCCCTTGCTATTTGTAAAAAGTCAGCCCCTAAACTCATAATAATAACAATATCATCAGGTGTTAAAATCTTACCACTTGCTACTAGTCTTACTTTATCTCTTACTCCATAATCTGTTAGAACTTTATTTACTAAATAAACAGAATCTCTAACATTAAGCCCTACTCTTTCCATCATTTCAATAGGAGCTGTTGCACTTCCCCCGCTTCCTGCATCAACTGTAATATAATCAGGATAAGCATCAATTCCTGCATCAACTCTTCTTTTTATCTCTTTTGCATATGGTTCAATATTTTCAATATCTGAAATTACTATTTTTATACCAACTGGTTTTTCAGATAGTTCTTGCAGTTTCCCGACAAAATCAAATAACTCTTCAATACTATTTGCATAAGGAAATCTATTAGGTGAAAAAACATCCTTATAAGCTTCAACATTTCTATAATATGCAATTGCAGGAGTTACTTTATGCCCTGCTAATTTTCCACCTGTTTGTTTTGCACCTTGAGCCATTTTAATTTCTGTCATTTGACAGAATCTCATAACTTTTTGATATCTATCAGGATCAAAATTTCCTTGTTTATCTCTTGCACCATAAAGTCCTGAACTAATCTGAAAAACAATATCAGGCATATCAGAAGGAACTTCTTTGGGGAAGTTCTCCAATGGAGCATCCCAATTAGGTCTATAAAAAACTTTACTGTTCATATCTAAAATATAAGTTTCAGCTTCTGGGTCATTTTTAAAAACTAATTTTCTATATACATCAGCAGCAGTTGCACCATTAAAGAAAAATTTCACAAAATGTTTAATTTTCTTGTTAAAAGGTGTACTATCCACTATTTTCATATATGAGGGGTCATACTTAGTATGAGTTACAAAAAAGTTTGAAGTGACTCCACCTTCACCTGAATTTATAGGAAATTTTCCAATAAACGATCCCTGAACAAATGCACGTGTTCCCTCAGGTGAAATAGACCCATCACTCATAGCAGAACGAGCAATTATACTTTTTGCTGTATAAGGTTTTTTTCTTCTCTCTCCAAAAGTTACATCAAATTTATCTTCAACTTCATTATCATTTAAAACAATATTTGCATGTCTAATCATAAATTTGGGTTTTGGTAAAGGTTGAGCAGGTGAAAAAGATGCATAATTAGGTAAATCCCTTGCTGCTTTATAAACCCAATCAAGTTTATCTTTTGATTCATAAAATTTTTCATCACCAAAATATTGTCTAAAAGGCTCACGCGCTTCTTCCAATACATATCTTAATCTTCCTATAATTGGGTAATTAACAAGTAGTTGATGTTCCCTTTGTACATATTTATCATGAATGTACCATGCAATCATAATAACAACAAAAACAATCCAAAACTCTTCCCAAAATGTAAAATTAGCTAAAAACTCCATCTTTATTCCTTTTTACTTGATACTAATAAACCACTTAAAACTATCAATAGTATACCAAAAACAATTGAAATACTAGGAAATTTATCTCCTAATATAAGTCCCAAAATTATTGAAAATAATATATTACTATATGATATGGTTCCAATTATTCCAGCTTTTGCAAAAGAATAGGCCTTTGTCATATAAATTTGAGCAAAAGTAGCAAAAATTCCCAATAAAATAATATATATCCAATCATCAGGCTGTGGCATTACAAAAGAACCTAACATAAAATCCAAAGATGAATTTGAATAAAAACTTGATATTATCATTAAAATTAATGGTCCAATTGTTCCTATTGTCATAAAAGATAAAACAATAGCTCTTGAATCATAAAATTTTCTAAGTTCACGAACAGAGGTATAAGCAAGTGCAGCTCCTACACCTGAAAGTATTCCTAAATAATCAGTTTTTTCTAATGTACTTCCATCAAATTCTGTAATAAATACAATCCCAATAAAACCTACAAAAACACCCAACCAACCTTTTATTCCTAACTTTTCTTTTAATAAAAAATATGCTAAAACTGCTGTAAAAATTGTTGATGTTTTAGAAAAAGTCATAGCCTCACCAAGAGGTATTTGTGAAATGTTATAAAAAAAGAATAATAATGCAATAAATCCAGCCGTGCCTCGAAATACCAATAACCAAAATTTTCCACCTATTTGCTTTAGTGGTGACTTATAAATAGATATTAAAATTAATAAAACTCCAAATATATTTCTAAAAAAGACAACTTCAACTGAACTCATACTGTCACTAAGTTCTTTTGCAGCAGCCCCCATAAATGCAAACAATAATGATGCAAAAAGCATATATTGTATACCTTTATTAACCTGATTTTCCATAGAAACCTTTCAATAATAAAGAAACAATTGTATTTATAATCCTATTAAAAAAAGATTATTGACATGCTTCATATCTTAAAGCTTATTTTAGCTATCATATTAGCTTTATATAAATAATTGTAGGGGAAACATGGAATACTTAAAAATTGTTGGGGGAAAAGATATTTCAGGAAGCGTTGAAATATCAGGTGCAAAAAATGCAGCCCTTCCTTTAATTGCTTGTACTATTTTAGGAAAAAACGAAATAACTATTGGAAACTTACCAAATGTAGTTGATATCAATACTTTTTTAAAATTAATCAAAAAACTAGGTGGTAGTTTTGAAAAAGATAATCATACTGCAAAAATCAATACAACAACAATAAATAATACAACAGCTACTTATGATATTGTAAAAACAATGAGAGCATCTATTTTGGTTTTAGGACCAATTCTTGCTAGATTTGGACATTGTGAAGTTTCACTTCCAGGGGGGTGTGCAATTGGTCAAAGACCTGTTGATTTACACTTAAAAGCTTTAGAGCAAATGGGTGCAAAAATTGAAATTTTGCACGGTTACATAAGAGCTACTGCACCAAATGGATTAAAAGGTGCAAAAATTGTATTTGATAAAGTTACAGTTGGTGGAACTGAAAATACAGTTATGGCAGCAGCCTTAGCGCATGGAACAACTACAATTATAAATGCAGCAAAAGAACCTGAAATTGTACAACTTTGCGAAGTATTAGCAAATTCAGGAGTAAATATTCAAGGTATTGGAACTTCAAAAATCATTATTGAAGGAACAGGACAACAACTAATAGATATAAAACCTTTTGATGTAATCCCTGATAGAATTGAAGCTGGAACTTATATGTGTGCAGCAGCAATCAAAAATCAAAAATTAAAAATTGATAAAGTTGTTCCTTTACATTTAGAAGCAATTATCTCAAAACTTGAAGAGATGAATTTTGAAATTTTACAAGATGAAAACAGTGTTACAATTCTTCCTACAAATGAAATTAAACCTGTAAATATCATTACAACAGAGTATCCAGGATTTCCTACAGATATGCAAGCTCAATTTATGGCATTAGCAACTCAAGCAAATGGAACTAGTACAATTGATGAAAGACTATTTGAAAATAGATTTATGCATGTTAGTGAACTTTTAAGACTGGGGGCTGATATTCACTTAAATGGTAATACTGCAACTATAAATGGTAAAAAAGGAACTCTAAATGGGACTGATGTAATGGCTACAGATTTAAGAGCATCATCAGCTTTAGTTCTAGCGGCTCTTGTAGCTGATGGAGAAACAAATATTCATAGAATTTATCACCTTGATAGAGGGTATGAAGATTTAGAAGGAAAACTTTCAAAAATTGGTGCTGATGTAAAAAGGTTTACAGAATAGCACATCTTTTAAATGATAAGTATAAAAATCATATACTTATCATTTTCTTTAAGTATAAATTAAATAGAATCTACTCAATAACAAAAAAGGTGTATTATTAATGAAACTAGAAATTTCCTTATTCAAATTTGATAAAAATTCAGATTACTTACCATACTATACAAAACATTTTTTAAAATTAGAAAATGAAAAAAATATTTTAGACATTTTAAAAACTATAAATAAAACTGCAAAATTAGGTTTCAAAAATTGTGAAAATTTTGATTTAGTTATTAATGGCGTTTATGTAAAAGCTAATATTACTATAAAAGAAATTGTTGAAAACTTTGGAAAAGAGCTTACTATTGAGCCTATTTCAATTAGAAGAGCTTACGATGATTTATTAATAGATGATAATGATTTTATTGAAAAATTTAAAATTCTAAAAAATTATACAACAGATGAAGATGAAGCAAATTATAGTGAATTAAAACAATATTATTACGCTTCTAACACACTAAACTATCATAGTGACTATATTGGTGATCCTATTTTACTTATCGCTTATGATTTAATTCAAAGAACTCCCAATTATGCTAATTACATTTTACATGTATTAAATGATTTTGAAATAGGTGCACAATACCATACAAGTTTAGAAAATAGAATTTACAATATTGATGAATCAATTGAAGAAAAAATTCAAGATATACAAAAAAGATTAACTGTATTTGAAGACTTAGATAAACAAAATTTTAGAATAAATAATACTTTAATTATTGATTTTGGAAATTTTGAAGAAACTTATGAAATTAAACATGATTTTAAAGATTTTAATATTGCATATTATCCTTCAAAAAATAATGAAAAAACATTAGATTTATTAAATAAATTAAATGCAAATTTTTTAAACCTTGATACTCTAAAACTTGATATTGCGAAAAATACATTTAATAAAAATCCACAAATTACATATTGTATAGCATCGACTATTTTATTAGATGCTTTTGATAGTAATGCAGATTTTTTATTAGTTGATACAATTGAAGATTTTTATGTATTTGATTACAATAGAAAACAAATAGAAAAGTTCTCAGGAAGGGAAATTATTCTTCCTGTTATTCACGTAAATGAATTACAACAACTAGTAAGTGGGAAACACGACGAAGCTAGAAAGACATTAAATAAACACAAAATTGATCCAGAAATTATATAAAAAGGAAAAGTTTGTTATTAGATATTAATTTTAGTATTGCTTCAGGACTTCTAATAGCATGCTTATTACCTTTATATATTTATAGAAAAAAAATCTTTACAAAATACAAATCAGGTGGAACTTTTCACCTTTTTGTAAAAGATTTAAAACTTCTTATGAACCAACATCACCCAAAAATAAAGATTGATTACTCTATTATTGATAAAACAGAAAATGAAAAAAATACACAATTAAGAGAAACCTTAATTGTTGAAAATATTATTCAACAATTTTTTGATTATCCATATAAAAAACAAACTCAAGAAGCAGTTCCAAAAGATAAACTTTGGGCAAACTATATGGAAAAATCTGTTTCTAATACAAAATATCCCAATGATTGGTTACAAAGAAAAGAGTTAGCATGGAAAAGAGACAATAAGTGTTGTAATAGATGTGGAGATAAAATAGCACTTGATAATGCCTTTTCAATTTTTGTAAAAGATATAAAAGATGGTGGTGGTTATAACTTTGAAAATATTATAATTTTGTGCTCAGATTGTAATAAAATCATGAATTCAACAAATACAAAAAATACTATTTCATCACTTGCTATAAATGATAGATTAGTGTTATTTATAAAAGCTTAATATCCTAAAATTTCACTAACTCTTTTTTCATGTTCACTTTTTTTATCAATTGATTTTTCATTCTTATTTTCATATTTTTCAAGCTCTTTATTTAAATTATTTATTTTTTCTTCCCTATTTTTCCCTTCAATTTTTTTCTTTAAAGATTCTTCTTTTAATCGAACCAAAGAATCTGCTAAATATCTATCTTCAAGATTTTTAAGTTCACTTAGTTTATTTCTAACAAATGTTATGTCTTTTGTTTTAGGTATTAAATAAGGAGTTACTATAATCACTAGATTATTTTTCTTTGTATTATTTACAGTATTTTTAAATAATTCACCAAATAAAGGAACATCTCCTAATACAGGAACTTTCTGATTTGTTGATTCAACTTTATTTTCAATTAATCCACCTATTATAACACTCTCACCATTATTCAAAATAGCTGTAGTTTTTATCTGTTTTTTTGAAGTATCTGCATTTCCACTAATTGTTTGAGTTGTTTTAACACCTTCTAGAATTGTTTCTATATCTAAGGTAACTTTTGTATCATTTGAAATTCTAGGTTTTACTTTTAATGTTAAACCCACATCTTCTCTTTCATAGTTTTCTTTTATAGTTCCGCCATCTGTTACACTACTTGAAACTTTTATTGAAATTGTTTCTCCCACATAAATTGAACTCTCTTTATTATTTATAGCTAATATTGATGGCTCAGAGACAATATCCAATGCTCCATTTTGTTTAAGCAAATTTAAGGATGCTCCTAAAGCTAAACCAGAAGTTAAATCAGGGATTTTTAGTCCATCAATACTTAAAGAGGGAACCGTTCCTTTATTTAAACTTGAAGAAAAACTAGATAATACATTATTACTAGCACTTGCACCAAAGATTCCATATGAAACACCTATTTGATTTATTAAATCATCATTTACTTCAATTATTTTTGCTTGAACATAAACTTGTGTTTTTTCTTTATCTAATTCATTTATTAAATTCTCAATATATGAAAGTTCCTCTAATATACCCATCAAAACTATTGAATTAGATTCTATGTCTAAAGAAAAAAGAGGTTTATCATTTGGATCTAAATAAATTTTTTTATTTATAATTTCTTCTAAAATTTTTATTACATTAGAAGCTTCTACATTTTTTAAAGAAAAAATTTTCAACTCTTTTTTCTTTAAAATAGTTTGATTATCAACATCCTTAATATATTTTGATAAATATTCAATATCTTTTTTATCACCAATAAAAATTAAAGAATTATCATTAAAATTCTCAATAATTGAAATTTTTTGTTTCTCTTCGTCAAATATTGATTTTGAAAGTTCATCTAACTTCTTTTTTGCATCAATTGCTTTTATATTTTTTAATTTAATAGATAATGACTCTTTTTTTATATCTGAAAGTTTTATAACTCTTAATATATTTTTATTCTCTATTAATCTATAACCTTTATCTTCAAGAACTAAATCTAGTATTTTTACAAGTTCTTCTTTAGACAAATCACTGTTTGGAATAAAATCAACTGTTCCTTGTATTTCTTGAGTGAAAAGTATATTTTTGTTAATTACTTTTGAAGTAATTTTAATCAAATCACTAACTTTTAAATCTGTAAAATTAATATTAATTTTATCATTAGCACATAAATGAAAATACATTAAGAATGAAAAAAAAAGAAAAAATTTCATAAAACCTCATAATATAATAACTATTCTAATTATATTACTGAAATATTCCTAGAAAGTAAAGATATTAATTGATTAAATTGTTCATTTGTAAGTTCTACTTTTACTTCAATATTAGTTGAAAAATCTTTTGATTTGACAATTATATTTTCTTGATTCAAAAGATATTCCAGTTTTGATAATTCTGCATAGTCACATATTAAAGTTTTCGTTATTAATTTTTGATAATCTTTAAATTCACTTATTTTTATAACTTCATTTACGCTATCTCCATAAGCTCGAACTAATCCACCTGTTCCTAGTTTCACTCCACCAAAATATCGCACTGTTATTACAGCTGTATTTATAAGCTCATTTCCAGCTAACACAGTAAGACAGGGCTTTCCACTTGTACCTTTTGGTTCTCCATCATCGCTACTGTTTTCTATTATTTGATCAAACTCATTTAAATGTCTATAGGCATATACAAAATGTCTGGCTTTTGGATGTTCATTTCTTAGCTTAGTCATCACTTCATCAAACATTTTAAAGGGCATTAAAAAAGCTATAAATTTTGATTTTTTTTCTTCGTAAGTGCAGCTAAACTCTTTTTGAACAAACTTCAACTATAATTGCCTCCATGAGATTAGATTTATATTTAACAAAAACCTTTAATATTCAAAGCAGAAATAAAGCTTGTGAATTAATAAAATCAGAAAAAGTTAAAATTGATGGAGAGATTATATCAAAACCATCTTTTAATGTGGAAGAGAATCATAAAATAGAAATTTTAGAAGAGGATTTTTATGTATCCAGAGCTGCTTATAAACTAAAATATTTTTTAGAAGAATTGCCTAATTTTATTTTAGAAAATAAAAACAGTCTTGATATTGGAAGCAGTACGGGTGGATTCACACAAATTCTATTAGAAAAAAATGTGAACAAAGTAACTTGTGTTGATGTTGGTTCAAACCAACTACACCAAAGAATAAAACATAATTCTAAAATTAACTTTTTTGAAAATACAGATATTAGAGATTTCAAAAGTGATGAAATTTTTGATATTGTAACTTGTGATGTTTCATTTATCTCTATTTTACATATTATTGAAGATATAAATAGATTATCTTCAAAGGATATTATTATTCTTTTTAAACCTCAATTTGAAGTTGGAACAAATGTAAAAAGGGATAAAAAAGGTGTTGTAAAAGATAAAAATGCCATTATTAAATCAAGAGAAAAATTTTTAGAGTATACAAAAAATTTAAATTGGAAATTAAACTACTCAGCAATGAGTAAACTGCAAGGAAAAGATGGAAATGAAGAAGAGCTCTTCTATTTTAGTAAATAAAAATACAATAACTTCAATAGCAATTGGAGGATTCGATGGAATGCACAGCGCCCATCAAGAACTATTTAAAAATCTAGATTCTAACGGCGCTATTTTATCAATCGAATCAGGATATGCAAACTTAACTCCAAAAAGATATAGACAAGAGTATAGTATTTATCCTATTTATTATTATGTTTTAGAAAATATAAAACATCTTGAAGGGGATGAATTTATTAGATTATTAAAAGAAGAATTTCCAAATCTTAAAAAAATCGTTGTAGGTTTTGATTTTTGTTTTGGAAAAAATAGAAGATATTGTATTGAAAAATTAAAAGAGTTATTCAAAGGTGAAGTTTTAGTTATAGATGAAATTAAAATAGATGATATTGCTGTTCATTCAAGAATAATAAGACAATATATAAAAGATGGGGATATTAAAATAGCAAATAAACTTTTAGGAAAAGAGTATAAAATCTATGGTCATCAAATCAAAGGACAAGGATTAGGAGCTAAAAGTTTTGTTCCAACAATAAATCTAAAAATCGAAGAGTTTTTACTCCCTCAAGAAGGAGTTTATGTAACTAAAACAATTTTAGATGATAAAGAATATAACTCAATTACCTTTTTAGGACATAGAGCTACAACAGATGGAACTTACGCTGTTGAAACACATATTATTGATGAAGATATTAAAAATTCTAATTATACAACTCAAATAAAATTCTATGAAAAACTTCGAGATAATAAAAAATTTGATAGTTTTGATGAGCTTAAAAAACAGATTTTAAATGACATTGAAACTGCAAGAATTTATTTTAAATAGATAAATATTTATTAAATCTAAAATTATTAATATTTATTAATATGCATTTAGATAAAATATCTACCATGGTAGATAAAGTATTTAAAAAATCAATTACAAAACAATTCGAATTCGATGAAGAAGTAGCATCGGTATTCGATGATATGTTAAACAGATCAGTACCTTTTTATAAAGAGATGCAAAGATTATCAATAGATTTCGCATGCAATTTTTTAAATGAAAATGATAAAGTTTACGATTTAGGTTGCTCAACTGCATCAACACTAATAGAATTAAGTAAACATTGTAAAAATAATTTAAAATTAATAGGTATTGATAACTCAAGTGCAATGCTAAATAGAGCAGAAAAAAAAGCAAAAGCATTTGGTGTTGAAATAGAGCTTGTAAATGCTGATTTACATGATGTTTCTTATGATGAAGCAAAACTTATTCTTTCTAATTATACTTTACAATTTATAAGACCTCTTCAGAGAGAAAAATTAGTAAAAAAAATATATGATTCTTTACAAGAAAAAGGTATTTTTATTTTCAGTGAAAAAGTAATTTCTTCTAATTCAACTTTAAATAAACAAAGTATAGATGAGTATTATGAATTCAAAAAAACTCAAGGTTATTCAGAATTTGAAATATCTCAAAAAAGAGAAGCTTTAGAAAATGTATTAATACCATACACAGAAGAAGAAAATAGAAAAATGATATTAGATGCAGGATTTAGTCACTGTGAGACTATATTTAAATGGGTGAACTTCGCCACATTTATTGCAATAAAATAATAGATAAAGGATTAATAATATGTTAAAAGTAGGAGATACTGCACCTAGTTTTTGTGCAGCAAATCAAGATGATGTTGAAATTTGCTCAAGAGATTTAGAAGGTAAATGGATAGTATTATATTTTTATCCAAAAGATTTAACTCCTGGATGCACAACTCAAGCTTGTGACTTTACAGATAAACACTCATTTTTTGATGATTTAGATGCTGTAATTTTAGGAGTTAGTCCTGATGATACAACAAAACATAGAAAATTTATTGATTCAAAAGATTTAACAATCACACTTTTATCAGATACTAGCAAAAAGATGTGTGAGGATTATGGTATTTGGCAATTAAAAAAATTTATGGGAAAAGAGTTTATGGGAGTAGTAAGAACTACTTTCATAATTAATCCTGATGGTAAAATCGCTGCTATTTGGGATAAAGTAAGTGTTAGAAAGAAAAAAAGTGTAAAAGGTGAGAAAATAGAAATTTTACATGTAGATGAAGTTAGAGAGAAACTTCAAGAATTACAATCAAAATAATAGGAAAAACAATGACGAAAATATTTAATAAGCTTTTATTACTTAGTGCTACATGCTTACTTTCAAATAATCTGTTTGCTCAAGAAACAGTATGTTTCAAAAATGATGTTGAAAAACCTTCAACAATTGAAACAATTGCACTTGATGGTGGAGTTTGTAAAGGGAAAATTTCTTTAAATGAAATGAAAAAAGATGGTTGGGATGTATTAGATATTAAAATTGTACCTTCTCAAAATAAATTTAATTATACATACTACTTTATTAAAAATGAAACACAAAATAGTTTAGGAAATAAAATTGTAGATAATGATTATTCTAAAAAGAATTTTTCAATAAAACCAATGGGTATGAAAATTGAAAATATTCAAGATAATAAATCAACAATAAATGTAGGGAATCTAATAGTAGGACAATCTGGTATTGTTGTACATATTTATGACAACGATAAAAGATTAATTGTTTCAAATGCAAAAGTTATAAGCTCAAATAGTAATACTTCAGTAGTAGAGTTTTTTAAATTTGATGACTTAAAACAAGATGCACTTCCTACATCAAAAAGAGAAGTTGAAATTGGAGATGTTTTAGTATTAAACTATATGTATAACTCTTCTTTATTAATTACTCCTACTCAAGACTCTTTTCAGTCTGTAAGAGATAATTTCAAATTAAACAACTTTATTCACTCAGATATATTTGCTGCAAAATTAAAAGTAAATAATAAACCTTACCCAACAAAAGAAGATTTCCAATCTTTTGCAATTGAGCAAAACTTAGGAACAATATTTTTTGCTTTAAATAATAAAGTTTATATAGTTGATACAAAAACATTTACCATTTTAGATTCATACTCATTTGCCTATGAAAATAGTGAAGGTAAAATGCCATTTTATACAAGAGTTGAAGAGATTGAAGAATCTATCCTTGACTTTTCTTTCTTCTCTGATAAAAAAGAGTTAAATTACGACGAATATTACAAAAGAATTTTAGGTTTATAAGATGATAGAAAAAAGACATTTAGAATATATTACATCTGTAGTAGGTGATGAAAATGTTAAAAGTGACAAAGCTCACTTAATTGCATTTTGTTACGATGCGACAAGAACAAGATTTGAACCTGATGCAGTTGTTTTTCCAAGAAATGAACAAGACATAAGTGACATTTTAAAATATTGTAATGAACATCAAATTATTATTGTTCCAAGGGGTGCTGGTTCTGGATTTACAGGAGGAGCATTACCAGCAAGTGGAGGAATCATTCTTTCTCTTGAAAGACACATGAATAAACTACTTGAAATTGATATGGAAAATATGGTTGGTGTTGTTCAACCAGGTCTTATTAATATGGAATTTCAAAAAGCTGTTGAAGCTGTTGGATTATTTTATCCTCCAGATCCAGCTAGTGAAGAGTATTCAACACTTGGTGGAAATGTAAGTGAAAATGCAGGTGGTATGAGAGCTGCTAAATATGGTATTACAAAAGATTATGTAATGGCTTTAAGAGCTGTTTTACCAAATGGAGATATTATAGTTGCTGGTAAAAAAACTATTAAAGATGTTGCAGGATATAATACTGCTGGTATTTTAATAGCAAGTGAAGGAACATTAGCAATTATCACAGAAATCACTTTAAAACTTATTCCTAAACCAAAATTCAAACAAACTTATATGGGAGTTTTCCCATCAGTTGATACAGCAATGACAGCAGTGTTTAAATCACTTGCAGCTGGTGCTAATCCAGTTGCAATGGAATTTTTAGATGCCCTTGTAATTAAAGCATTAAAACAAAAATTCCCGCAAATTTCACTTCCTGAAAATGCTGGTGGAATTCTAGTTGGTGATGTTGATGCTAGTTCACTAGCAGAGATTGATTCACAACTTCAAACACTAAAAGAATCATTTGCAGCAAATGGTTCAACTGAATTTATAATAGCTCGTGATGAAGAAGAAGGTAAAAAACTTTGGTTTGCAAGAAGAAATGCAAGTCCAGCAACTATGATTTATGGAACAAAAAAATTAAATGAAGATATTTCAGTTCCAAGATCTAAATTACCAGTTGCACTTGATGGTATTTATAAAATTGGTGAAAAATATGGCTTCCAAGTTCCTTGTTTTGGACATGCAGGAGATGGAAATATCCATGTTAATGTAATGGTAAAAGATAAAACAAATGAAAAAGAGATGGAAGATGGACATAAAGCTATCGAAGAAATTTTTCAATATGTAGTTGATTTAGGTGGAACTTTAAGTGGTGAGCATGGAATTGGTACTTCAAAAGCTCCATTTATGCATATAGCTTTTACAGAAGCTGAAATGAATCTATTTAGAAATATCAAAAAAGCTTTTGACCCAAATAATATTTTAAATCCATTTAAAATGGGATTATAATGTTACTATGAATATAATTGATAATAAAGAGAGTTTATTTAAAAAAGTATTAAGGGCAATAGATTCATTTTTTAATGATGATACAACTTATTATGCTGCTTCATTAAGCTTCTTTACTATCTTTTCTATTCTTCCTATAATTGCTCTTTTAATAGCAATTATTTCAAGTTTTGAAGATTTCCAAAGTTATATGGAAATCTTCACTTCATATATTTTCAATCTGATAAATCCTACTCACTCAACAGATATAATTGATGCTTTAAAAAACTATATTTCAAATTCAAACAAACTAGGATTATTAGGAACTGTTTACATGCTTTTTGTATTTATCATGTTTTTCAAAGATTATGAGTATATTGTAAATAAAATTCACAAGGCAAAAAGAAAAGCTATTCATATTTCATTTATATTTTATTCAATTTATCTAATTGTTCTACCACTTGCATTTATTGCATTAAATATTGCAATGAGTTTTTATGATAATAATATTTTAAATATAATATTTTCTTACCTTTTTGCTTGGCTAATATTTTATAGTTTATTTAAATTAAGTGTAAATAGAGCAATAGATAATAAAGCTGCTTTAATATCTTCTTTTATAACTTTAATAGTCCTATCAATAACAAAGAACCTATTTATTTACTACGTTATTTATAACAAAACTTATACCACTATTTATGGCTCACTTGCAACCTTACTTTTTACATTTCTTTGGATATATATTTCATGGATAATTTATTTATATGGAATAAAAATGTGCCATAAATTAAATGTAGAAGCTCAAGTAAAAAAAATTTAATAATTTTTGTGTATAATGTATAAATTAACAAATTATTAATACCTATATTGATTCTTACTAACAATTGTTACTCAAATACAAATGATGATTATCAAGACTTATCTTTTTTAGAAGAAACATTAACTAAAACAAATAAAAACAAAAAATATCATCAGCCTGTAATCATAGACTTACCAAATAAACTAAATAGCTATAGAAACTCAAAAAATTCAAATAATAGAGTAAAGCTTGAAAGAATAAATAATAAACTAAATCTATTAATTAAATCTGATGATAAAAAAGAGATAAAATATATTATTGAAAATGAAAAAATAGCTGCACTTAATTATATAAATTTAGGAGTTGCTTTTAATAGTAAACTATATAAAAATTTAGATTTTAAAACTAGACTTGGAATAAAACTAAATAATAAAATAAATCCATTTATTAAATTAACTACAAAAAAACATGGAAAAATATATATGGTGTAGATTATACATTTGGACATATTGTAAAAAACTCTGTTATAAATAAACTTGAGCATAAATCATATTTAAAATTAGACAAAAAGTTAAGTGATAATTACTCTATACATAACTATTATGAATCATACTGGGGAAATGAATTAAATAAAAATACAAATGTAAACTCGTCAATCTATTTAAATCAAAAACTAAGTAATAAAAGCTCATTAATATATCAAATAGGCTTAAACTCAAATAATGAAGATGGTACGCAAGAAATAAAAGAATACGCAATAGATATAAAATATAAAATAGCTATACTTTAATATAAAAAGCCAAGATTAGTTAAAAATAAAAAAAGAATAATAATCCCTGTTCTAAATAAATCCAAAGTAAACTAAAAAGAATAATAATTCCACAACCTTAAAAATCCCCACCTAAAACCCAAAAATAGAATAAACACCATAGTAAGACTAAGCCCAAATAAGAAACCCCGTATAAACGAAATATAGAGAGATAAAAAGATAAGAAAAAAGGAAAGTAATAGCTTTTGTAAAAAACAAACTAAAAAAAAAGCTTCTACCTAAAAATACTCAAAGAGTATGAATAAGTAAAAGCTTAAATTAAATAAACTCAAGAGCTGGCAG
>JAHIWE010000084.1 GCA_018816105.1 bacterium | reverse complement strand
TCTTTGATGATTGCAGGGTGTGAATGTTTTAAAAGTGAAGCAGTCCCACTAAACAGACCTTGTACTAATTGTGTACTTATATGTCTCTCAAGTCCAGCTTTAACTGCACCATCTGCTAAAGCTTCAGCGATTAATGCTAAGTAAGCAGGTCCACTTCCTGCAATTGCTGTGGCAATATCTAGTTGATTTTCTGTATTTACCCAAATAGCTTGGCCAATACTTGCAAAGATTTCCATAGCTACTGTTTTTGCTTCATTATCACCTGTGATTGTAGTAGTTGAGTTTTGAACAGAAGCTGCAATGTTTGGCATTGTTCTTATATAATGTTTTGCTTTTATTTGTTTTCTTAATGTTTCTAATTTTGTTCCAGCTAAGATTGATAATAAAATATTTGCATTTCCTGTAAGTCTAGCTGACACGCTTTGTAAAGCATATGGCTTTACACAAAAAATAACATTTTTATCTGTGATATTTTCATGATCTTCTAATACTTTTATTGTTACTTGTGGCATTTTTTCTTGAATTGCTCTTAGTTTTTCTATATCTCTTCCTATGATTTCTACTTCATGATTTTTAAGTAGACCTCTTGCTAATGATTGAGCCATAATTCCATTACCAATTAATGTAAGTTTCATTATATTACCTTTTTGATTATTTTGATTAATTATAGCAGATAATTCCTAAGCTACTATTAGATAGAATGTCACTTTTATGAGAAAGGATATTAAAATGATGAAAAGCTTTAAGTTAAAAAATATATTATTAATAGCTTGTGCAGCCTTTGTATTTACAGCGTGTTCTTCTAAAACAGAAGAAGAGTACAATAAACCAGCCCTTTATTGGTATAACAAGATGTTAAAACAAATTGCATCTGCTGATTTAGATGAAGCAGATGATACATATACTTCATTGGAAAGTGAACATAGAAATTCACCTTTTATTCCAAGTGCAATGTTAATTTTAGTTAATGCACACATTGATGAAGAAGAGTATTCTCTTGCAAACTTCTATTTAGATGAGTATATTAAGAGATTTGGTTTAAGTAAAGATATAGATTATGCTAGATATTTAAAAATTAAAGCAAACTTTTTAGGTTTTAAATACCAATTTAGAGATCAACAATTAATTGAAGATACTTTAGTTCAAGTTCAAGAGTTTAAAGCGAAATATTCAACTTCTCCTTATATGCCTTTAGTTGATACAATTAATGCTAGATTATCTATGGCAAAAGCTTCAATGGATAAAGAAATTGTAGATCTTTACAAAAGAAAAGATAAAGAAGCAGCAGCTGCTTTTTATGAAAGTAAATTAAAAGAATCTTGGATTGCACCAAATGAAATCGAACCTGTAAAAGTACCATTTTATAGATCAATTTTTGAATAAAATATAATAAATACAAACAAATTTTAGGAGTTAAATTAATGGAATTAGAAAACTATGATGAATTTCCACAAACTATACCTTTAATAATAGAAGACGATATATTTTTATATCCTTTTATGATTGCTCCACTTTTTTTAAGCAATGAGCAAAATATTAAAGCAGTTGAATATGCAATTGAACATAACAAGTTAGTTGTTGTTGCTGTTTCAAAACATGGTAAAGAAGGAAAAAGAGAGCACGATTCTTTCTATGACGTGGGAGTTGTTGGAAATATTATGAGAAAAGTATCTTTACCAGATGGTAAAATTAAGGTACTTTTTCAAGGCTTAGCAAAGGGTAAAATCTCTGACTTTTCAGATGATAATGCATTATTTGTAAGGGTAGATATTTTAAAGAATGAAGAATCAAGTGAACAAAGTATTAAATCTGTAATTGAAGTATTGATTGAAAATGTAAAAAAACTATCAAGATTAAATATTAAGTTTCCTGCTGATTTAGTAAAAACAATTGAAGAAAATGATGATGCTACAAGAATTGCCGATTTAATTTCATCTGTTTTAAAAGTTAAAAAAGATGAAGCATATAAACTATTTTCTCAAGCAAATGTAGAACAAAGATTATTTGATATTATTGAAGTTATTAAAAAAGAGATTGAATCATTTAAAATTCAAAAAGAGATTACTCAAAAAGTAAACTCAAAAATTGAAAAAACACATAAAGACTACTTTTTAAAAGAGCAAATTAAAGCCATTCAAAAAGAGCTTGGAAGTGATAATCAAAAAGATGTAGAAATCAAATCTTATAAAAAAAGATTAAAAGCTAAAAAAGAGTTTATGCCAAAAGAGGGTTATAAAGAGACTAAAAAGCAGATTGAAAAATTAGGAAGAATGAATCCTGATTCTCCTGATGCATCACTTTTACAAACTTATGTTGAACAAGTTTTAGATATTCCTTTTGGTGATTATGCTAATGAGAAAATTTCTGTTAAAAATGTAGAAGATCAATTAAATAAAGATCATTATTCACTTGAAAAAGCAAAAGAGAGAATCTCTGAGTATTTTGCTGTTAAACAACTACTTGAGCAAAGAAATATTGAAGATTTAAAATCAAAAGGTACAGTTCTATGTTTCGTAGGACCTCCAGGTGTTGGTAAAACTTCACTTGCAAACTCTATTTCAAAAGCATTGAAAAGACCACTAATAAGAGTAGCTCTTGGTGGAATGGAAGATGTAAATGAGTTAAGAGGACACAGAAGAACTTATGTTGGAGCAATGCCAGGAAGATTAGTAAAAGGTTTAATTGATGCAAAAAAAATGAACCCTGTAATGGTTCTTGATGAAATCGATAAACTAGGAGCAAATCATAGAGGTGATCCAACTGCTGTAATGTTAGAAATCCTTGACCCTGAGCAAAATCATGAATTTAGAGATTTATATCTAAATTTTCCTATTGATTTATCTCAAGTTATATTTGTATCAACTGCAAATGATGCTAGAAGAATTCCAGCACCATTAAGAGATAGAATGGAATTTATTGAAATTTCATCTTATACTCCAAATGAAAAATATCATATTGCAAAAGATTATCTAATTCCTCAAGAGTTAGAAAAACATGGACTTAAAAAAACTGAAGTTTCTTTAAACAAGGCAACAACTGAACTAATTATTGGAAAATATACAAGAGAAGCAGGGGTTAGAAATCTAAGACGAGTTTTCTCTAAATTATTTAGAAAAGTTGTAAAACAAATTTTAAATGATGAAACTTTAGAGAAAGTTGTAATTAATACAAAAAATCTAAAATCATATTTAGATAATCCAATATTTGAAATTGACCCAGCTGATAAAAAAGATTTTGTAGGAATTGCAAATGGTCTTGCTTGGACTTCTGTTGGTGGAGATGTTCTTAAAATCGAAGCTATTAAGTTAAAAGGTAAGGGTAGTTTAGCTGTAACTGGAAACTTAGGCGAAGTTATGAAAGAATCGTCACGAATTTCTTATTCAGTTGTAAAAGTGTTGATTGATAAAGGTGCTTTATTAATTGAAAATGAAATTATTCCAAAATCAGTAAAAGAAATCGAAGATAAAATAATAGTAGATCCAAGTGAAATATATAAAAGATACGATATTCACTTACATATCCCAGAAGGTGCAACTCCAAAAGATGGACCAAGTGCTGGTATTACAATGGCATTAACAATTGCTTCAATTTTATCTGATAAGCCTATCAAAGCAGATGTTGCAATGACAGGAGAACTTACACTTTCAGGTAAGGTTTTACCAATTGGTGGATTAAAAGAAAAACTAATTGCAGCATATAAAGCAAAAATGAAAAAAGCTTTAATTCCTAGAAAAAATTATGAGAGAGATTTAGATGAAATTCCTCAAGAAGTAAAAGACGCTATGGAAATAAAACCTGTTGATGTAATAGAAGATGTTTTAAAAGAGGCATTGGTTTTCTAACATGGATCACAAAAGACCGAGTCTAATTGTAAATAATTTTTTTACATTAGCCTCTATTGTGATGATTTCCATAACAATCATTTTATACTCAAAATATATATCAAATGATGATTATAAAAATGATGATTTAAAAGAAAAAGTTATTCCGCTATCTTGTGAAAAACAGACTTTTTCTACTTCAAAAGTCTTTAATCAAAAACTTCTAAATGACTCAATGAAAGCCTTAGATAAAGGTCATTATAAACTAGAAGGTGCATATACAAAATCAACTTATTCAGATTCTATTATTGAAGATTTTATATCTTTGGATGAAATAAATAGTTTTTATATAAAATCTCTAAAAATATCTCCTAAAGAAAATATAAATAAATATCTAACAATCTCTTATAAAATAATAGAAAATGATAAAAAAGATCCAAATAAAAAAACAAAAGATTGTAAGCTTTGTTCAGGAAGTATTTTGACATCTTTTAAAGCAGATGATAAAGATATTTTTAAATTTTATATAGATTTTAATTTATATGATAAAAATGAAATAGCTTCAAAAATAGATTGCAGTATAAAGGTGTATGAAAACAGTGTTAAAAAGATTCAGT
>JAHIWE010000083.1 GCA_018816105.1 bacterium | reverse complement strand
TGCAAGAGCAAAAAAGGAAATGATTGATCAAATTCCAGGTGCTATTCATATTAATGGAACTTCTCGTTTACATACTGTCAATAGTGATGACGGATTGTATTACAAACTACTTTTGCACATGAAAAATACCAGAGGTCTTCCCATGGTAATTAATACTTCTTTTAATGACAATAAAGAACCAATAGTATTAGTCCCTCTGGATGCTTATAATTGTTTTTTTAATACGAATATAGATTGTTTGGTTATGGGGAACTATTTTGTTTGTAAAAATTAAAAACTTATTTGTTGCTTTTCACCATTTTATTCTCAGGAAAATAGTTCCGAGAATTCAGTTTGTTTTAGTGTCTGCTTTGCTCTTTAGTGTATATTTTATTGCATTTGGTATTACAGTATTATTCTTAAGAATTTTCTGCTCTAAACAGTTCTATGTTCCAAAAAAACAGAATAGTTTTTGGGTTGAATACAAAGACGATGACGATTCTTTTGAAAATGCCCTACACCAATCCTAGGGAATTTTTTTCAATTATCATTTTTAAGTCTCTTTTTAATTAAGGACGTTTGACTTCATCAGTCGACGTGATGATTTCATGATAGCAATAATGAAAGTCAAGATGGTAAATGGCAAAGAACACTGACATGTTTATTTTTATATCCTCTAATTTTATTCATGATTTTTTTTGTTAAAAATCATGAATAAAATTCACATTTGATTTTAAATGTTGATTTTAATTGATGGTTACTTGGTTTGTGATATATAGAATTGAAAGGAGTTATTTAGGTGAAATCATTATTTAATGTTTCAATATCTTCAGTATTTATCTGTTTATTGCTGGTTAATTTTGATTTGACGGCCCAAGAAATTTTTGCAAACAAAAAGAATTCATATAAATTATATTTAAAAACTAGAGGAAGTAAAAAATCTGACATTGTTAAATTGGTTATTATTAGTGATTTAGAGGGGGATGCTTATCAAATAAATGAATCTGTAAGAAGGATTAAGATGCTTTCTGATTTAGATGGTATAGTATTTGCTGGAGATCTTTACGAAAATGAAGAAATTAGAAGAATGCCACAATTTCCATTTTTAAGACAAAATGTTCAAGAGATGTTTAATAATTTGTTACCGTATGCAAAATTAAAGTGTCCTATGTTTATTATTGCTGGAAATCATGAGGAACAAGATATTTATGAAACTGCACTAATAAGACTTCATGAAGCAGGGTACGCACATATTATAGATATCAATAGAGCAGCAATTGATTTTGATGGCATAAATATTGTTGGTCTTGGAGGATACCATTTTGATCAGATAATGCCGAATAATGGTTTTAAGATTTCTCAAAAAGATTATGAAGACGCTTTTAATATGATAAAAGATTTTCAATCTCAAAACGAGATAACTCTTTTTATTACTCATGGCCCTCCCAAGACAGAGAGTGGTAGCTTGGATTATGTCAACAACATAGGTCATGTTGGAGATTTTAAAATAGCAGAGGTGTTGAACTTTAATGGTTTTAAAAATATTTATCATTTTCACGGCCATTTGCATGAACGAGGCAATATCAGAGAAAGATTTAATTCGGGCATTTCAATAAATGTTTCAGCAATAACTTCTTACAATAGATTGAGTAAGGATAATATGGGAATAATTTTTGAGATTAATCGTAATGGTGAAGTTGTTTTAGAAAATTTGTAAATAGATTCTGCTAAAAAAGTCCGTAAAAATTTGATTTTCAATTTATAATTCTTATCATAAAAATTTGGCATAAATTTATCTTATTCAATCAGGCCCAAATATTATTTTGTAGTAATGATTATTGGTATTTCCTTTGAAACTTAAAACGGTATAGATCAATTTGACACCTACCTTAAGTTTTAATTGCACTTAGGATTGAAGTCGACATTAATTTTCTGCCTTCAATACAAGGATATAATATTAAGATTGACCTGCAATCTTGTAAGGTAGTTTAGTTAGTTTTCTAAAATACTAAGAAAGCAAGGGATTACAAATAATGTAAGCAAAGTTGAGATTAGTAATCCAAAAAATACTGAGATACCGAGAGGTTGTAGAATTTCTCCACTTTCTCCAAATGCCAGTGCTATAGGGATTACACCAAGTAACGTTGTCAAAGTAGTCATAATAATAGGTCTAAATCTTAATGATGTAGATTCAAGAATTGCATCCATTGGTGACATGGTGGTTTTTGCCTTGATATAAAAATCAATTAGCAAAATAGCATTATTTACTACTAGACCACTTAAAAGAATTGTTCCAAGCATTGAGTTGAGTGATACGGTACTATTAGTTATATAAAGGCCAACCAGTATTCCAGTGATCGCCAGAGGGACGGTGACAATAATAATTAGTGGGTATTTGAGAGAGTTAAAAAATACGGCAATAATTAAAAAAACCAGTAAGATACTTACGATTAGTGAATTTTTAAAGCTATCAAAAGATTTATTGATTTCTTTATTGTTATCAGGAAAATCAATATTAACTCCGATTGGCCTTTCCATATTTAAAATTTCTTGCTTGAGTTTGTCGATTACTTGGGAACTTTTTTTTTCTTTTTGATCTTTAAGATTGACAGTAATTGATTGAAGTCTTGTTTCCTGATCAAAGAAAATAGGAATAAAGTTGTCGCTAACCATTTCCACGTTAGCAATTGCTTTTAAGGGGATTATTTTTTGATTGTATAGGATTGGGAGATTTTGCAAATCATTTATAAATTGGGGCCGTTGTTTTTCTTGGAAAATCATTTTTGTATACTGACTTTTTCCATCTTCAAATATTTCCACTAGCGAAGTCCCTTTGTCGCTTGATGCTTCTAGGTACCTTTTTAAATATTGTATGGTAGTTGTGTTGACCCATGGATGAAATTTAATAGAGATCCCTTCACTTTTGGATATCCATG
>JAHIWE010000082.1 GCA_018816105.1 bacterium | reverse complement strand
TTCGTAGTAGAATTAGTCATAGCTAAATATGGTCCATTTGGTCCCCATGCTGGATCTAACCAAGCTTTAGTTAAATCTGGAGCATAATATGCACCATTTCCAAGTAATGTATGACAATTCATACAGTTTTTTGCTTGAGATCCTAATTTACCTAAATGAAGAAGTTCCGCAGCTTCTTCCTCAGACCAATCATCTCTACCAAAGAATTTTTCTTTTTCACCAATAACTGGCACCTCATGACCTCTTTTTGTATCCATTTTATAATCAATATTATAATTGATTACTGTTGGACCTGGTACTCTTTTTGTAACACCAGCTTTAAGATCAGCATCTGTTCCCATACTAATTTGACCCATTGAATCGAATGTAAGCCAAATTAATAATATTGCAGCAAAACCAGTTACCCACGCAGCTGATCTTCTCCAAAAAGGAATACTCGTCCATACTGAAACAACTTTTTTTGACACTTGTTCCTCCTAAGATTTTATTGTTCGTATCTTTGTTCAGCTCTAGTATTCAAGTAATAATATAAGTGTGGTAAAATTAAATAACACACCATCGTTACCATTAATGCTTTAAGGGTAAAATCATTACTTTGAATCTTGTCTGCGACAAAATACATACAATATGTTTGCAAAGCCCAAAAAATATATGCGAAAGGCATATATATTTTTTTTAATCTTTCCATTTTTACTAGCGTATAAATAGCTACATAAAACAGTCCAAATAGCAGAACAAAAGATGAAGATAAAAATATAGGTAAGAAATCGTCAAGGGCAATCTCTGGTCTTATAATTAAGATAGGTTCCATTTTTTTTCTCCTTTTGTAGATACTAGAACTATGAAAAAATTTTAGTCTAAACCTAAAAAGAAAAAAATGATATATGTCAATAATGAAAGAATGATAAAAGGTATTTGTAAATTAAAAAATTAAATAGGAAATAATCCTATTTAATTTTACAAGAATGAAGAAGTCTATCAAGTTCTTTTTTAAGTTCTTGTAGTTTTTTTGTAGAATTAATTAATTCTTCATGAGTTTGTATGACAATCCCTTCACTTTTATCAAGTTGTTTTGATATTTCTGTTGAATTTGTTAATTCATTAATAATAATGTCAAATTCATCTGTAATTTCTTCAAGTTTTATTGAAGCATTTTTTGATTGTTCCACTGCATTTGCAGAATAAACCATAGCTGAATTAATTTTATTGATAAAACAGTTAATAGTATCAGTAGCTTCTACTATTTCTTTTTCGGCTTCAATTTTTATAGGTTCTAATGGTTTATCATCAGAATTCTGTGTAACTTGTTTTGAAAATTCAAAGAATTTTTTTGCATTGGCTTCCATTGTTTTTAGTTGAGCGAAACTATATGATATTAAAATTAAAATAATAAGTGCAAAGAAATATTGTATATATCTAATATAGTCGGTTTTTTCTTCAGTATATGATGTATACATAGAAACAAGAATATCTACTTCATATAAAAGTTCATTATTTGTATTATAAATTGAATGAACAATAGTTTCTAAAAGAAGCTCATTTGAGCTATTTCTTGTAGTTATGTTTTTTTTAAATTTATTAATATTTTTGTAGAAATTATCCCATAAACCTTCAACTTTTAAGATTTGTTTTTTTATTTCATTTGTTGGGGCTTTAACTA
Source organism: bacterium (assembly GCA_018816105.1). Taxonomy (GTDB): domain Bacteria; phylum Campylobacterota; class Campylobacteria; order Campylobacterales; family Arcobacteraceae; genus Aliarcobacter. The sequence continues at coordinate 20,122 of JAHIWE010000082.1, read as the reverse complement.
TTCCATTTAAATTATTTCCATTTTTTAAAGAATTAAGATTATTTATAAATTCTATAGTTGCTTCATCTAACTCTTTATTTGATTCATTATTATGATATAAATAAAATATGTTTTTTGATATTTTTTGGGTTAGCATTCTTTGTTTACCTGCTACATTTATAACTAAGGCATCTTTTTTATTTTTTTCATTTAAGTAGATTGTAGTAACAATAATACTAGTCATTAATATTATAAAAAATATTCCAATTAATTTGATTTTACTGCTTATTGTATTATCTTTCATACTCCAACCCCTCTAAAAATAGATATCAACTCTTCTTTATTTGAAATAATAACATTTCCATTATCAATTTGAATAACACCATTTCTTGTTAATCTTTTTAGTACTCTTGATAGAGTTTCTGGCTGAATATGAAGCATGAAGGAGACTTCTTGGCGCTTTAATTTATTGAACATATCAATATCTTGATTTAGCATAAAAGCTACTTTTGCAGTTGCATCAAATACTAATTCTCTATTTACAATACATTGAAGTTGATGGGTCTTTTCTAAAAGAACTTCCATTAATTCTACTGTTAGAATATTTTTTGATAAGAAATGTTCTTGAAATTTTTCAAAATTAATTGAAAGAATTGTTGAATCATCAATAAACTCGGCATTTGAAAAACAGTAAATATCATTTTGTTTTATTGATGAAAGCTCACTTATCATTGAATTTTTGTAAATATGATATAAAAATATTTCATTATCAAATTTATCAACTTTATAGATTTTTATTAGACCTTCTACTAAAAAAAGTAAACTGTTGTTTGTATCACTTTCATAGTATAAAATAGAGTTGTTACAGTATGTTGATACAGATGATATTGAAGCAATTAAATCAATTTGTTCATCATTTAAGTTATTAAAAAAACTTATTTTTCTAATAGTTTCTTGTATAGACACGATTTCCCTTGCGAATTGTTTTATTTAAGCTATTGTATATTATGCTTATAAAAATACTAATTAAAGACACAAAATAAGGTTTAAAATGAGTTTTAAAAAATATATAAAAGCAGTTGGAACAGGGCCTAAAGGTAATAGAGATTTAAGTAAAGAAGAAACAGCAGATGCTGTTGAACAGATTTTAACAAACAGTGCGACACAGGCTCAAATAGGTGCTTTTTTGATTGGTTGGAGAACTAAACTTGAATCAAATGATGAATTAAAAGGTGCAATAATTGCCTTAAAGAAATTTATGAAATATAAAAAAGTAGAAAATTCATTAGAGCTTGGATATTCATTTGATGGAAGATGTGATAATCCATTTTTATTTCCTTTATATGGTAAAATTTTAGAAGAATTCCATAAAAATAATCCAGATATTACTCCTTTAAATCTTGTAATTTCAGGGGATTTATTACAACCTGCAAAAGCTGGATTAACTACTAAAGATCTTTTTTCTTCACTTGATGTGGGTCAACATCTACACTTTTTTGATAGGGTAGAATACTTAAAAGAGTTAAGTGACTTAACACCTTTAAGACTTGAATTAGGTTTACGAACAGTTTTTAATACAGTTGAAAAATTGTTAAATCCAGCATTAAGTGATTATGGTGTTACAACAGCATTTCATAAGCCATATGTACAAAAATATTTAGATATTTTTAGTGATTATTACAAAGATGTATATGTAGTAAAAGCTAGTGAGGGAAGTCCTGAAGTATTTAAAGATGGTAAATATTGGAAAATGATTGATGGAAAAATTGAAGAGTTTTCATTTTCTTTAAAAGATTTTGGTATTAATTATGATAAAACTTATGAAAACATCTCTTTGGAAGAAGCTTTAAATATTGTTAAAAACCCAGATGAGGAGATTTTAAAACTAGCTAGATTTAACATCGCACTATATTTGGTTTTTTCAAATAGAGTAAATAGCCTCGAAGAAGCTTGGAAAAGGTTAAATTAATTTTACTTTTTTAAGTTATATTACACTATTGTGTGGCTTACTAAAAATAGGAATAAAATATGCTAATAGACGGATTTGGAAGAAAACATGATTATTTAAGGGTATCAGTAACTGAAAGATGTAATTTTAGATGTCAATACTGTATGCCAGAGAAACCCTTTTCTTGGGTACCAAAAGAGAATTTACTCTCATATGAAGATTTATTTAAATTTATAAAAGCATCAATAGATGAGGGAATTAAAAAAGTAAGAATTACAGGTGGTGAGCCACTTTTAAGAGAAGGTTTAGATGTTTTTATAAAAATGATTTTTGATTATAAAAACGATATAGATTTAGCTTTAACAACAAATGGATTTTTATTACCAAAAGTTGCTCAAAATTTAAAAGATGCTGGACTTAAAAGAATAAATATTTCATTAGATTCTTTAAATACTGCTACAGCTGCTAAAATTGCTCAAAAAGATGTTTTATCTACAGTTTTAGAAGGAATTCAAGCAGCGGATGATGCAGGTTTAAAAATCAAGATAAATTGTGTTCCAATTAAAGGAATAAATGATATCGATGTAATTGATGTTTTAGATTTTTGTAAAGAAAAAGCTTATGTTGTTAGATTTATTGAATTTATGGAAAATCATCATGCAAAAGATGGAGCTAAGGGTTTAAATTCAGATGAAATTAAAGCAATTATAGCTACTAAATATCCAAATTTTAAAGCAGTTCCAAGAGATAATAGTTCACCGGCTCAATATTATGAATTAGAATGTGGTTTTCAATTTGGAATAATTGAACCGCATAAAGATGATTTTTGCGCAGCTTGTAATAGAATCAGATTAACAGCTGAGGGATTTTTAATTCCTTGTTTATATTTTGAAGATGCTATGAGTATAAAAGAAGCTATTCAAAGTAATAATGTTGATGAAGCTGTAAATATCTTAAAAAAAGTACTAGCTGGAAAACCTGAAAAAAATAAATGGTCAAGTAAAAATGATAATGAAGTATCTTCAAGGGCCTTCTACCAAACAGGTGGATGACACCTGCTTCTAAAAATAACAAAAATTAATAAGCTATTAATTTTTGTTTAGATAATATCCGCAAATTATAATATGGGCTTTAAAACTTAATATAATTTACTTTATTATTAGGAGTTCTTACCATGAATTTGGATTTAATAATTCAAAATATTCTTAATCCACCTATCCTTTTTTTCTTTTTAGGGATGCTGGCTGTTTTTTTAAAATCTGATTTATCTATACCACAACCTCTTCCTAAGTTTTTTTCACTTTATCTTCTTATTGCTATTGGTTTACACGGAGGATATGAATTATCAAAAAGTGGTTTAACCTTTGATGTTATAAAAGCTTTATTATTAGCTGTATTTATGGCTATTTTAGTGCCTATTTATAGTTTTTTTATTCTTAAAATCAAACTGGATGTTCATAATGCCATCGCCGTAGCTGCAACCTATGGTTCAATTTCTGCTGTAACTTTTATTACAGGAATCACATATCTTCAATCACTGGGTGTTGAATATGGTGGATATATGGTTGCAGCTATGACTTTAATGGAATCACCAGCAATCATTATCGCACTTGTATTTGTAGCTATTTTTTCTAAAAAAGATGGAAATCATGATGAAGAAAAAAAGGCAAACTGGCAAGAGATATTAAGAGAAGCTTTTTTAAATCCTTCTGTATTTTTATTAATGGGAGCATTACTAATAGGAATGCTAACAGGAGAAAAAGGTTGGACTTCAATGGAGCCATTGTTTGGGGCTTTATTTAAAGGAATGCTTGCATTTTTCTTATTAGATATGGGTTTAGTTGCAGCAAAAAGAATATATGAACTTAAAAAACTTGGTTCATTTTTAATTTTCTTTGCTATTTTAATGCCAATATTCAATGCAAGCATTGCAATGATGCTTGCATACTTCTTTGGTCTTTCAAAAGGTGATGCATTTTTACTAGCATTATTAAGTGGAAGTGCTTCATATATAGCAGTTCCAGCTGCAATGAGACTTTCAGTTCCTGAAGCAAATCCAAGTATTTATCTACCCTTAAGTCTTGCAATTACTTTCCCTTTTAATATCTCGTTGGGAATACCTTTGTATTATTTTGTTATCAATAATTTATGGAGTTAATATGAAAAAAATGAAAAAAATCGAACTTGTAATTGAGTCACTTTATCTTAATAAATTAATTGAATTATTTGACAAAAAAGGAATATCTGGTTACACAATAATTAAAGATATTGAAGGAAAAGGTGAGCACGGTATAAAATCAGCAGATGAAGTGACAGATGTATTTAAAAATAATTATGTTTTTACAGTATGTGATGAAGAAAAGCTTATGAATATAGTAGAAGATATTAGATCTTTTATCAAAAGAAATGGAGGAAGATGTATCGTTTCTGATGTATCTTGGGTTCTATAATGTTATATAAAAAATATTTTAAAGGAGTAAATCAAGTATGAATAAAACTTTTAATTATTCTACCTTGAGAGTTGGAATCATTGGTGGTGGACAACTAGGTAAAATTATGGCTCAAAAAGCTAAAAAAATGGGGTTTCATGTAACTATACTTGATCCTACACCTAACTGTCCTGCTGCACAAGTTTCTGATAAACAAATAATTGGTGGTTTTCATGATGTTGAAAAATTATCTCAACTTGTAGAAGAAAATGATGTTACAACATTTGAATTAGAGCATGTTGATACTTCAATTTTGAAAAAAATGTACGATGATGGAAATAAAATATATCCATCACCTTATTTAATAGAGTTAATTCAAGATAAATTTAAACAAAAAGAATTGCTTGATAAAAAAGGAATTCCAGTTCCTTTATATAAAGAGGTAAAAAGTGAAGCTTGTCTTGAGAGTTTTGGATTTCCAGTTATTCAAAAAGCAAGAAAAGGTGGATATGATGGAAAAGGTGTTATTTTATTAAAAAGCAAAGATGATTTATCAAAAGCTATTAAAGCTGATTCTTTTATTGAAGAGTTAGTTGATATTGAAAAAGAAATTGCTGTAATGGTAGCTCGTAATATTGAAGGTGAAATTGTTTGTTATCCTGTTGTTGAAATGCTTTTTGATGAAAGAGTTAATATTTGCGACATCGTAATTGCGCCTGCAAGAATTGATGAAGAAATTAGAAAACAAGTAGAAGAAATAGCTATAAAATCAATTGAGGTTTTAGATGGTGTTGGTGTTTTTGGTGTGGAATTATTTTTAACAAAAGATAATAGGATTTTATTAAATGAAATTGCACCAAGACCTCATAATTCAGGTCATTATACAATTGAGTCATGTTTAACATCACAATTTGAACAGTTAATTAGAGCTGTTACAAATCTACCTTTAGGCTCTACAAAATTAATATCTCCATCTGCTATGGTTAATCTTCTTGGTGAAGAAGGATATAAAGGTGAACCAATTATTGAAGGAATTCATGAAGCTTTAGAAATTTCTGGTTTATCTTTTCATTTTTACGGTAAAGAACAGACATCACCATTCAGAAAAATGGGACATATAACTGTATTAGATGAAAGTTTGGACGAAGCATTAAAAAAAGCTCAAATTGCTAAACAAATTTTAAAAGTAAAAGGGAGTATTAAAATATGAGTAAGCCATTAGTTGGGATTATTATGGGAAGTGACTCTGACTTACCAGTTATGAGTGCAGCTGCACTTATGTGTGATGAATTTGGAATTGATTATGAAGTAAGTGTTGTATCTGCTCATAGAACACCTGATAGATTAGTTAAATATGCTAAAAGTGCTGAAAAAAGAGGATTAAGAGTAATAATTGCTGGAGCTGGTGGCGCTGCTCATTTACCTGGTATGGTGGCATCTATGACAGAACTTCCTGTAATTGGAGTTCCAGTACGTGCTTCAAACCTAGAAGGAATGGATTCTTTATTATCAATTGTTCAAATGCCAGGTGGTGTTCCTGTTGCAACTGTTGCTATAAATGGTGGAAAAAATGCTGGAATTTTAGCTGCTCAAATGATTGGAATTAAATCAAAAGAGATTAGAACTAAGGTTAAAGAGTATAAAAAACAAATGGAAAAAGAAGTTTTATCAAAAGCTGAAAAATTAGAAGATATTAAATATAAAGAATATTTAAAAATGATGGGAAAATAGTTCTTTAGTTAAAGTAAAATAAAGTATATTTTAAGTAAAATTCGCGTCCACTTTATTTTAAGTGAGATAAATAATATACCTATTAGGAGGTCATCGTGGCTTTAGATCAGGAAGTAAAAGCAGCTATTGTAGCAAAATACGGAAAAAAAGAGGGTGACACTGGTTCATCAGAAGTTCAAATCGCATTATTAACAGAGCAAGTTAAAATTTTAACTGAGCACTTAAAAGTTTTCAAAAAAGATCATTCATCTAGATTAGGTCTATTAAAAATGGTTGGTAAAAGAAAAAGATTATTAAAATACTTAAGAAAAACAAACTATGCTTCATTTGTTGAGTTAGTTGCTTCATTAGGAATTAGAGCTAAATAATTAGCTTTTCTTTTAAAAAAGGGTCGCAGTTTTACTGTGACCCTTTTTTTTTGATTAAAAATTCCAATTAACTGATTTTAATAACGAATCTTAATAATAGTTCATGTAGAATATAAACAAAAAAATTGGATATATATAATATGTTATTAACAAAAAAAAGTGAATACGCTTTATTATCTTTGATTTCAATTGCAAAAAGCAATGAACCAAAGAACGTGGACGAATTATCAAGAGAGTTAAATATTTCAAAATCATTTTTAGCAAAAATTATGCAAAATTTAGCAAAGCAAAATCTAGTTATATCTCATAGAGGTGTAAATGGAGGATTTGCTTTAAATAAATCTTGGGAAAATATTACTATCTTGGAGATTGTTGTTGCAGCTGAAGAAAAAACACCATCTGTTTTTGAGTGTTCTCCCTCTGCTGATAATTGTCCAAATCAAGTAGCAATGCTTTGTACTATTTGGCCTTTATTAAACAACTTACAACTAAAAATTAATGATTTCTTAGAAAAATTAACCTTAAAAGATATAGCTTAATGAAATTGTTCCATATTTCTCATACTGACTTAGATGGTTATGGATGTCAACTAATCACAAAAGAGTACTTCAAAGAAGGATCATTTTACAATGCTAATTATGGTTTAGAAGTTAAATTAACTCTAAAAAGAGTATTAGAAGAGATAACTCTTTTTAAAGAAGAAGAGATTCTTTTTTTGATAAGTGATTTAAATTTAACTATTCAAGAATCTAAAGATTTAGATAAAGATATTAATAAATTAATAGAAGAGGGATATAAAATAAAACTACAACTTTTAGATCACCATATAAGTGGTAAAAAAAGTGCAGATACTTATTATTGGTACTGTTTAGATGAGAAAAGATGTGCTACAAAAATAGTATATGATTATATTTTTGAAGAGTATGAAGGTTTTGATTTTACTGTTAGCTCATGGTTAGAACCTTTGGTAAATACTATTAATGCTGTTGATATCTGGCTTGATTATGATGTTAAGAACTTCGAATTTGGAAAAGTTATAATGTCAATGATTTCAAAAGTTAGAGAAGTGAATAATATCTTATTTGCTGATTTAAATAGAGAATTTAGATTTTACTTATTAAAAGAAGCTGCAAAGTTTTTAAATGAAGTTGATGGTCATATAAAACTTGATAATGAAGTTCACTTTTTGAAAAAGAAGTTTTTAAAACTTGATAAAAAAGATGATACTTTAGATAATTTATCAGCAACTTATCTTGTAAAAACACTTGATGAAGTAAAAGAGAATTTAACAGTTACATACAAAGAATATAAAGGTCTTTTAACTTATTGTTTAGGTTCTATTTCTATTCCAGCAAATGCATTTTTAAAAGCAAACAAAGATTATGATTTTTTTATAGATGTAAATAAAAAAGGAAATGCCTCTTTTAGAGCAGATGGAATAGTAGATGTATCTTTAATGGCTTCAAAAATTGCAGGTGGTGGTGGACACGTAAATGCAAGTGGTGGAAGATTTGAAGATTTCAAAGAAAGCATCGATTACAACGAAGTAAAAAACTACGTACAAAATAAATTAGATAAAATCTAATTTATTTCTCTAATTTATCATATTTTTAATAAATTTCTTTATAATAGTGTCTTAACAATTATAATAAAGGATTAAAAATGGATTGCGAATTTCCAACAGTAAACTCAAAAAGTGAAGAAATAATAGAAATTTTTAAAAACACGAAAACAATAGCAATTGCTGGTCTTTCTCCAGATGCTTCAAAAGCTTCAAATATGGTAGCTGTTTATTTACAAAATGCTGGATTTAAAATAATTCCAGTTTACCCAAAAGAAGATACTATTTTAGGTGAAAAAGTTTATAGAACTATTTCAGAAATTCCATTTAAGATTGATATGGTTGATATTTTTAGAAAACCAGACGCAATTGCAGCAATTGTTGATGAAGTAATAGCAAGAGGTGATGTTGATACTGTATGGACTCAATTAGGTCTTGTAAACAATGAAGCAGCTGTTAAGGCTAAAGAAGCTGGATTAAAAGTAGTACAAAACAAATGTACTAAGATAGAACACAGAAATCTATTTTAATTTATTAGTTTTTGATGTGTTGTTAAGAACAAGTTTAGCAACACAGCCAATTTTCCCATCATCTCTATTTCTAAGTGTGATTTTTGCTCTTAGTGCATCAGATGCATTTTTTGCTAAAAACAGTCCAAGACCAACACCACTTTGATTTCCTACTCTTTTAAAAGGAGCAAATAAATCAACTTTTTCATCTATTCCTACTCCCTCATCAGTTACTGTTATGATTATCTCATCTTTAGTTTTTTTTAGTCTAATTGCAATTGATTTTTCATTTGGAGTAAATTTTATAGCATTTTGAACAAAGTTTTGTAAAATTTGATTAAATAGTGTTACTTGAATTGAGGTATTTAGATGATTTACATTTGAAAAAAATGTGATTATTATATTTTTCTGTGCACTTAACATTCTATAATCATTAGCTTTTTTCTTCATATATTCAACTAAATCTAGTTCAATATTTTGTTCAAACTGTGCACCTTCTGTTCGGCCTATATCTAAAATTGAAGATATCATTATATTCATATCATCAATTGATTTAATAGTTAGTTTTAAAGTCTCTTCATATTGTTCTATTTCTCTTTTTTTCTTTAGAGTAACTTCATTTTTTAGTTTCATAACTGCAAGTGGAGTTTTAAGCTCATGCGCAGCCCCAATAAACAATTCTTTTTTGAATTTCACATAAGTTTCTATTCTATTTGTTAAAGAGTTTATAGAATTTGCAAGGGAGTGAAACTCTATTGGTAAATCTTTTTTATCAATTTGAGTTAGAGTATTTTCATCCATATTTGATAGTTTCTTATTTATTTGAATGATTGGTTTTAATAAAGATTTTGAAACAGCAAGTGAATATAAAAGCATCAATATAAAACCAGGAATTGCAAGAATAAATAAATTTTTAAAAATTACAGAGTATAAAAGTTCTCTCTCTAAACTAATATTTTTAATAATTTGTAAAAATTTCTTATTTTCTAAATCAAAAGGATAAAGAAGTTTTATATAGTAATTTCCATTATTCTCATAATTTTGAAATTTAAAATTTTTTAAAATTGGATTATGTACTAAATCAATTGAAATATTGTCATTTTTAACAGCTTCAAAAGTTTTTGTTGAAACTGATGCTACATATATTTGTTTTGCGTGGTTAAGCATACTTTCTTGAATATCATCATAAACAGTACTTCTTGCATATTCATAGAATATAGATGAGAGAGCGATAATGAAAAGTGATGTAGCTATAATCAGTTTATTGTAAAACTGTTTATATATACTTTTACTTTCCATCATCTATAAATAGCTATTAGCTACTAGCTTTAGTTTTGTCTTCTACAGTATTTGGGTAACAGAATCTGTAACCTCTTCTTCTGATTGTTTCAATAGTAGAGATATTTAATGGTTTGTCCATTTTTTGTCTAATTTGGTTAATTGCAACTTCAATTACGTTTGGAGTAACTAATTCAGGCTCTTCCCAAATAGCATCTAATAATTGTTCTTTTGAAACAATTTGATCTCTATGTCTTGCTAAGTGTGTTAAAACTTCAAAAGGTTTACCTTTTAATTCAATTTCTTCACCAGCATATTCAATTTTTTCTTCATCAGGATTAATGATTAAATCATCAATCTCAATAATATTTGTTCCACCAAATCTTAATCTTGCTTCAATTCTTGCAAGTAAGATATCAAAATCAAATGGTTTTTTGATGAAGTCATCAGCACCAGATTTAAGAGCTTCAATTTCACTTTCTTTATCATCTCTAGCAGAAAGTATAACAACAGCAGTTCTTGAACTTCTATTTTTTACTATTTTACATAGTTCTATTCCATCACCATCTGGTAACATCCAATCTGTTAAAACTAAATCATAATTTCTAATGTCAATAAAGTATTCTGCATCTTTATAGTTTTCAGCAGTGTCTACTTGATATCCGAAGTCTGTAAGACCTTCTTGTAGTGTTCTATTTAGTGTAATTTCATCTTCAATAATCAAAATTCTCATTATTATTTCCTTAAATTTAAGTTAAGTTTAAATTTTGACGGAATTGTATCATAAAAATTAGAAAATTTAAAGCCTTTTTAAGCTAAATTTTAAAATTTATGTGCTTTAAGAATTTTTTTTATAAAAAATAAGATAAAGTTATCATTTATTTAGTTTAAATTAACCGTTTATTAACTATGAATGGATAAAATGTCACAAATAAAAAACCAAGGAAAATTATGAAAAGAATAGTGTCAAGTTTAGTTGCTTCAATCGTTTTAGTGTCTGCATTAAATGCTGCAGATTTTTATGCTTCTGTAGATGGTGATAATATCACAAAAAAAGATATCACTATGGTTTTACAAGACCCTAGAATTGATTTTGATAAACTTCCAGAAACTGCTAAAAAACAAGTTTTAGAGCAAATTATTAATAGAAAACTATTATCAAAAAAAGCTTTAGATGATGGTATTGATAAAGACCCTCAATATGTTGAAGCTATTAACAAAATTAAAGAAGATTTAGCTTTCCAAGTTTGGCAAAAAAACGAAATTGCAAAAATTAAATTTACTGATGCTGAGAAAAAAGATTTTTATGAAAAAAATAAAGAAAAATTCATAGTTCCTGAAAACTTAGAAGCTAGTCATATTTTAGTTAAAACTGAAGCAGAAGCTAAAGAAATTATTAAACAATTAGACAAAGCAACTAAAAAAGAAGATAAATTTAAAGAATTAGCAAAAACTAAATCTCAAGATCCAGCTGGTAAAAATGGTGGTTATCTAGGTAAATTCTCTGCTGATCAAATGGTTCCAGAATTTGCAGCTGCTGCAAAATCTTTAGCAGTTGGAAGTTATTCTAAAACTCCTGTTAAAACTCAATTTGGATATCATGTAATCTTATTAAAAGATAAAATTGCTGGTAAGTCATTATCATATGCAGAAGTAGAAAGTAATATTTCTCAAATTTTATTAGGAAATAGTTATAATAAAAAAGTAAAAGAAATAACTGACGAATTAAGAAAAGACGCAAAAATAGTAATTAAATAAGGAGATTAGTTTGGGTGTATTAGATATTGTAAAACCAGGTGTATTGACAGGTAGTGAAGCAAAAAAACTTTTTGCATACGCTAAAGAGAATAATTTTGCAATTCCAGCAGTAAATGTTGTAGGAACAGATTCAGTAAATGCAGTATTAGAAGTTGCTGCTAAAGTTAACTCACCAATTATTATTCAGTTCTCAAATGGTGGAGCTGGATTTTATGCTGGAAAAGGTTTAAAAACTGAAAATGCTGCAATTTTAGGTGGAGTTAGTGGTGCAAATCATGTTCACACAATGGCTGCTGCTTATGGAATTCCAGTAATTTTACACACAGATCATGCTGCAAAAAAACTTTTGCCTTGGATTGATGGGTTATTAGATGCAGGAACAAAACATTTTGAACAAACTGGACGTCCTTTATTTACATCACATATGTTAGATTTAAGTGAAGAGCCTTTAGAAGAAAATATTGAAATCTGTGTAGAGTACTTCAAAAGAATGAATGCACTTGATATGATGATTGAAATTGAACTTGGAATTACAGGTGGTGAAGAAGATGGTGTTGACAACTCTGATGTTGATAATGCTTTACTTTATACTCAACCTGAAGAAGTTTGTTTTGCACATGAAGAGTTAAGTAAAGTGGGACCAAACTTTACAATAGCTGCATCTTTTGGAAACGTTCATGGTGTTTATAAACCAGGAAATGTTCAATTAAGCCCAGTAATCTTAAATAATTCTCAAAAATTTATTCAAGAAAAATTAGGAACTTCTTCAGCTCAACCTGTTGATTTTGTATTCCATGGTGGATCTGGCTCATTACTTGAAGAAATTAGAGAAGCTATTACTTATGGTGTTATCAAAATGAATATCGATACAGATACTCAATGGGCAGCATGGGATGGTGTTAGAGCTTATGAAGCTAAATATCATGGTTATTTACAAGGTCAAATCGGAAACCCTGAAGGTGAAGATAAACCAAATAAAAATTACTATGATCCTAGAAAATGGATTAGAGCAGGTCAAGAATCTATGATTGCTAGACTTGAAGTTGCATTTTCTGACCTTTGTTCATTAAATAAAAACTAATTAAAGAAAAAGGGTAGATAATTTATATTATTTGCCCTTTTTTGAATAGAAATTTCATATAAAAACTATATAATATATTCAAAGGAAACTCCAATGAATATAACTCTTAATAAAAAAAATACTCAAAATATACAATCATCTGTTGAAATTATAATTTTAAATAAAATAAAGCATCTTTGTAAAAATAAAAAAGAAGTTTTAGACAATATTAATTTTTTGAAAAAATCTTTTAATACACATTTTGATATGAAAAATAGTAAATTATATGTTTCATGTTTAAAAGTAAAAGATGAAAATATAAAAACAGCTATTTCAACTGCTATTAAATTTCTTAAAAATATAAAAATCGAAAATATAAATATAGATATCATTCAATGTAAAAATGAGTTAAATATTCAAACAATTGTTGAAGGTTTAGTTTTAGGTAATTATGAATTTTTAAAATATAAATCTTCTCAAAATAAAGAAAATATTAAAAATATAGAAATAATTACTTGTAAGTCAGAAAAAGAAAAAACTCAATTAGAAGCAGATTTAAAAAAAGCTCTTATTATTTGTAATAGTGTGAACTACACAAAAGATATTGTAAATAGCTCACCTGAAGATTATTATCCACAAATTATGGCAGATGATGCACAAGAAATCGCAAAAAGTAAAAACATCACATGTAAAATCTTTGGTGAAGATTATCTAAAAGATAATAATATGAATGCTATGTATAGTGTAGGTATTGCTTCACCACATGAAAGTAAACTAATTCATCTAATATACAAAGCAAAAAATCCAATAGCTAAAATAGTATTAGTTGGAAAAGGCGTGACATATGATACCGGTGGAATGAGTTTAAAGCGTGGTGATGGAATGGTTTCTATGAAATGTGACAAAGCAGGGGGTGCTAGTGTAATGGGTATTATACACGCTCTTGAATGCCTTAATTTACCTTTTGAAGTTCATGGCATTGTTGGTGCTGTGGAAAATATGATTGGTGGGGATGCTTATAAACCAGATGATATTTTAAAAGCTGCAAATGGTAAAACAATTGAAGTTACAAATACAGATGCAGAAGGGAGATTGGTTTTGGCTGATTGTTTACACTATGCTCAAAAAAATATAAAAGACTTTGATTATATTTTTGATTTAGCAACGCTAACGGGAGCATCTATTGGAGCATTTGGTGGATATACAACGGCTGTCATGGGATATAGTGAAAAATTAAAAAAGAAGATTTTAAAAGCTTCAAAAAAATCAGGTGAATTAGTAGGTTTTTTACCTTTTAATGATTATTTAGAAAAACTTTTAGAAAGTTCTGTGGCTGATTTTGTAAATACAAGTCCTAATAAAAATGGAGCTGCAATTACAGCCTCACTATTTTTAAGTAAATTTATAAAAAATAAAAATAAGAAAAAATGGCTTCATTTTGATATAGCAGGACCTTCTTATAGAAAAGAGGTTTGGGCGTACAACTCTTATGGAGCAACTGGAGTTGCAGTTAGATTGCTTATTAAGTTTATGGAAGATTTGAAAAAATAGTTATTTCAAATCTTTTTCATATGAAGGATATAGATTTATAACAGATCTTTCAAACTCTTCAGAAAACATAGTAAAACTTTCAAACTCTTTTGGAATTGGCTTATTTAATATCTCATAAATATCTAATCCCTCTTTTGCACTATTTTTAAGTGTATTTTGTAAAAACTCTAAATAAGCAATATTCTCTTTAATTGGTTCTTTTGTAGTAAAACTAATTCCATGTCCTGGGACTAAAATAGAGTAATTTATCTTTTCTAACTCTTTTAGTGATTTTATCCACTTATCAAGATTTGCATGGGGAGTTGCCAGAGTTCTTTTATAAAAAACTAAATCAGAAGCATAAAGTATTTTTGTATTTTCATCATAAATTGCTATATCACTTTGTGTGTGACCATCAAAATATAAAACTTTTAATTTATATCCATCAAAATTCAAATCTTTTGTTGTTAAAATTTGATTAGGAGCTTTTACTTTTGTTTTATTCATAGCTTCATGAATAATATTAACTAAATTCACTATATATAAATCACCATTTGTTTCTATTTCATTTTTAGTAAATTCACTTGCATAAATATCACTATTAGAAAAAGCACTATTTCCTAAAAAATGATCAGGATGATGGTGAGTATTTAAAATATATTTTATAGGTTTATCTGTGATTTTTTCGATTTGTTTTTTGACTTGCTCCCCATATAATTTCGAGCTTCCAGTGTCTATTAAAATTACAGAATTATTTGTAATTATAAATGAACTATTTGCAATATCTCCACCATTTTCTTTTGAGAAGTATTCTTCTTTCCCATAAAAATAGTAACTGTTTTCAGCTAATTTTATAGGCTTTAATTTATAATCAAAATCATTTGAAAATCCATATGAGATTAAACAAAAGAAAAAGATTAGGGATTTCATTTTATGTCCATATTAAATTTGTTTCCATCAATATCAAAAAATTCTATTTTATAATCTTTTGATTCAACTAATGTTTCAAAAATAAATCTTGGATTTTCACTAATAGATGAATAAGCATCAATTTTAGCTAATATTTGATTATCAGCTTTAATAGTAATTCTATTTATATAAAATTCACTATTTCCAAACACAAGTCCTGTTTCCATTGGATGAAAGATAGATGTTTTTAGTCTATACACACCATCTGTTTTGAAGATATTTCCTTTTGTTTTTCCCAGAAGTTTCCCAAAATCTGTATCAGATGACGCTACACTAGAAACTGAACATCCTCCTCCAAAACTTTTAATATTGTTACTTCCAATATGCCAAACTCCTTTATCATCTAATACTAAAGCTCGAATAGGTGTTTCTTGTGCAACCTTTATATTTAGTGATACTATTGGAAGAAGGTTTAATAAATCCATATCTATGACTTTGGGAATAGGATTTAAATCTGTAAAGATTATTAGTTTTTTTGCATTTTTTATAGCTTTTGCATCTACAAAAATAGGAACTTGAATTGGATTATCAGCAAATAAGGGAACTTTAATTTTGATATTCATATCATCAAATATATATTTTTCATCTTTTATAATCTCTTTTAATATATCATCAAAAGTTGGTGATTCAACAGGGTTTTTTGCATAAGTATTTTGAATTAGTATAAAAGATACTAATAAAAAAAATATATATTTCATGATTTATCCTTATTGTGTTTTTGAAATAGGTGCTAAATATTCAACTCCAAAGCTTTCAAAGATCTTTTTTATCTCATTATTTTTATAAGCATCCTCAATCAAACCATCTATGTGATAACTCAAATCCCTATAGTTACTAGAAACAGCAGTTGCTAAATCCCATTGTGATTTCATTTGCGGAATATCATTGCTTAAATAGTATTTGTCTTTATTATTTTTATAATCAATCAAATATTCAAGTTGTGATTTAAGTCCTGCAATTGCATCAATCTTTCCACTTTTAAAATCATCAATCGCATCTTGGAATTTTGTATAGTGCTTAATGTTTTTTTGTATTAATCCTCTTGCAAAACTACTTAAGTGAAGGTCTGGAAGCATATCTACTTCCACACCAATAGTTTGATAGGCAAATATACCTAAAGTTTTTATTTGTGGGATTACTTTTTTATTTGTAGCAATTATCCACTTTTCACTTTGGTATGGCCCTTTTATGGTAACCATTTCATTTTCTAATTCACCTGTTGACTTATCTGTCATTCTTAAATAATCATAATCATATGGAATTCTAAACATAACATCTGCTTTAGTTTTATGTACTAGATTACCTCTCCATATTGCGTTTCTTAAATCATCTGCTAAATTTTCATCAGAACCTGTAAAATACCAAATGGGTTTTACATTTAATGAGTTTGCGACCTTTTTACCCAGTTCGATATCGATTCCTTTTGCAACACCATCTTCCATAAAAGAGTAAGGAGGAAAATCTTCATAAACTGCAATTATGATTTCTCCACTTGCTTTTATGTCATCAATACTTCTTGCCAATAGACTTATTGAAAAAAATAGTGTAAATACAGATAATTTAAGAATTGTTTTCATTTAAATACTTTTATTCTTTTGGTAAACTCATAACATAAGCTCTAAGAGCCCACATTGCTTCTTGATTTAAAACACCTTCAAATGGAGGCATGTAAACATTACCATTTCTAACAGCTCCACCTCTTACTCTTTCCATAAACCATTCATCACCATCAATACCATCATCTAAAAATCTTAAATCAGGAGCAATTCCCCCAGAAATAGCATCTAACCCATGACATCTAGCACAGTTTTCACTATATGCGTATTTACCAATTTTAATCGCAGTTGCATCGCCTTTATAAGGATTTTCTTCTAACCAATCAGCCCCAAGTGGCTTTAATTCATGTGTATCAATAGCTTGAGGAGTAACACTTCCATGTCCAAAAGCCAACATAGTTGTAGCAAGTAATGCTAGAGTAATTTTTTTCATTTCTCGTCCTTTTAATTTTTTGTTATGGAATTATAAACAAATTTTATAGCCTGATTATAGCGACCCAAATTATTATTAAATGGCTATAATTGGGCTATAAAACTTATATACAATTCTGTTATTAAATAATCATAGGGGTAAAAAAGTGATACATAAATTAATTCTAATCTCATTAGTAAGTATGATAGGTTTGTATGCACAAGGAAATTTACGAATAGGTGTGTTGGCATATGGAACTGTAAATTGGGAGTTAGATGTTTTGAAATATCATGGCTTAGATAAAAAATATGGGTTTGATTTAGATGTGGTTGAACTTGCCTCAAAAAATGCCCAATTAGTATCTTTACAATCAAAAGATGTAAATATGATTGTAAATGATTGGATTTGGGTAAATACACAAAAAGCAAAGGGAAAAGATTTTAGTTTTTATCCTTATTCAAAAGCAACAGGTACGTTAGTTGTAAATGAAAATAGTAATATCAATACTTTACTTGATTTAAAAGGTAAATACTTAGGAATTGCAGGAGGAGTTTATGATAAAACATGGTTGCTATTTAGAGCATATAGTAAAAGTAAATATGATATAGATTTAAAAGATATTGTAAATCCTTTATTTGCTCAAGCTCCCATTTTATATAAAAAAATGCAAGATAAATCTT
This sequence comes from bacterium, assembly GCA_018816105.1. Taxonomy (GTDB): domain Bacteria; phylum Campylobacterota; class Campylobacteria; order Campylobacterales; family Arcobacteraceae; genus Aliarcobacter. The sequence continues at coordinate 2,354 of JAHIWE010000082.1, read as the reverse complement.
TGGAAGCTGCAATTAATTTTTGGCATTTTAATGCAAAACTAGAATCAAAAAATATAAAACCATTAATAGAGATTAAAGATATATTAGAAGAATTAGAAATTCAAAAAGATGTTTCTTTTGTTGGTTGGACTTTTGATACACAGTTCGCAAATAACAATAAAGAGATAATCAATGCCTTTTTAAAAGCTTCAAAAGAGAGTAAAGAAATACTTAAAAATAGTGATGAAGAATGGATTAGAATTAAAAAACAGATGAACGTAAAAAATGATAAAGAGTTTGAATCTTTAAAAAATGGTTATAAAAAAGGAATTATAGAAGAGTTTGATGAAAATAGTATAAATGATTTACAAAAAGTATTTAAAATACTTTTAAAAGAAGGTGGTGAGAAATTTGTTGGAGATAGTGTTTTCTTGGATAATAGAATATTTTGGAATTTTGATTCAAAATAGAGCTTGAAATACTATGAATAATTCTAATAGATTTTTATCAATTTTTGCATTTATAATATTATGGCAATCAATTTCAATATTAGCAAATACAGATGTTTTCCCCTCTGTTGTAGATATATTAAGAAGTTTTTTCAACCATCTTTTAAATAAAGATTTAATTTTTCATATAACAATAACCCTGAAAAGAGTTTTTATAGCATTTTTTATTGCTATGATTATTGGCGTTTTTCTAGGAATTATTATGGGATTATTCTCAAAAGTTGACTCTTTTTTAGATATTTTTTTAATAATAGGTTTAAATATGCCAGCACTTGTAACAATTATTATTTGTTATATTTGGTTCGGATTAACAGATTTCTCAGCAATATTAGCAGTTATTATAAATAAAGTTCCAATAATAATAGTAAATATTAGAGAGGGTGTAAAATCAATTGATAAAAAATATTTAGACTTGGCAAACATTTATGAAATACCCAAAAAAGATGTTATAAGAAAAATATATTTACCACAAATTTATCCATATATAATGGCAACAACAAGACTTACAATATCATTGGTTTGGAAAATAGTTTTAGTGGTTGAGTTATTAGGAAGAAGTGATGGTGTCGGTTTTCAAATCGCACTATTTTTCCAAGATTTTGATATTACTTCTATTCTTGCATACTCTTTTGCTTTTATTTTTATTGTGATTTTAATAGAAAAAATACTTTTAAATCCAATAGAAGCAAAAATGAGAAAATGGAGATAATATGATTACAATTGATATTAAAGAGAAATTTTTCAAAGATATAAAGATATTAGAAAATATTAAAATTTTTGTTAATGAAGGGGAGTTTTTATCTATAATTGGACCATCTGGTTGTGGTAAAACAACCTTATTAAATATTGCTTCATCATTAGATAAAGATTTTAAAGGTAAAGTTAATATCTCTTCTTCAAATATTGGATTTGTTTTTCAAGATCATAGATTAATCCCATGGCTTACAATAAAAGAGAATCTTTTGATAATCTCAAAAGACAAAGATATAAATCAAATAAATGAACTATTAAAGCTTGTGGGATTAAATGATATTTTAGATGTTTATCCAAAAAATCTATCAGGTGGAATGTCAAGACGTGTATCATTTGTAAGAGCATTTATTAATAAACCAAAAGTGATATTTTTAGATGAACCTTTTATTTCCCTCGATTATCCAACTGCAACAGCATTAAAAAAAGATTTTTTAACATTATGTAAAAAATTTAATACAACAGTTATCTTAGTAACACATGATTTAAGTGAAGCTATTTACTTATCAAATAGAATTCTATTTTTTAGTAAAAATCCTGCAAATCAAATACTTGAATATGAAAATTCTAATAATCAAGAATTTAATTTAAAGAAAATAGATGAACTAAAAAATCAAATACTAGAAACATACCCAAATATATTAGAAGGATTTTTATGCAAAAGATTATTTTAAGTGCTTTGCTTTCATTTACTTTATACGCAGATACTCAAACTATTCAGATTTTTAAACCAATTACAAGTACCTGTCCTCAATCTTGGTTAGATGATATGCAAAAAGAAGTTGCTGAAGTAAATATAGTATCTATGATAGATGTAAAAAATCTTAAAAGACAAATAGGAATACCAAAAGAGATTCAATCATGTAATACTTCAATTTTAAATGATTATGTTTTTGAAGGAAATGTTCCAAGCTTAGCAATAAAAGATTTTTTTAAAAATATTCCAACAAATTCAATTGGTTTATCTCTCCCTGCTTATGAGAATGATAAAGAAGAAAAACAGGTTTTTATTATTTTTGAAGATAAAACATATAAAGAGTTTGGTAAATATAAATAAGATATCCCTTGATTTCATACTATTGTAAAAGATTAAATAATACAAAAAAATAATTTTAT
>JAHIWE010000081.1 GCA_018816105.1 bacterium | reverse complement strand
ATATTTTATTTTTTAACTTTAAAGCTGGTTTTTCTAAATATTTCCAACTTATCCACGAAATAAACAATAAACAAACAAATGAAACAATTAATGCATTGTAGATATTTTGAATTCCCCCCCATTTGCTGCTTGAGAAATAGGCCAAGCATAGATATACAAACCATAGCTATAATCATTTTTGATTGTAAATATCATCTTTACATAAAAACCAAAATATAAAATACTCAAAACAACTACATATCCTAATATTGTCTCTTTTATATTTCCTTCAAATAGAACTAAAATAGAGCAAAAAAATAAAAAATAAATATTAATTTTTTTCTCTTTTACGATTAAATATGTTGTAACACCTATTCCAAAATAAATCAGGACTCTCAATAAATCTAAACTTATATGACTAAAAGAAATAGCACCAAGTAATTTTAAATATATAAAAATAGCAATAACAAACAATAAAAAAATTCTAGGCCTATATTTAGTGTTTGATAAAAGTAATGGAATGATTATAATATAACAAAAAATTTCAAATGGTATTGTCCAAAGCGAATTATTTAAAGCATTTGGCTGAGCAGAATCAGACCATGTTCCAGACATTGAAACATTTACAGAATCAAAAGGAATAATATTTTGAAATAAAAATTTTAAAAATTTATAAAACCATTCAAAATTGAATTTAATATCGCTAAATAAAAACACAGTAACCAAAACAACTATTAAAGAAGCCAAATAAGCAGGCATTATTCTAAAAAATCTTGCCATTAAATAGGAGTACACATCCCTGTTTTGATAACTTTGTGCCACTAGCAATCCACTAATGAAAAAGAAACCATTTACTGCATACCATCCTAAAGAGTGATTACCCCACAATAAAGTTGGCTCTTTTAATCCATAAATTGCAAACATATGACTATAAAAAACAGCAAATGCCAAAACAAATCTAATAAAGAATGAATTATTATTAAAAGTATTTATACTATGTTCAATTTTTGTTATTACTGAAATAATCATTTTATTAACTTCATTAATGTATAAAGCAAGCTTTTATTTAATTTTCTTTTTAATATATCTTCATATACTAAACTAGAATCTTTTATATAACTTAATAATAACTCAAAGCTTTTATTAATTGAATGATTTGATTTATAAAATTCAAAACAGTCAATAGAAAGTTTTTTACTGTCTAATTCGTAAATAGTTAATAGTTCTTCCAAAGTATGATTACCTTTTTGAAAACATTTACTATCAATCCGTTCTCCCATTGAATACCCTTTAACTTCATAAAAGAATTTATATTTATAATCTTTTGGTATTGACATATAGCTATAATCTAATCTAACAGTTGGAATTCCTAGTTTAGCACCATCAAGTGCAGTTGTTCCCATTACAAACAACATATCAAGAGTTAACATAAAATCATTAAGTTCTGATGGTTTTATATTTGAAATACGAGTAATTTTAAAATATTCCGAAGTTGTATCAAATAATTTTTCTTCATATTCTCCATTTCCAACAACAATAAAATTTATTTCTTTTTTGATTTTATTAGCATAATCAAAAGTATCACTCATTGTACGATTTAGTATTGTAATTTTAAAATCAGCTATTCTACCTACCCAACCAAGTGTTAAAATATTTTTCTCTTTTTTAGATTGTTCTAAAAATAGATTTTTCTCTACATCTAGACTAAATAGTGGCAAAATTCTAGGTTGAGATAATTTAATATTCATACTTTTTTGAAGATTACATACAATATCACTATCCAAAATAGCATGAGATCTTTTAGCTTCAATTAACTCTAAAAATATCTTTGATTTTTTATATTCACTTCTCAATATTGTATTCCAAAATAATTTTGCTATAGTTTCACCTTCGTACATCATGTTTCTTAAAAATCCTGGTAAAACAGTGTAAAAATTTGCTGATAAAGTAGTTATAAAAAAAATATTAGTACTTTCATGAATTTTAAGTGATGGATAAATCGACCAAGGTGTCATACTTTGAAAAATCAATATTGAATTTTTAGGAATAAAAACTTCTTTATCATCGTAATATGATATCAATTCTATATCTTGTTTTTTATTGATAGCCATATCTCCATCAGTATAATCAACTAATGCAACTTCATAATTATTGTTATGTAAATATGAAGCGAGTCGCATAAACATGCTATTTACACCACCTGCTCCCCTATATGGAAAACAAAAAATTATTTTTTTATTT
>JAHIWE010000080.1 GCA_018816105.1 bacterium | reverse complement strand
TCTAGCGAAACTTGAAGGGTATATGTACCTCCAGTATTAATTGTAGTATTTGAATATCTAGCAACTTCAATATAATATGTTCCAGGAGTACTAAATGTATAAGTTAAATATGAATCATAATTATGTATACTACCTCCATCTCCATTTGAAATACTACTATCATCATTATAAGCAATTCTATTTCCATTTACATCATAAAGATTTAGCCACGGGTCAAAACTTCCACCTTGATTCATACCATAATCAATATCAAAAATAGCACTATCTCCAGCATTAACTACGGTAAATTTATACCAGTCAGTAGCATTTGATCCTGTACCATTTATACTAACATATGGTGTTGTTTCAGAATTAACAACATCTGAATTTATTGAAGTCGTAAAAGTTCCATCAATATTTAATGCAGTTGCAATATCATTATTTCCACCTAAATTATTAATTACACCTATGTTATTAGTAATAGTAGAATTCACATTCACATCTGAAACAACAGGTTGATCATTTGTTCCTGTTACTGTTAACGTTACTGTTTTTTCATCACTTGTTGCAGTCACAGTACCTGAACTATCTGTTACTATATATCCAAATGTAATTGTTGCTGTTTCTCCTGCTGCTAAATGATCAAAATCACCTTCAACTTTGTATGTTCCTGTTACTGCATCTAGGATTGTCACAGATAATCCATCAATAAGACTATTTACTACTACACCATTTTGGTCTAATATCGAATATGATATTGGTGTTGATACTGCAAATGTATGTGTATCATTAACATCTACATCAGTTACGTTTAAATCACCAGTATGAATAACTTGTGTTCCTATTGTTTCACCTAATTCTTCTGCAACTGCATTTATTTGTACATCAAGGATTGTTGGTCTATCATTCGTACCTTGAATAGTAACAACAACATTACTTGTAGCAGTTCCATCTTTTGAAACAACAGCAAATGTTTCTGTTAATGTCTCGGTTACACCTAGTGATTGAATTGCACTTTGAGTATTATCTGCTGAATATGTCCATACACCATTTTCATCTATAGAAAAAGTTCCATATAATCCTACTATATTTGTTTGTGGTGTTACAAACGATTCACCAACATCTACATCAACTACATTTATTTTTCCACCAGTTGTTAATAATGCTGCTGCATCTTCTATTACTGTTGTTGCATCTGCGCTTATTGTTGGTACATCATTCACAGGATTTACAGTTACAGCAATTGTTCTTACAACACTAACTCTTCCATCATTTACTGTTAATGTAATCGTATCATTACCATTAAAATTAAGATTTGGAACATATGTAATTACATTACCAACAATAGTTACTGTTCCATTTAAAGCAGTACCAGTTGATGTTAAAGGATCATTATTAGCATCAATTGCAGTAAAAGGAATTAAAAGAGTATTATCTTCATCAACAGTTTGATCTGTAATTACTCCAATAATAGGTTCGCTATTAGGGTTTATTAAAGCTGCTTCAGGACCTGTATTTTGTAAATTTTGAGTTATTCTTGCATTATCATAAATTGAATTTTGTAAATTTAATTCATCATTATTTAACCCAGAATTTGCTGCACTATCAGAATTTGTATTAGCACCCGCAGCTGGCCCTGCAGGTCCTGCTGCTGCTGCTTCAAGTGCAGAAGTAATATCAGTAATACTTGCTAATACTTTATTATCATCAGCTTGTACAATTTCAACTAGTTGAGTTCCATCATTTTGTGCTAATAAGTTAGCCATATTTTTAAGAATTAATTCAAAGATTTTTCCATCAGCATCTTTAAATTCAATTTTTAAATCATCTTCTTGTAATGAAGTACTAAATTTTGTACCTTTTGGTACTTCAATGATAAGTGATTTATCAACAACTAAACCATCTAAAGAAAATGTTTTTTTACCATTTACTTCAACTACTTTTGACAAGTCCAGAGTCTGACCGTATTTATTTATAGAAATCATTTAATAGCCTTTTAATTAATGAATTATTTTATTATCTAATAATATATAAAAAGTAGTTGCAAATTAGTTTCATTTTTGAAATATCTTATTTTTATATGATATAATAATTTATGAACTTATCACTAAAAAAAATATTAAAACAACTCGATGTTCTATTTATCTCAGAAACAGATAATTCTTACAAAAAAATCGAAAATATACTAAATATTTTTTTTAGAAATGTCTTACATACAAACTCATTATCTTATGCAAAAAGTTTATATGAAAAATCTTTTCCAAGTATTATAATAATTGATATAAATTTAAAAGAATCATTTGGTATTACTTTTATAAAAGAATTAAGAAAAAAAAATAAAACAATACCTATAATTGTTGTGACAGAAAATAAAGAAACTGAAGTTTTAATTGAAGCAGTAAAATTAAATCTTATAGATTATTTACTAAAACCTGTTGATATTAATAAACTAGTTTATGCTTTAAATTTATCAGCAAAACAAATTCTTAATAATGGAGAAATAAAAACGACTATTAAAAATGATATAAAATACAATTATTTAGAAAAATCCATTATAACTCCGACTAAAAAATTTGTTTTAACAAAAAATGAATCAAGATTATTAGAATTATTTCTAAGTAATAAAAATAAGTTTATTCAAAATGAAGAAATTATAAAATATATTTGGTCAGAAAAAGAAATTTCATTTTCTGCTTTTAAATCATTAATAAATAGATTATCAAATAAAATAGGAAAAGATTTAATAAGTAACTCATTTGGAATAGGTTATGGGATTTTAGAATAAAAAGATAAAAAAAAAGAAAAAAGGAAAGTAATAGCTTTTGTAAAAAACAAACTAAAAAAAAAGCTTCTACCTAAAAATACTCAAAGAGTATGAATAAGTAAAAGCTTAAATTAAATAAACTCAAGAGCTGGCAGCGGCCTACGTTTCCACCAGGGGACCCGGCAGTATTATCGGCGATGAAG
>JAHIWE010000009.1 GCA_018816105.1 bacterium | reverse complement strand
CTATTTTTTTCCATAATTCATCCTTTTTTTAAATAACTCTATTTCTTCTTTCATAGTGTTTGAGTATCCTTTTAGACTGGTATATAAATAAAATGCAGATTGAACCATGAAAAAGTAAAAAGCATTTGTATAGCCAATATATACAAATATAACATCAGCCACAAAAAAACATATAAAAGCATAAGATCTTATTATATGATTATGACTTGAAAGTAAAAAACTTCCAACAATTGCTATTAATGAAGCAATAAAATCTATTAATAAAATCTTAAAATCAATTTGTGCCATATTAGGTAAAACTGTAAAAATCAAAATTGAAATATAAATAAATAAAACCAAAATCATGATTTTCACATCTCTTTTTCTATTTTGCGTTAATTTATAAATTCCTATAATTGCTGTTACAAAAAATAAAACCATCTGAATAATAACAGGTACTTTTCCTGTTAATGTAAAAAATGTCAAAAGAGCAAGGTTTGAAATAAAAAAACATATAAAACCTAAATACAGTGGTTTTGTATCTTTTTTTGAGCTTAAAGACATTAAATAAGCCCCCATTATTGAAAAAATTGCACCTATTGCTTCTAATATAATCATAAATTCTCTTATTTTAAATTTTATGCAATTATATTCATTTAATCCAAGTTTTCTATAAATGTAATAATGATTTGACTATAATTTGCAAAAAATAAAAAAGTAGAAGAATTGCTAGAGCTTGAAAATAGAGAAATATGTTATAAATGTTATAGACCAAAATCATCATGTATTTGTGAATTTATAGTAAATCCTATAAAAACACAAACAAAATTTGTTATTTTAATGCATCCAAAAGAGTTTAGAAAAACAAAAAATGGAACAGGTCATATGACAAATAACTCTTTGGAAAACTGTGAGCTACATGTGGGAATTGATTTTACAAATCATAAAAGAGTAAATGAACTTTTAAATGATAAAAATTATGAACCTTATGTTTTATATCCTGATACTAATAGTATAAAACTAAATATACAAAAGCTTCCTTGTGAAAAGAAATCTTTAGTTTTTATAATAGACTCAACATGGCCTTGTTCAAAAAAAATGCTAAGACTAAGCAAAAATCTTCAAAATCTAAGAAAAATTAGTTTTGAACATGATAAATCATCACAATTTAAAATAAAAACACAACCAAATCAATACTGCTTATCTACTATAGAATCTACTTTATGTGTACTTGAACAACTAAATTTTCATGAAAATGAAAATATTCCTAGTAAATCATTGGAAAACTTCCTTATTCCATTTAAAAAGATGGTTGATTATCAAGTAAAATATGCTTTTGATGAAAATAATATAAGATACAAACCAGCATTTAAGAAATCTATTTAATAATTACAAATAGGATAATTTTATAAACTTTTAATAGAAAAAATATTCTTTATTATAAGTTTTAATCATAATTTGGGTATTTTATATATATTTAAAACACAAGTATTATTTCGGAGATTATTTTAATGAACAGACTAAAGTTTATTGTTGTTACTCTAGCTATATTAAATGGTTATTTATCAGCAAATATCATAGAGAATGAAACGCAAACAAAAGAAAAAATCTTTCTTAAAAAAGATTTAGAAAAAATTTCAAAAAATATTTTAGAAAAAGAGTATCAAGCTCTTTTAATAAATAAAAAAACACTAAAAGAGTATTATCAACACAATAATTACGAACTTTATTGGATGAATGAAAATGGCATAAAAGAAATAGCCCTTTCACTTCTTGAAAAAATCAAAAACGATCCAGTATTAAAACCTCATGTTAATAAAATCTTTAAACTAAATGAAGTAGTAGAAAAATTAACACAACTTAATAATGACTCAAACAAAACTCAAGAAAGTTTAGTAGCCATTGATTTTATGATAACTGAGCTATATGATAAGTATATGAATTATATTTTAAAAGGCTCTATAGACTGGAAAGCTTTTGATGAAAAACTCAAAATGATAAAAAAAGAAACAGAAATAAATGCTCAATGGGATAAATATAGTTTAATTAAAAATCCTAAAGTACTTTTAAAAGAAGCTATCGAAAATAATGATTTATCAAGAGTATTTAAAGAAGTTGATTTTAATTATCCAAATGTAGAAAAACTAATTTTAGCAATTAATGATTTAGAAGCTATAACTGCAAGTGGTGGTTATGCAAAAGTACCAGAAATAAAAAGTCTTAGAATTGGTGATACATCAGAAGTTGTAAAAGCATTAAGAACTAGATTAGCGCAAAGTAAAGAGTTAATAAAAACTTGTGAAAATACAATTAGTGTTGAAAATATTATTACAAATACAACTTTCATTCCAAATACAACAAATGAAAATACGCAAAATGAAGAAGTGATACAAAATAACACATCTCAAGAGCCAGTATCATGTGAAAACTATTTTGATGAAGATTTAAAAACAGCTGTAATCTCTTTTCAAAAAAATCATGGCTTATATGCAGATGGAATAGTAGGTTCTTTAACACAAAAATTTTTAAATATGAGTGCTGATGAAAAAATAGCGCAAATTAGAATAAATCTAGAAAGAATGAGATCATTACCAAGAGATCTAGGTGAAAAATATTTAATTGTAAATATTCCAGAATTTAGACTTAAACTAATTGAGAATGACTCTATAAAATTGAGTATGAATGTAGTTGTAGGAGAGAGAAAACACCCTACTCCAATATTCTCAGATAAGATGTCTTATATTGTTTTAAATCCAAAATGGAATATTCCTACTAGTATTACAAAAAAAGAGATTATTCCAAAACTAATAAAAGATCCAAACTATTTAGCTTCAAAGGGAATAGATATTTACGAATCTTGGCATCCTGAATCTGAAAAAATCAATACTCAAGATATTATTGATGCATTTATTTTAGAAGATTTAGATTCTATGCCAAACTTTAGATTAACACAAAGTCCAAGCTCTGAAAATCCTCTTGGAAGAATGAAGTTTATGTTCCCAAATAAACATGCAGTTTATATGCACGATACTCCAGCAAAAAGCTTGTTTAGCAACGCTAGAAGAGCTTATTCTCACGGATGTATAAGATTGGCTAAACCTCAAGAGTTATTAAACACAATAGCACTTGAAGACAAGAGTTTAAATATAGATAAAATAGATTCAATTTTAAAAGATACAGCTGAGAAATCAATAGGATTAAGTAAGAAGATTCCAGTACATATTGTTTATTTAACATCTTGGGTTGATGAAGCGGGACAACTACAATTTAGAGAAGATATTTATAACTACGATAAGATTCAAAAAAGTTTATATTATTAATATTTTAAAATTAGACTTGTTTTAAACAAGTCTAATTTTCGCTAGTCTTTTCTTTTCAACTAACATTTTGTCTTGGAACTGCTTGTTTTTGTCTTTTGCAAAAGCTTGCATATCTTCAACTTCATCCATTTCATCAACAATCTCAACACCTAATAGAGTTTCAATTGCATCTTCTAAAGTCACAACACCACTTGTTTGTCCATAATTATCTTGAACAATAAAAAGGTGGGTTTTTCTATTTATAAATTGATCAATCAATGAAGAAACAGGCACATTCTCAGATATTTTATGCACTGGCACTGTAATATTCAATAATAATGTATCATCTCTTTCTTCAACACTCTCTTCTAAAATAGTTTGATTAAATACAATTCCAATGATATCATCAATAGTATCACTATAAATAGGGATTCTTGAGTGAATATACATTTTATCATCTTCAATTGCTTCTTCAACTGTGATACTTGATTTAAAAGCAAAAACAACACTTCTTGGAGTCATAATATCTTTTGTTTTAATATTTTTTAATTTGAAAAGATTTTCAATTAAAGCACTCTCTTTTGAAAGAATCGAACCTTCTCTCTCTCCCATTGTAACAGCTGCCATGATTTCATCTCTTGAAAAACTCGATTCTTTTATTTTCCCTTTTGAAAGAGTATTTGTAAGAAATAGAGAAATCCAAACAAGTGGATATAAAAGTTTTATTAAAAAATTTATTAAATGCGCAGATGGTATTAATAGTTTTTTCCAATAAATAGTACCAATTGTTTTTGGAATTATTTCAGAAACATAAAGAAGACTTAATGCTAAAACAACAGCAATTATTGTTTCCATTTTTTCACCAAATAGTATTTGTGCTTGTGCACCAACACCTGCTGCTCCTAAAATCAAGGCAAAGTTATTTAATATCAATATTGAAGAAACTGATCTATCAGTATTTGATTTTAAATCTTTTAACATTTCAACAGTTGATGAATTATTTTTTTTACCTAAAGATTCTATATAAGAAGGTGTACTTGAAAGTAAAACAGATTCTAGAATAGAACACAAAAAAGAAACAAGCAAAGCTATAAGAAGATATGTAATTAAAAGGGTCATATTGTAAGCCCCATATTTTGAGAATAAATTAAAACACGCCTACGATAGGAGTCAGTTAAATTCATTGAGTTAATCCTTTTTAAAATTTTAACGTAAATTATACCATATTTTTATTTTATTAAAGACATATTATTCAAAATATGTTTTACATTATCAACAGTTAAATGATGTTTTTCTTCTAATACTTTCATAAAAAATCTAACTTCAGCATTTGTGAAACCATCTAGTTCTTTATCTTTTACTGAAATATTATTCTCTTCAAGTCTTATTCTTTTTAGTTTACCATTTGTTTCTTTTGCGTAATAAACTATATCTAATTGTGTTTGATTAACTTTTTCAATAGTTACAATTATTCGATCAGATTTTATTTTTAAATTAAAATCTTCATAAAAAGTCAAAAACTCTTCAGTTGTAATATAACCTATATAAAGTTTTGTAAAAATATCAAAATAAAGACCAAGTTTAGCAGATGAAAAGAACTTCAAATCAACAGGAAACTTAGGATTTTCTCTTGATTTATTTAAAATCCATTCCAAAGTAGGAAAATATTGGAATTTTTTATATTTTACTTTTAATGCTTCTACAAACTTATTATTTCTAGGAGGCTTCAAAGTCTGAACATCATTTTTTACTTTTTTAGCAAATATGATTTTTTCAATTAACTCTTCATCTTCTAAATCGTTTGTTAACCAAATAGTTGCGTAGGTAGGAAAGTTTCGTAATCCAACTGAACCTTTTGTTACAACTATTAAAGCATTTATATTCAATGTTGGGAAAATCATCTTTAAAAGAGCATATTTTTTTGCTAATCTTTTATTTAAGCTTGAAGTTTTTTTTGAAGTACTCATCTCTACAAAATATAATGAATCTTTTGTAAAAAATAAAGCATCAAACTCACTTATATCTTTGTAAGCTGATTTATAAACTATTTGAGAACTTCTATCTATTAAAAGTCCACTTTTTATATATAAATTCTCTTTATCTTGGTAAGGACCTTTTAACACAAATCGTGTAATTTCACTCTCTTCTAAAGCGTACTGTAGCAAAAGTTCATAAACAATATTTTCATACACTTCACCTTTGAAACTGCTATAAGCTGAAATGTATGAAATATCTTCTTTTGATGTGTTACTTTTAACTAAAGATTTTAAACTTTTACTATCGTATGAATAATGAAATAAATTCTCTTTTATGTCTTGTATATCTAATTGTTTTATTTTGTCTGTTATTGTAAATTGATGCAAATTATCTTAAGGTAAATTACTACCTTTTTCCTTCTATTGTAAGTGATTTTGATTATAGCTAAAAAAATTTTAAATACATTAAATATTTTGTAATTAAATTTAAAATTTAATTACAATACAAAAGACAAAAGGGTCAGGTCATGAATTACCACTTTTAAGTCTCCTTAATAATTTTTGATACACTAGACGAAGATATTTCTAAATATCTTGAAATCTCACTTTGTTTATATCCATGATAGAAAGCATACTTGATTTTTCTATTTCTTTCTTCTTTGGTATTAATATTCATAAATATATCATTTAAACTTTTTTCTTTTTCTCTTACTATTTTCTCATCTTCCATTTTAAGTTTTTCTTTATGAATACTATTTATATTTTTAATTTCTTCACTATCTAAAGGTATTGATAAAAACATAGCTAATTCCTTTACTGAAAAATCTCTTATTATAAAAGATTTATCCAAACACTTTTCTATACAGTTATTTAGTATTGAATAAGAAGATGAGTATTTATAAACTCCTATAGTATTTGTCATATTTGCTTTCACTGGGTTTGATTCTATATATTTATATAAAATATACAAATAGTTTTCATTTAACACATACCATGACTTAAACCTATCTTGCCATAAATGACCTACCCTATTGTACTTCTTATTATAAT
>JAHIWE010000079.1 GCA_018816105.1 bacterium | reverse complement strand
CTTCAATTGTAACATCTTCGAAATCTTCACCATGTGCTTTTTCAAACGCATCGAATTTTTCTTTTTGTAAAACTTTTTTATGTGAAATACTTGGTCTCTCACCTCTTGAACCCATTAACATAACAGGAATTGTGTCACCAACATTATATTTTACTTCACCACCAATTGTAATTTCAGAAATATTTAACTGACCTTCTATTTTTTGACCAACGTCAACTAGAACTCTTTCACTATTAATTTCAACAATTACACCTTCAACCACAGAATTATTTTCTGCATTCTCAAAAGACTCATTAAGCATTTGCTCAAAATCAAAGTCTTCACCTAAATCAATATCTTCGATACCCATTTTATTCCTTCATATTTACCAGTTTTATTAAATAGAACGATTATACAAAAAAATGGCTTAAAAAGACTTAGTTAAATGACTCAATTTGCTCTATAACTTGCTGAATAATCCAGTCAGGTGTGCTTGCTCCGGCTGTTATTCCACATAATTTTTTATTCAAAAACCATGATTTTTCAAGTTCTGTATCATTTTCAATTAGATAAGAATCTTTACAATTTTCTAAACAAATAGAGTGTAATTGTTTAGTATTTGATGAGTTTTTACCACCAATTACTATCATAACATCCACTTCTTTTGATAGGTCTCTTGCTGCATCTTGGTTCTCAAAAGTTGCATCACAAATTGTATTAAATACTCTTACTTCTTTGTTTTTTAAGATTAGTGCATTAACAATTTCAAGATATTTTTCTTTCTTTTTTGTTGTTTGTGCAACCGTTGCAATCTTACTATTTTTAAATGTTAATTTATCAATATCAGATGGTTCTAATATAATATGAACATCATTTTGATCTTCACCATAAGATTGGACACCTTTAACTTCAGGATGATCACTATCACCAAATATCAAGATTGAGTAACCTTCTTTAGACATTTTTTTAACAATTTGTTGAGGCGTTGTAACAAAAGGACAAGTAGCATTTATAACTTTTGCTTTTTGTGCTCTTAAATTTTTTAAATCATCTTTTGGAATACCATGTGTTCTAATAATTATTGTATCGTTATCTTTTACATCACTTAAATTTGTATATAAACCAACGTTAAAATCATTTTTTAATCTGTTTATTTCATCTTGATTATGAATTAATGGTCCCATTGTTGAAGAATTTTTATAATCTTCTGCTATTTTTATAGCTCTTTTAACTCCGAAACAAAATCCATAATTTGATGCTAATTTTACTTTCATTATTTATCCTTAAAATTGTCCCAATATTGGTGCCTTAAAAAATGATTTTTTAAGGATACCTTTATATGGACCTTTCTTTTATAACTTCTTTTAACAAGGAGTAGAACCACTTTTAAAGAAGTCTGTGCTTGCACTCTCTTTGAGAAAATCTAAAGAGAACAAGGAGTTGTTCTTAATATAATGAGTCTAATATTTCTTTAAAATTTGGAAATGATGTTTCAATACATTGAATATCTTCAATTTCCATATCACAATTTAGTCCAGCTATTGCAAAACTCATTGCAATTCTATGATCACCTTGTGAATTTATTACTGCTTTATTTATTGTTCCACCAATAATTTCATATCCATCATCAAACTCTGTATATTTAACACCACAAAGTTTTAGATTATCTACAACAGCAGAAATTCTATCTGATTCTTTAACTCTAAGCTCTTTTGCATTTGAAACTTTAGAGTTCCCTTTTGCTAGTGACATTGCTATTGATAAAGCTGGTAATTCATCAATTAACCATGAAATATTTTCACTTACGTCTACACCATTTAGTTCATTATTAATAACTTCAATATCTCCAATTGGCTCATAAACATTTTCTTTTTCAATAAAGTTTACAATTGCACCCATTCTTTTTAGAACTTTATATGCTTCAATTCTTGTGGGGTTTAAAGTTACATTTTTTATTAAAACTCTTGCCTTTGGAGTAATAGCAGCAGCAAGTGCAAAGAAAAATGCAGAAGAAGGATCTGTTGGAACTGTAATATTTAAAGGTTTTAAATGACCTTCAAGTGGATGAATATTTATATATCCATCACTATCATTTTCAAGCTTAGCTCCCATTCCTTTAAGCATTCGTTCTGTGTGATCACGTGTAAGTTCGTTTTCTTTATATTTTGATATACCATCTGCTCTAAGAGCCGCTAGAATCATTGCCGATTTAACTTGTGCTGAATCAACAGGAGAATGGTAAGTAAATGGTTGTAACTTTTTAACACCTCTAATAAATAAAGGAGCTTTATTTCCATGTTCTCTTCCATCAATTAATGCACCAATACTTCTTAAAGGATCAGCAACTCTTTTCATAGGTCTATTTCTTAGATATTTATCACCTGTTAATGTAAATGCTCCATCAACACTAGCTAGTAGTCCACAAAACAATCTCATTGCAGTTCCAGAGTTTCCACAATCAAGTACATTTGAAGGTTCTGTTAAAGTTTGAGTTGGAGTTATTTCAACACTAGATCCATCTCTTTTTATAATGGCACCTAATTGCTCTACTATACTTAATGTGTTTAGTGTATCTTCAGCTGTTAAATAGTTTTTAATATATGAAGTTTCATTTGAAAAAAGTGAAAACATAGCACATCTATGTGATATGGATTTATCACTTGCAATTGAGTCTATTTCTATATCAAATGCTTTTATTAATTTTTTTATAGCAAACTTTTCCACTTTTTTCCTTTTAATTTATTATCTTAAACCTATAGATAATTTTTCATTTAATACATCTAAAATTGAATTCATTGTACTTGTAATATCTTCATCTTCCATCGTTTTTTCATCATTTTGTAAAACAAATCTAATTGTTAAACTTTCATTATCACCTAATTTTTCATCATGGTAAATATCAATTAAATTAAATTGTTTTATAGTTGAATTATTTAATGAATTAATAGCTCTTTTAATTTCCCTATACTCTAAAGATTTTGGCGCAATAATACTTAAATCTTTTTTAGAAGATTGGAATTTTGAATAAGATGTTGTTTTTACAATATCATTTTTTATAGCTTCAAAATCAATTTGAGCAACAAAAGTATCATTTAAATCAAAATCTGTACAAACACTTGGATGTAATTTGCAAATATAACCAACTACAACTCCATCTATTAATACATTAGCATTTTGAAATGGATGAATAAAATTATTATCAATATCTGTCATTGGTTCTAAATCAAATTTTCCAATAGTATTTAATACTTTCTTAGAAAAAGAGAAAAAATCAATATTTTTTGGTTTCCCTGCATTTGAAACATCTTCAGATTCAGAGCTTCCTGTTTGAATAAATGCAATTTTTTTGCTTTCAGCTCTATTTTCATCAAAAACAGTTCCGATTTCAAAAAATGCAGTTGATCTAGCTCCTACTTTGAAGTTATTTGCACATGCTTCTACTAAGTTTAAAAGTATAGTAGTTCTATATGTATTTAATTCTTTTACAATGGGATTTATTAATTCTAACTCATCTTTAACAGTTTTAAAACCATATTTTTGTAAATTTTCTTTTGATGAAAATACATAAGTTAATGTTTCATAAAAACCATTTTCAATTGCTTTGAATCTTAATTTATTTTTTTTGATTAAGTCATTAGATGTTTTATTTACTCTATTTACTTCATCAATTTGTAAAGGTTTTGCAATAATATTATCAATTCCTATTATTCTTACAATCTCTTCTGTTATATCTGCTACGTTTTTAATATCATGTCTAAAGTGCGGTACTTTTATAACTAATACATTGTCAAGTGCATCTTTTATTTCACAACCTAAAGAAACAAGAATTCTTTCAATTTCAATCTTAGGAATTTCTTGTCCAATTATTGCATTAATTTTTCTAACACTTATATCTAAAGTTAATTTTTCTTTGTCTTCTATAAATGTTTCATTCCCTCTGTAAATTGATCCACCAAATTTTGAAACAAAAGATGAGAAGTAATCAATTCCAAATTCGATATCTGGTTCACTTCCTCTTGATGCTTTATAATAAACTTCACCTGTTTTTATTTTAGTTTCAAATACTTTTTTAGATATAAATTCAGGATTAATATAAGATGCTTCAACAATAAAGTTTGTATCATTTAAATCAATTTCATTATGCTCAACACAAATTTTACTTAATTGCTCAATTCCATAAGCATTATCAAAACCTTGCTCGTCTTTTTTTATTTTTAATACATTTAAGTTATTGTTTTTAATAGTTTTTTCTTTTGAATAAGCATTTAAGATAACACCTGTTGTATGAGTAGCATAAGTTAAAACATTTTTTACATCATTAGCGTCTTGATATTTACCTAAAATACCAGTTCTTAATCTATGTAAGACATTTAACTTAAAGTTTGTAAAATCTACTGCTTTAAACATTAAAGATGCATCAACATTACTATCGCATTCAACTTCTAAAACTTGACCAATACCTAAATCATTAAGTTTCAATTGTTTGTCAAGTTCTATCATTGGAATATTATAAAATGCACCTAATTCTCTAGCAATCCCATAAATACTTAAACAATCACTTCTATTTGCAGTTAATCCGATTTCAATAACTTCATCAGTTAATTTTGAATATTCTCTTAACTCTTTTCCTAAAATTAATTCTCCAATAGAGTCATCAAGTTCTAAAATACCATCATTTAATTTTGCAAGTCCAAGTTCTGTTGATGAACAAATCATACCATTTGATTCAACACCTCTTAGTTTTGCAGCTTTAATAATAAAATCATTTCCTAAATCACAACCAACAATAGCAACAGGTACAAATTGCCCAGCATCTACATTTTTAGCGCCACAAACTATTTGAACAGTTTGATCTCCAATATCAACTTGACAAATATTTAATTTATCAGCATCTGGATGTTTAACTTTTTCTAATACTTTTCCAACAACAACTTTCGGTGCAATAGATAATTTTTCAACACTATCAACTTCAAGTCCAATTGAGTTTAATGTTTTACAAATTTCATCTGTTGAAATTTTCGAAATATCAATAAATTCTTCTAACCAAGTTCTAGTAATTATCATTTGAATTGTCCTAATAGTCTTGTATCACTCTCAAATAGTGATCTTAAATCTCCAATATTGTGAATAAGCATTGCGAATCTTTCAACACCTAATCCAAAAGCATATCCTGATTTGTTTTCATAACCAACTGCTTTAAATACATTTTCATCAACAATACCACAACCTAAAACTTCAAGCCATCCTGTTTGTGAACAAACTCTACATCCATCACCCTTACAAAATACGCAAGAGATATCAACTTCAGCTGAAGGTTCTGTAAATGGGAAAAATGAAGGTCTGAATCTTACTTCAACATCACCAAACATATGTTGTAAAAATTCAACTAAAACATGTTTTAAATTTGCAAATGAAACTTTATCAGCTTCGTCTACAACTAATGCTTCAATTTGATGAAACATTGGAGTGTGAGTAATATCAAAATCTCTTCTAAAAACAGTCCCTGGAGCAATCATTCTAATAGGAGTTTTTTGAGTTAACATTGTTCTTATTTGAACAGGAGATGTATGAGTTCTTAATAAGGTATAATCTTTGTTATAAAAAGTATCTTGCATATCACGAGCAGGGTGATATTTAGGAAGATTTAGTGCTTCAAAGTTATGAAAGTCATCTTCAACAAGTGGACCTTCTTCAACTGCAAAATTAAGATTTTGAAAATATCTAATAATTCTATCCATTGTTTCAACAACAGGATGAGTTGCTCCACATGATAAGTCATTGTTAAATCTTGTTACATCGATTTTTTCAGCTTCTAATTTTTTATGTAAAGCTTCTTTTTCTAAAATCTCTTTTTTTGCTTCAATTGCATCTGTGATTAAAGTTTTTTGCTCATTTAGATTTTCTGCAAATGCTTTTTTTTCTTCATTTGGAACACTCTTCATTTTTGCAAATTCTAAAGTTAGAACACCTTTTTTACCTAAAGTATCAATTCTTAAGTTTTCTAACTCTTCAAGTGATGCTGCATTGGTTATTTTTTCAATCCACTGTGTCACTTTTTTCTCCCTAAATTTTAGAATAATTATTTTGTAAATAAATTATTTGTATCTGTATTTTTGGGATTATACTTAAAGATTTATTAGAGTTTGGTTATAATATTTTACTATTTAATTTCAAGGAAAAATAATGTGTATATTCTGTAAGATTGTAAAAGGTGAAATACCAAATCAAACTATTTTAGAAGACGAAAATTTTTTAGCATTTAATGATATCAATCCAACAAGAAAAATTCATGTTTTAATTATTCCAAAAGAGCATTATGATTCTTTTGACGTTATGCCACCTAAAATTATGGCAGGAATGACTGAATTTATTCAAAAAGTTGCATCAAAACTAGATGTTCGACAAAGTGGTTATAGACTAATTACAAATATTGGGGATGATGGTGGCCAAGAAGTACATCATTTACATTTTCATTTAATTGGTGGAGAACCAGTTGGAAGATTAGTTAGATAATATAGCTAACAAGAAGTTTATAACTTCTTGTTTGATTTATGATTTTTATTTCTCTAAAAAAGAACCTAAATTCATAATTTTTTCATATTTTTTTTCATATCTTTGAGCTGGAGTTAATTGTTTTAACTCTTCTAACGAAGTTAGAAAATACTCTTTTAAAGCTTGAATAGCTTCTTCTTTTTTTCTATGAGCACCAATTAATGGTTCATTTATTACATCATCAATTAGATTTAACTCTTTTAAATTTTCAGCTGTAATTTTTAGTGCATTTGCTGCTGTTTCAACTTTAGTTGGATCATTCCATAAAATAGCACTACAACCCTCAGGTGAAATAACTGCATAAACAGAATATCTCATCATTGCTAATTTATCAGCAACTGAAATTGCTAATGCTCCACCAGAACCACCTTCACCAATTACAATTGATACAGTAGGTGTTGTTAAGTCAGCAAATTCATATAAGTTTCTTGCTATTGCTTCAGATTGATTTCTTTCTTCAGCTCCAATCCCTGGATATGCACCCGGAGTGTCCACAAGCATTAAAATTGGAATTTGGAATTTATCAGCCATTTTTGCAGCTCTTAAAGCTTTTCTATATCCTTCAGGACTTGGCATTCCAAAGTTTCTATAAAGTTTATCTTTAGTACCTCTACCTTTTTGCTCTCCAATTACTAGTACTTTTTGAGTACCAATAAATCCCAAGTAGCAAACAATTGCATGATCATCTACATAATGTCTATCACCATGAATTTCATAAGCATCAGTCAATAGTCCATTGATATAATCCATTGAATAAGGTCTGTCTGGATGACGTGCAAGTTGAAGTTTTTGATAATCACTTAAGTTTTTGAAAGTTTTCTCAACTTCTTTTTCTAATTTTTTTTCTAAAATCTCAACAGCATGTTCATCTGCTTTTGTTTTAGCTATTATAATATCGTCTTCGATTTTTTTGATTTTATCTTCAAATTCTAAGTAAGCTGCCAATGTTTTCCCTTTTAAAAAAAAAAGAGCTAATTAAATAACTAGCTCTTTTATCTTAGGTTTGTTTTTAATTATTTTGTATATTTTTTAAAAATAACAGAACCATTAGTTCCACCAAAACCAAAATTATTGCTCATTACAGTTGTTAAATCTACTTTTCTAGCAACGTTTGCAACATAATCTAAATCACATTCTGGATCTTGATTTTCAATATTAATTGTTGGAGGAATAATTCCCTCATTTAAAGCTTTAATTGTGAAAATTGCTTCAATTGCACCAGCTGCACCTAAACAATGTCCAATTTGACCTTTTGTAGAAGATACTAAAGGAGCACTCTCTTTTCCACCAAATAATGCTTTAATCGCAGCAGTTTCATTTTTATCACCAACTGGAGTTGATGTTCCATGTGCATTGATATAATCGATTTTTGGATATTCTCCAGTTATATTTTTAGCCATTTCAAATGCTGCTTGCATAGCTCTTAATGGGCCATCCATAACAGGTGCAGTGATATGATTTGCATCACCTGACTCACCAAATCCAATGATTTCAGCATAGATTTTAGCTCCACGAGCAAGTGCTAATTCTAAATCTTCAACCACAAGTGCTCCTGCACCTTCACCCATTACAAATCCATCTCTATCTGTATCAAATGGTCTTGATGATTTTTTAGGATCATCATTTCTTGTAGATAAAGCTTTCATCGCCGCAAATCCTGCAACTCCAGCTCCACAAATAGCTGATTCTGCACCAACTACTAAAATTCTGTCTGCTCCACCTATCATAATAGTTTTTACAGCATCATTTAATGCATGTGTAGAGGCAGCACAAGCTGTAACGTGAGATAAAGATGGTCCTCTTAAATTATGTTCAATAGAAATAAACCCACTTAACATATTTGCCAGTGATGAAGGAATAAAGAAAGGAGAAACTTTTCTTGAACCTTTTGTTTCACAAACAACAGAGTTTCTTTCAATTGTAGATAATCCACCAATTCCTGAACCTGAAATAATTCCAAATCTATCAGCAATTGAGCTATCAACTTTTTTATTCTCAGCACTTACATAACCTGAATCTATCATAGCTTCATGCGCTGCTTTAATACCTAATTGAATAAATCTATCAGCTTTTTTTACTTCTTTTTTGTCCATAACCGTTGTAGGATCAAAATCTTTTACTTCACCAGCAATTTTTACAGAAAATTCACTTGCATCAAATAGTGTTATAGTATCAATACCACAAACACCATTTACAACAGCTTCAAAAGAATCTTTTACATTATGTCCTGTAGAATTAATAGTACCAATACCCGTTACAACAACTCTTCTCATTAAATATGCTCCATGTTTTTATTATTTGAATTATTCAATCTTTGTATAAAAAAACTCAATAGTT
>JAHIWE010000078.1 GCA_018816105.1 bacterium | reverse complement strand
TTTTAAATAAATTTATGTATAATTAATTAAATTATTTATAGGAGATAAGGAATGAAAAAGATTGTTGCATTATTAATGCTAAGTGTATCTTTTATGTTGGCTGCACTAAATCTGCAAACAGCTACAAAAGAAGAGTTAATGGGTATCAAAGGTATTGGTGATAAAAAAGCTGATCAGATTATCGAGTATAGAAAAACGAATAAAATCAATTCTCCTGAAGATTTGAAGAATATAAAAGGTTTTGGAAATAGTATAGTTTCAAATATTGAAAAAGCAAATAAAACTACAAAAGAAAAAGTGAGTAAAAAATCTGATAATATGAAAAAAGAGATGAAAAAAGAAGATTTACTACCAAAAAAATAACTCTAAAGTAGGGGGAAAGCCCTTACTTTGGTTTTTACTTCAATTATGATAGAATCCCATAAAAATTCTCTAAAGGTCTATTTTGAAGTTTTCTGTTAATGACACTTGTCCTTGTGGCTCACAAAAAAAATACAAAAAATGTTGCAAACCTTTTCACGATAATATAACTTTACCAAAAACTGCACTTGAATTAATGAAATCAAGATATTGTGCATTTACTGTAGGAAAAAGTGAATATATAATTTCTACAACACATAAAGATAATGTTGATTTTAAAAGTGATATAAAATCTTGGAATGAAGATATATTAGATTTTTGTAAAAATACAAAATTTGAGAAATTAGAAATTTTAGAGTTTATAGATGAACAAACACAAAGTTTTGTAACATTTAAAGTTACCTTATTTCAAGATGGAAATGATGTTTCATTTTGTGAAAAAAGCAGATTTCTAAAAATAGATGAAAAATGGCTTTATGTTAATGGCCAATTTATGAATTAAGGATAAAAATGAAAATACTATTTTCTCCAAGTGAAACAAAAGTATCAGGTGGAATTGAAAAAATATTTGATAAAAGTAGTTTTATTTTTCCGGAACTATTTGATAAAAGAATGGAAATGGTAAATCAATATAAAGATTTTATTTTAAATGCATCAAATGAGCAGTTAATAAAAATTTTTGGAACAAAAAAAGAAGATGTAATAAAACAATATTCGCAGGATTTATCAAAAAGTAAAATAATGAAAGCAATCAATAGATATGATGGTGTTGCTTTTGATTATTTGGAGTATTGCAAACTAAATAAAAATGAACAAGATTATATTGATAATAATGTATTAATTTTCTCAAATCTTTTTGGACCTATTAGTTCAGGGGATTTTTTGCCTGATTACAAACTAAAACAAGGTGAGACGTTTAATAATCTAAAAATAGAGAAATTTTATAATGACAATTTTTCACAAACTTTAGATGAATACTTAGAAAATGAAGATATTATAGACTTACGTGCGGGATTTTATGAAAAATTCTACAAAATAAATAAAGCATATACAACTATGAAATTTATAAAAGATGGTAAAGTAGTAAGTCACTGGGCAAAAGCTTATAGGGGAGTTATTTTAAAACTTTTATCTATTAATAATATAAAAACAATAGATGAATTAATGAATATGCAAATTGATAACCTAAAAATTGAAGAGATAAAAAAACAAAAAAATAAAACTGAAATAGTTTATTCTATAATTTAAAGGTTAGATATATGATAAATAACAGACCAGTAGAAGCTTATTTACTTGATAAAAAAGGCAAAGCACAAGAGCTTAGCTATGAAGAAATTGATACAGTTGATAGAACAGATAAACTTTTATGGTTGCATTTTGATTACTCAAGTCCTCAAGCTATTGATTGGATTACAAATAGAAGTAATATAGATTCAATTGCAATTGATGCACTTTTAGCAGAAGAAACAAGACCTAGAACTACTATTTTAGATGATTCCTTATTAATTGCTCTAAGAGGTGTAAATTTAAATCCTGGTTCTAAACCTGAAGATATGGTCTCTATTCGTTTATTTATTTCACCAACTTTAATAATAAGTACAAGAAAAAGAAATCTTTTATCTATAGGTGAATTACAAGAGAGTCTAAAAAAAGGAACTGGACCAAAAAGCTCTTCTGAATTTTTAATAGATTTAACATATAGAATTACTGATAGAATGGAAGATATAATAGATCAAATAGAAGATAGAGCAGATTTTTTAGAAGAAAATATTATTGATTCAAGCGATATAAAGTTCAGAAATGAAATTTTATCAATAAGAAGAGAAGCAATTATTTTAAGAAGATACCTTTTCCCGCAAAAAGAAGCTATGAATAAACTTTATCATGATAAGATTACTTGGATAAATGAATATGAGAGATTAGAGTTAAGAGAAACAAATGATCAATTATTAAGACATATTGAAGAGCTCGATACTATTAGAGATAAAGTTGCTTTAATTCAAGAAGAATTATCAAATATGCTTAGTGATCAAATGAATAAAAAAATGTATGTACTTTCTATTATTTCAGCAATATTTTTACCTTTGAGTTTTTTAACAGGACTTTTAGGAATCAATATAGGAGGAATACCAGGTTCTCAAAATGAGAATGCATTTTTAATATTTTCTTTAATGTTAATAGCAATTGTAAGTATCCAATATATTATATTTAAAAAGAAGAAGTGGCTTTAATATGGCAAATATAACAGAAACACAATTTACAAAAGAGTACTTTTTAGGAGTAATCGCAGATTTCAAAAATGACAAGTATGAAGGTCACCCTTATGACTTAGCCCAAGAATTATTGGATTTAAGAGAAATAAGTGAAGATGATTATGAATTTGTATGTAAAAAGATGCCCAGTGAACTATTTGCTGAGATTTTATGTGAAATGCCCAATTATGTTCAAGAAGAAATTTCAGATATCTTAAGTGATAACAAAATTGCAAACATCACATCTAAAATGGATAGTGATGATGCCAGTATGCTTATTTATAATATTTCACAAAATGATGAAGAGTTAGCAGAAACAATTCTTTCAAAATTAAATGAAGAAGATAAAAAGATAATAAGACACTTGAACTCTTATGAAGAGAATCAAGCTGGTGCTTATATGCAAAATGAGCTATTTAAAGCCTCTTTAGATGAAAATATAGGTGATTCATTAAAAAGATTAAGAGAATTAAAACAAAATGATGATTTAGATAATATTTTTCATGCACATATAGTAACTACAGATGGAAAATTTATAGGCTCGATTGGTTTAGAAGAGCTTATCTTATTTGAACATGATTTAAAATATAAAGATATTCCAGAAGAAAAATTTACAAATTATAGTTTAAATGATAAAGAAGATATTGAAGATGCTGTTGATATGTTTACAAATTATAACTTAAGTGCCTTAGCTGTTGTAGATTCAGACAATAAGCTTCTTGGAAGAATCACACATGATGATATTCATGATATTATTCAACAAATAGATACTAAACAACTTTATAGCCTTGCTGGGGTTAGTGATGATGCTGAGCATGAAGAGAGTATTTATTTAATTGGAAGAAATAGAGCTATTTGGCTTGGTATAAATCTAATTACAGCTGTTTTAGCTTCTTTAGTTATTGGTATTTTTGACGCAACTATTCAATCTTTAGTGGCTCTTGCCGTTTTAATGCCAATTGTAGCTTCAATGGGTGGAAATGCAGGAACTCAAACTCTAACAGTAACTGTTAGGCAGATGGCTTTAGGTGAAATAGATTATCAAGATGCAAAAAAAATTATATATAAAGAGGTCGTTATTTCTTTAGTTAATGGAGTTCTTTTTGCCACATTAATTGGTGTTGTTGCATATTTATGGTTTAATTTGCCACTACTTGGTGTTGTAATTGCCGTATCAATGATAATAAATCTTTTTAGTGCAGGTTTTTTTGGGGCTGTTATTCCAATTGTTTTACAAAAAAGAGGAATCGATCCTGCTATTGGTTCAACTGTAATTTTAACAACAGTTACAGATGTTGTTGGATTCTTTAGTTTCCTAGGACTTGCAACGCTTATTTTGATGTAATAGAAGAGTTTTCTTTTCTATTATATTTTATAGATGAATAAAGGGATATTAAGATAAAAATAATTCCAATAAATCCTGTAATTGCCTCAGGTATATGAAACTTAATATTTAAAAGCATAATAAAAGCTAATATTCCAATAGCATAATGAGCCCCATGCTCTAAATAAACATACTCATTTAATGTCTCTTTTTCAACAAGATAAATAGTAATTGACCTTACAAATAAAGCTCCAATACCAAGTCCTAGCATTATTATAATAATATCTTTTGTAATTGCAAAAGCTCCAATTACTCCATCAAAAGAAAATGATGCATCTAAAACTTCAAGATAAATAAATCCACCTATACTTCCAGTTTTTATTATATTACCAACATTTTTACCAGTGTTTTCTAAGAAATAACATAATAGATGAATTAATAAATAAACTAATATTCCCCAAGCTCCAGCTATAAAGAAAACCATTTTTTGAGAATCTTCAAGTAAAAAAGAGAAAAGGTAAAGAAAAAATATTGAAGCAATATATGCTGAAAATTTTGTTTTTCCTATTGTTGAGAGTTTTTGTTCAAATTTTCCTATCCAAAATATCTCTCGTTTTTCATCAAATAAGAAATTTAAAAATACTAAAAGTAAAAACATACTCCCAAAAGCAGATACTTCAATATGGTGAGCGATAAGCTTTTGTGAATATTCTTGCGGATTATTTAAAGCTAAAGTCCATACTTCAAAAATACTAAGATTAGCTGTAAATGCTACAATTAATAAAGGAAATAATAATCTCATTCCAAAAACTGCAACAATCATTCCTATTGTTAAAAACATTCTTTTCCAGAAATTATTCCAATGTTTTAAAATTGAAGCATTTACAATAGCATTATCAAAAGATAAAGAAACCTCCATTAAAATCAAAATAATAGTAAGCCATAAAACATTTAATGATGAACTAATTCCACCATGAATATACCCATGATAAATAATGAAACATAAAACAAAGAATGTAATTATAAATGAGTATTTAAAATATTTCATTCTATATTGAATCTTTTTTTATGTGTACATCCATTTGTGGGAATGGTATTTCTATATTATTTTTTTGTAATGTTTTATATATAAAAATTAAAAAATCTGATATATTAGAAGAATCCACGCCTGATTTATTTGTATTAGCATTTACCCAAACTAAAAGTTTAAAATCAACACTAGAAGCTCCCATTCCTGTCATCCAAATTTTTGGTTCTCTTGATGAATCATCATTTATATATACTAAAGATGTTTCTTTTAAAGAATCTAATATAACTTGATTTACTAGATCAGAATCAGTACCATAAGCAACTCCAAAAGGAATATGTAATCTTCTAACATCATCTGAAAATGTAAGATTTATCACATTATTTTGCATTAAAGTAGAGTTTGGAATAATAATATCAATATTATCAAAAGTATTAATAACACTACTTCTCATATTTATTTGCGTAACTCTTCCTCTAAATTGGTCACTAATTTCAATAATATTTCCAACTTGAATAGATTTTTCAAAGATTAATATAATTCCTGAAATAAAGTTTGAAACAATATTTTGTAAACCAAAACCAATACCAACTGATAATGCCCCAACTAAGATTGTAAGTGAAGATAAATCTATTCCAACAGAATTTAAGGCAAAAACAAATGTAAGCATTACAAGGAAATAGTATCCTAGATTTGCAAGCATCGTTTTAGTTGCAGGTGAACTGTTTTTTAAATAACCAGATGCATTTGATATTTTTCTTTTATAAAAAATAGCAATTGTAAATCCAAATATAAATATTAGGAAAAATTTAATAACAGCTAAGATAGAAACCCCATCACCTATGGGAATAATAGGTCTATTTATTTCATTCCAACCATACTTAAAGATATCAACAAAACTCTCTTTTGTATCTGCAAATGTAGTTTTTGTAACTCCTAAATGCTCCCTTGAAAGATATTTTAAAAGTTCAATTAATGAATCATATTTTACTTCACTTTCTTGAACAAATATTTGAAGGTTTTTTGCTAAATCAAAATATTGAGTTTTTTTATTATGTAATAAAGGTAGTAACTCTTCAATTTTTAAATAAACAAAATTCTCTATAATCTTTATTTTTTCAACTTTTAATAAATTAATTTCATTATTAAGTGAATTGATTTTTCCTTCATTCTCACTAATATTTGCCTTGTCCAATGCTAAAAGTAATTTCTTTTCGTCTTTAATTATTTGAGTATAACTGTTTTCAACTTTTGAAATTCTATTTGTTATTGTTTCATCAGGAACAATTTTTAGTGTATTTAAACTATCAAGTAATTTTTTCTTGAAATCTTTTAAATATCTAACATACTCTTCAACGATAATTTTATTTTGTCTATTTTTTAAAGTATAAAAAGCATAAAGTAACTGGGAATTAATAGATTGGATTTCATTTTTATCAGTTAATTTACTTAATTGCTCTTCTAATGTTTCAATCTTTTTTATAGTATCTTCATATTCACTTTTTTTAGCAGAATAGTCAATATCAGTTTTTAAATAATCTTTTATTCTTTTAATATAATTTTCAATTGAATCAATTTCAACTACATCTTTTAATAGGAAAGTATTATCTTGTTTTATTATATTTAGAAGTTTTTTTAAAAGCAATAATTGGTAATCAATTTGCTCTTTTGCTTCAGCTGATAGGTCATTTTTATTTAAAGCTGCTTTTTTTGACTGTTCAGTATATAGCTTTTCTAAATTTTCATTTGTATTATCAAACCAGCTTTTGTCAATTGAAATTGCAAATGAGCTAGAAATCAAAAACAGAATTAAAAATATTAATTTCATTTAATCTCCTTATTTTAACTATTTATATTATAAATTTTTTTTATTAAACTCTAAATTTTTCAAATAACTCTTTTTTATCTATTTGAATAATTATTTCAGCATTTGTAACTTTTTTCTTAAATTTCTTATATAAAATTATTTGGAAGTATATACCAAAAAGTCCAATTATTGATAAAAAAATAAATAGATAATTTAAATTAACACTAAAGTAGTCAAAAATCATAGAGCTTAAGCTTCCAGCAACAATAGCTGCTGATATCATCAACGATCTAATCATTAAATAATCCTTTAATTCTACCTTTTCATCTTGCATAAAATCAACAGTATGAATTCTAGCAATTTCAAAAGTAATACCTTGAATAGTAAATACAGTTAAAATCACATAGGTAAAAGTAACAACTGAAAAAGAGTAAACTAAATATGAAAATATTTGAAATATATCTAAAAAGATTGCAAATAAATAGATGTTATGAATTTTGATATTTTTAAATAGTGGCTGAATAAAACCATCAAGCGCTCCCACTAACATATAAAAACTTATCATAAATACAGGCAAATAAGTTCCCTCAAATTTTGTAACAAAAGGAATTAAAGTCCAATCTACATAAGTGATAATAAATAAAGTTAGAGATTGAATTTTCAGGAATTTACAACTATTAATCTCTTTGAAAATAGAAGAGTAGTGTTTTACAGGCATTTGCAAATATCCTTTTTATTAGATGGATTTTTCCGAATTATACTACAAAGTCTGATTTTTTCTTACAAAATATAAAGTGATTAATGAAATCAAAGAAAATAATGCACTATAAAGAAATAAATACTCTCCATAAACAGCACCTGCAATTAAAGCCCCTAGAAAACCTCCCAATCCATAGGCAACTCCATACATAAATTGCTGAGCTAGTTTCTTGTTTTCATACAAAGTATAAAGATAAATAATCACAGAACTATGGTAAAGCCCAAATGAAAAAGCATGAAGTGATTGAGTGAAAAATGTCACACTTAATGAGTCAGGATATAAATATAATAATACCCATCTAAAAGTAGTAATTGCTACACAAAATTTTATAATAGTAAGTAAATTGTTTTTCAAAAGCGGTGCTTGAAAATACAACATTAATATTTCACATATAACTCCAAATGACCAAAGATATGAAGTCATCTCAAGACTTATTCCATGTTCTGTTTCATAAATGGTAAAGAAGTTATAAAATCCTCCAAAGCTCATCTGCATAAAAAATAGACTCACCCAAAATGGCCAATATTTAAAAAATGAAAAACTCTCTTTTTCTTGAGTAGCTTTATGTTCTAAATCAAATCTTAATAAAAGTAGGGCAAAAACTACAGTTAATATATTTACTGCTAAATAATAATGAAGGGCAATATATGGTTGTGTTAAGAATTTTGCTAGTACAAGAGATATCAACATAAAACCAATAGAACCATAAAGTCTTGATTTACCATATTTCTCTTTACCTAAAGTAGAAATAGCAGTTACTTCCAAATAGGGTAAAATTAAAGATAAACAAACCCCTAAAATAGCATTGTTAATCATAAATAAAAAGAAGTGCTCAATAGTTACATAAAATGATGCTGATGAAACAATAGATAAATATAAAGCTGTTTTAAACATTTTTTGATCAAGTTTGATATGTTTTAGAAATAAAAAAGGAGTTATAAATCTCATAAGTGGTGCAAGGGCAAAAATAATACCTATATCAAAAGTACCATATCCAATATCGTGAAGTACCTTTGGTAAAAATATTATATACACACCAACAGCTGCAAAATAAAAAAAGTAAAATGCTGAAAGATTAAAAAAAAGCACTATTTATCGTTGATAATAATTGTGTTCGAAAATAAATCTTGAAATGTTTTTTTATCTTTATTAAAAAATGGGAAGAATAGTAAAAATATAGAAACAACACAAACTAAAGTTGCAACATATCTAATTAGAACTTGTGTAACAGTAACTCTTTGTTTACTAGATGCATCAACAAGTTTTATCTCATAGGCTTTAAGACCTGGAGTTTGACCATTTTTTAACCAAAAAATTAAAATAATACTTGCATGAACTGCAAAAATTATTCCCCAACCCAAAGATCTGTTTTGAGCAAAATCTTCACCACTTCCCATAATTAAGTATATTACTACATAAAGAATAGGAGTGGTAATTAAAAAAGTATCCAAAAGGAAAGCTTTTAATCGCGAACCAAGAGATGCCAAATCACTTTTAGGTGATTTAATATTTGTTTTAATAGATTTCTCTACTTGAACTTTATTTTGTTTAACATCTCTCCATTTTGCCATTAGTTTCCTCTGCTTCCTGGTTTGTAAGCAATACTTCCTTCTTTACACATAGGACACTCATCAGGAGCGTACATTTCAAATGTAAAGTCATCAAGTGCAAAAAGTGGTTTATTAAGAGGTAATTTACAATTATCTTTAGCTTCAATATCACTTCCAACTCTTGAACAGAATCCTCTGTTTGCAAGAGCTGCGTATGCTACGATATTTCCACCAGCATTTTCTACTTGTTTCGCAGCTTCAAGAGCGCTTCCACCTGTTGTAATAATATCTTCACAGATAATATAGTTTTCACCTTCTTTTACTTCAAAACCTCTTCTAATAGACATTTCACCTTCAACACGCTCTGCAAAGATAAATCTTACATCTAAAGCAGTTGCAAGTGCAAATCCAGCTATTAATCCACCAAGAGCAGGTGAACAAACTGCATCTACTTTAATACCTGCTTCTTTGATTTGAGCAGCTAAAGCTTCAGCTAATAACTTTGCAGTTTTAGGATCTTCTAAAACTTTTGCAGATTGTAAATAAAAACTAGAATGATTACCACTACTTAACTTGAAGTGGCCTTCTAATAATGCTTGAGCATCTTTATATATTTGTGCTACGTTCATCATCAAACCGTTAAAATGTCTTTTTCTTTTGCTTTTAAAGTTTCATCAGCTTTAACAACATAAGAATCAGTTATCTTTTGGATTTCATCTTGAGCTTTTTTACTCTCATCTTCAGTAATTTCTTTATCTTTTAAAAGATTTTTTACTTTTGTATTAGAGTTTTGTCTGATATTTCTAATTGCAACTTTTGCATTATCAGTCATAATTTTTGCTTGTTTAGCAGTTTCTTTTCTTTGATCAACAGTCATTGGTGGAAAGAATAATTTAATTACTTCACCATCATTGTTTGGATTAACACCAATATTTGCAGCTTGAAGAGCTTTATCAATTGCACCTAAAAGGTTTTTTTCCCATGGATTAATTACAATAGTAGTTGCATCAGGAGATAAAACTGATCCTACTTGACTTAATTCTGTAGGTGTTCCATAATAATCAACTCTAACACCATCTAAGATATTAGGATTAACTTTTCCTGTTCTTAAAGATTTATAATCTTTTTTTAATGAGTCAATAGACTTTTCCATATGTTCTTTAGTTTGAGCATATACTTCTTCTAACATTCATTCCCCTTTATTTGATTAATAGTTTATTTGAAATAGTATAGTAATCCGTGCTAATGGCCACTCTATTTCTATTTAAATTTAGCTTTTTATCTAATTTGATGTCAATTATACCATTTTTAACTTTGATATCTTGCCAACCATAAGTAGATATAAATAATTTTGCATTTTTTATACTAGAATCTACTTGAACTTTCACATGTTTTAGTTTCCCATCTTTTGGATACTCTTTTGGTTCAATCCAAATAGCATCTAAAGTTTTGTACTTTAATTTTTCTTTTAAATTTGTATTACCAACAAGTGCCACTCTATTTAAATCAAATATGTCACTGTTTTTATTTACAGACCCATTATTCTGATTTGCAATATATAAAAAATCAAATTTTTTGATAACTTCTTTTACTCTTTCATCATATTCACCATAAGGATAAGTATAACCCATAGGAGTAATATTCAGATTTCTTACAAAAGTATCATAAGCTATTTTTGTTTCTTCAAAAATTTCTTCATTTGTTAGTTTTGTTAGATGCTTATGTCCATAAGAATGAAAAGCAATTTCTCCATATAAAGAAGCATCTTTAATTTGTTCCCAAGTCATAAAATCTGGATATTTCTTTTGTGTAGCTTCAACATAAACAAAAAGAGTAAAAGGATAATTGTATTTTTTGAATATTTTAAGTGCATTTGTATAAAAACTTTTATAAGCATCATCAATACTAAATGCTACCCAGTTATCTGGAATTTCTTCACCATTTTTAAGTTTTTGTGCAATTTGTGAGACAGTTACAACTTTATAGTTATTAGATTTAAAGTATTCAAACTCTTTTTCTAACTCTTTTAAAGTTGTATTTGTACTTTGATGTTTATTATCACCAAATCGATGATATACAAAAATATGAGCATTTGCTTGAAGATAAAAAGAACAGAGACAAAGAAGTAAGAAATACTTCATATTTCTTTACTCTCTAATACTTATTTATTTTCAGGAACCGTTGGAACTGGAGCTGCTGTAGGAGCTGCAGGTGCTGATGGTTCAGTTTGAGTAATAGGTGTTGCTGGAATTAAAGAGTCTGTTTTGATTGAATCAACAGCACTTTGATTTCTTTGTTCGTTATATAAATAACCAAGGGCAACAGTGTTTATAACAAAGATTAATCCTAAAGCCATTGTAGCTTTTGTCAAAAAATTTGCAGGACCTTTAGCACCAAATAAAGAATCATTACTTCCACTATATGCTCCAAGACCAATGCTTGAACTTTTTTGAAGTAATATTACAATTGTTAATATAATTGCTAAGGCAAACTGAACGATTAAAAGTGTAGATGTCATTATCTATTTCCTTTTTGAAAAATGGTAGCTATTTTATCTAAAACTTATTAAAAATAAGTTAAAATAAATATCAAACCTTATTTTAAGCCATTTATAAAGAGCAAAATTGTCAGTAAAAAATCAATTCTCAAAATATGCAAATCAGTATAAAAATCATAATATCATTCAACAAATTGTCGCAAAATCATTAATAAGAGAATTAAAATCACAACCTAAAAGAGTTTTAGAACTTGGTTGTGGTTCAGGACAAGTTTACAATCATATATCATGGAAATTAGATTTTTATAAAGCTATTGATTTTTCAGCTTCTATGTGTGAACTTCATCCAAAGGGTAAAAATATAGAAGTAAAATGTTTCGATTTTGATACACAAGAATTTTTAGATGAGATAAAAGATAATCATTATGATTTAGTATTATCATCTTCAGCATTACAATGGTCAAAAGATTTATCAAAAATTATAAAACATTTATCACTTATAACAAAGGAAATAAATGCAGTTTTATTCACTTCAAATACATTTAAAACTATTCAAGATATTACAAATACAAAATCTCCAATCTTAGATGAAGTATTAATCAAAGAAGCTTTTAGTAAATATTTTGAATGTGAATTTGAAACAATAATGTATAAGTTAGAGTTTGATAATAAAAAAGATTTATTTGATTACATAAAAAAATCAGGTGTTAGTGGTGCAAACCCATCATTAGAGTTTAAAAATGCAAAGAAGTTATATAAAGAGTATAATTTAAATTATTTAGAATTTGAAGTGATTTTTGTTAAAACAATCTCTAAGTTATAAAGCTCATATCTAATATATTTAAAGTTCTCACTATCTTCAATAGATATTAGTTTACAAAATTCTTCAAGGACTCGAGAGCTCTCTTGAGCTCTTTTAAAGTTTGCAATTAATATTGAGTTCATATCAGTTCTATTTTGTTCACTTTTAATTGAAGCTCGTAAAACATCATTTTTAACATCTCTTGTTTCTAATAATTCTATGTAGTTGTTTGTTCTAGCTTTATGTCTAAGCTCTTTTAGTTTAAGTGCAGTTTGTTTATCATTATATACATATCTAAAGATATCTTCAACAACACGAATTCCTTCACGTAGTCTATTTAGATTAGCATCAATAAGTCTTAAGTAGTTATCATTCATTATAGTAGTCAAAAACTAACTCTAAAAAGAGTTAGTTTTATTATTTGTCATCACTATTCATAATCCCCAAAATTTGTAATAAAGAAATAAACAAATTGAAGAAATCTAAATATAAAGATAAAGCAGCTTCGATAGGTGAATCGTAGTTACCTTTTATTATTTGTTGCGTGTCATATAAAATGAAAGCAGAAAATAATAAAGCACCACCACTAGCGATTGCTAATTGCATCATTGAAGATTGAATAAAGATATTTGAAATACCAGCAACAATCATAATGATTAAAGCAATGAATAAAAATTTACCCATAGAAGAGAAATCTCTTTTCGTAGTCATTGCGAACATTGAAATTCCACCAAATGCAACAGATGTCATTAAAAATGCTTGTCCAACAATAGCAGCACCACTAGGCATTGCAAAAATTGCTGTTAATAAAGGAGCAATTGTTAAACCTGTAATAAATGTAAATGCAAATAATACCGCTAAGTTTACACCAGGAGTGTGTTTTACTCTTGGGATTACAAAAAAGATTAATGCAAGTTCAACTGCAAATAAAACCCATTTAACTGGTCCCATTAAAATTGAAACAATTCCTAATCCAATATATGCACCAGCAGTTGCTGCTAATAATGAACCAGCAAATAGTTGATAAGTAGCTTTCAAAAAACTCATTAATTGAGCTTGAGAAGACTCTTGTGTATATTGTGTAGATTGATCTGATAAATAATCTCTATTATACATATTCGATTCCTTTTAATTTAAATTGCGTAATTCTATATTGTTATACTTAATTATATCTTTAATTAACAAGTATAGTACAGCTTAATTGATATAATAGATAAAAAAGGTAAATGGATGATTAATAAAATAGATTAAGAAATAGACAAAACAATAAAAATCATAATTTCAACTAAGAAACCCAAAGAAAAGCAAGTAAAAAAAGAGTAAACATATTATAAAAGTAAGAAAAACACGATATAAATATAGTAAGTAGAAGGAATCCCAAAATTTAAGCCAAATTTAAGCGATAAGGTATTGACAAAGTAAAAAGAATCT
>JAHIWE010000077.1 GCA_018816105.1 bacterium | reverse complement strand
ACCTTTTACAGTTTTAAATTTATTTGTAAACTGCTCATCAAATTCGTATAATGCACCTTTTTGGTGAGGATTTTCTCCATATCTTGTATCAAATACTTTAGATCCAACAATAAATTGTTTAGCTCCAAATCCACCATTAAATCTTTTATTCATATAATTAGCAATCATTGAATCATAAGCTGCTGTATGCTCATAAGCTTTAATCATCATATCACGTCTGAATTCTACTGTGTTAGTATCATTTTTAAGATTGTTTAATACTAAGTCATAATCAATAACATCTGTTACAATAATAACTGAATCGAAGTTTTTTGCTGCACTTCGCACCATCGCTGGTCCACCAATATCAATGTTTTCAATAATTTCTTCGAAATCATCAGTTTTTTCTATTGTTGCTTTAAAAGGATATAAATTTACACAAACTAAATCAATACCTTCAACGCCTAATTCACGCGCTTGATCAAGGTGAGATTGTTTATCACGTCTATGTAAAATTCCACCATGAATATATGGGTTTAAAGTTTTAACTCTACCTTCAAAACACTCAGGAAATTTAGTAACTTCATTTGCTTCAATTACTGCAATTCCTGCATCTTTAAGTTTATTATATGTACCACCTGTTGAGATGATTTCATAACCTAATGCTACTAACTCTTTGGCAAAGTTTTCAACACCACTTTTATCACTAACGCTAATTAATGCTCTCATATATGCATACCCTTTGATAATCTATTTAATCACTATAAAGCAATTTCTTTTATTTTAATAAGTGGGATTATATAAAAGTATTAGTTAGGGATAGCTTTCATAATAAAATTGTCTATTGATGTATATCAATCATATGACCTATTGATATATGATAAAATGCCCAAATAATAAGGTAGGTGTATATGAAAAATTTATTACTAATTGCGTATTTAGATTTAAAAGAATCCATCAGAGCCAAGTGGTTTGTGGTTTATTCACTAATTTTTGGAGGAATGATTGCTCTATTTTTTATAGCAGGAGTTACACAATCTCAAGTTATGGGATTTTCTGGATTAAGTAGATTATTACTTATGTATATTCAAGTTACCATTGTAATTTTACCTATTTTTATACTAATAACCACAGTTAGATCAATTTCAGGAGATAGGGACAATCATATTTTAGAGTATATGCTTTCTTTTCCAATTTCATTAAAACAGTATTATTGGGGGAAAATTCTAGGAAGATTTATAACTGTATTTTTGCCTGTATTTTTTGCTATGTTTTTAGCAATTATTTATGGAGCTATAATAGGAGCTTCAATTCCTTGGGAAATATTTTTCTTATATTCTGGATTATTATTTGCTTTATCATCTGCGTTTTTGGGAATTGCATTTTTTATCTCTTCATTTGTAAAATCAAGTGAAGTTGCTCTTGGAATATCTTTTTTTGTTTGGATATTTTTATTAGCTTTTATTGATATTGCCTTAATATCTTTAATGATGCAAAATAGATTTGAAGAATCTATGATAATTGCAATTGCACTTGCAAATCCAATGGAAATATTTAGAGTTGCTGCTATTTCATTATTTGATCCAGAACTAACTGTTATGGGTCCTGTTGCATTTCATATTTTAGATACATTTAAACAATCTACATTTGTTATGTTTTCAATTTTATATCCTGTATTACTAGGGCTTTTCTTCGCTGTCTTAGGATATAGAATATTTTCAAAAAAAGATTTAGTATAAAGGAAATAGTTATGAAAAAAAATTTATTGAAAATTGCTTTTTTATTTTTTGCATTATTTACAATTTCAAGTTTTGCAAATGAAACAAAATATGAAATGAATTTTACAAAAGAAACTGCTTGTGAAATTAGAAAAATTAAATTGTATGAGAATCCAGTTTGGGCTAGTAAGATTGATTTAAAAGATGGGAAAAGTGTCTTTTTTTGTTCACCAAAATCAATGTTTGAATTTTACTATAATCAAGAAAAATGGGAGACTTTTGGAATAAAAGATATTTCAGATTTTCAAAATATTTTAGTAACGGATTACAAAACACTAAAGATTATTGATGCTACAAAAGCATTTTTTGTATATGGATCTAATAAAACATCTCCATCAGGTGATGATTTAGTAGTTTTTGAATTAAAAGAAAATGCAACAAATTATGCACAAAACAATAATGGTAAAAGAATTTTAAGTTTTACTGAAGTTAAAAATTCATTAATTAGATTACTAAATGGAAGAATTTAATAACCTAAAAGTTTATAATAGAATTAACAAATAATTAACAGAATCTTGATATGTATCATTTTTATAAACTTTCCTAAGTGTTAAAATGTTTTAGATATTTAATAAATTAGGTATTAAAAAATCTAATACATAAGGAAAGGAAATTATCATGAAACCTGTGATTAGTAAAATTTCTTCTTTACTTTTAGGTACAACTATCGCTGCAACTGCTATGGCTGCTGCTGATATAGAACTAGCTAAAGTGATGAAAGATAGAGGTTTATCCGAAATTGATGTGATTCGTGCTGCGAAAACATATAATCCAACTGGAGTTAAAGATGAGTTCGTAGTATTTAGTTCAGGTGGACAAAGTGGACAAGTGATTGTTTATGGTGTTCCATCAATGAGAATCTTAAAATATATTGGTGTATTTACACCTGAGCCTTGGCAAGGGTATGGATATGATAAAGATTCACTTGCAGTTTTAAGACAAGGTAATATTAGAGGAAAAGAGATTAACTGGGGAGATACTCATCACCCTGCACTATCAGAAAAAGATGGGAAATATGATGGAAAATGGTTAGCAATTAATGACAAAGCTAATCCTAGAATCGCTATTATTGATTTAGCAGATTTTGAAACAAAACAAATCGTTCCAAATCCAGTATTTAAAGCAAATCATGGAGGAGCATTTTTTACTCCAAACTCTGAATATATTATAGAAGCTGCACAATATGCTGCTCCTTTTGACAATGATTATCACCCAATTGAAGACTACAAAGAAACTTACCGAGGGGGAGTTACTATGTGGAAATTTGATGATAAAATTGGAAGAATTTTACCAAAAGATTCATATACGATAGAATTTCCTCCATATCACCAAGATTTAAGTGATGCAGGTAAAGGAATAAGTTATGGATGGGGATTTACAAATTCATTTAATACAGAAATGTATACAGGTGGAATTGAAGTTGGAATGCCACCAAATGAAGCCGGTATGAGTAGAAATGATACGGACTTTTTACATGTATATAACTGGGAAAAACTAGCAGAAGTTGCAAAAGATCCAAAAAATGTAAAAATAATCAATGACCATAGAGTAATTCCTATAGAAGTTGCTGTTAAAAATGAAGCGTTATTCTTAATTCCTGAGCCTAAATCACCTCATGGTGTTGATGTTTCTCCTGATGGACAATATTTAATTGTTTGTGGAAAACTAGATACTCATGCTTCTGTTTATGATTTCAAAAAAATTAAAGCACAAATTGATAAAAAAGAGTACATAGGGAAAGATCCATATGGTATTCCAATTTTAGATATGAAAAAATCTTTACATGGACAAGCAGAGCTTGGACTTGGGCCTCTTCATACTCAATACTCTCCTGTTGATGGTGAAGTTTATACATCTTTATATGTAGACTCACAAGTTGTAAAATGGAATTATAAAGATTTAAAAGTTCTTGATAAAGAAAATGTTCATTATAACATTGGTCACTTAGCAGGAATGGAAGGTAAAACTTCAGATCCTCAAGGAAAATATATTATTGCTTTAAATAAATTAGCAATTGATAGATTCCAAAATGTAGGTCCTTTACATCCACAAAATCACCAGTTAATTGATATTTCTGGAAAAACTATGGATTTATTAGTTGATATGCCTTTACCTTTAGGTGAACCACATCAAGCAGTAGCAATTAGGGCAGAAAAACTACATCCTCATGTTAGATATGAGATGGGTACAAATAGTAAAACAGGTGAACAACATATAGGAAAAACACTTGCTGGTCAAGAAAGAATTGAGAGAAATGGTAACCATGTAACTATTTATTCAACACTTGTAAGATCACATATTAATCCTGAAAGAATTACTGTAAATAAAGGTGATAAAGTTACTTTACATATGACAAATCTTGAAAGAGCTCAAGATGAAACTCATGGATTTACAATTGATAACTATAACCAACACGCATCACTAGAACCAGGGGAAACAGTAACATTAGAATTTACAGCTGATATGGAAGGGGTTTTCCCTTATTACTGTACAGAATTCTGTTCAGCACTTCACTTAGAAATGATGGGTTATATGATGGTTAAAGATCCAAATAAAAAATATGAAAGTGCTCAAAAAATCAAAATGCAAACTATGAGTCCTGAGCAATTAAAAGCTGAGTATGACAAAACAGTTGCAGTTAATACAGCTACAGATGCAGTTATTCAAAGTGTTGTTAAATTCTTAAAAGATAACAAATTTGGTGATCATAAAATTGTTGCTGATTTAGTTACAGATGCATTTGATCAATATGGGAAAATTCCTGAACAGAAAAAATTATCTGATGAAGCGGTTGCTGCAGGTGATTTAGAAAAAGCAATTTTATATGAAAATATGATTTGGCAATTAATGGTTAAAACAGCAGACGTTGGTATTAGAGCAAAAGATACATTAGTAAGATTAATTGCTACTAAACAATCAGATGAAGCAGCACGTGGAGAAAAAACATTTGCTGAAGGTGGATGTAATGGTTGTCACGTTATTGGTAAAGTATCATCAGGGCCTGACTTAACAGGAGTTTTACAAAGACATGAAAATGGTGAAAAATGGGTTGCTGACTTTATTTCAGATCCAGAAAAAATGT
This sequence comes from bacterium, assembly GCA_018816105.1. Classification (GTDB taxonomy): domain Bacteria; phylum Campylobacterota; class Campylobacteria; order Campylobacterales; family Arcobacteraceae; genus Aliarcobacter. The sequence goes on along the minus strand of JAHIWE010000077.1, from coordinate 8,330 downwards.
ATGAAGAACCTTATGTAAAAGGTATGATTGATTACTTTAATCTAAAAATGCCAAATCAACATATGAGTGAAAAAGAGACTAAAGACATTATTGAATATCTAAAATGGATTGATGAAAATGCAAATCTTTTCTAAAATCATTTAGATACAAAATAAAAAAGGAAGAATATAACATTCTTCCTTTTTTTATTGATAAGCATCAACGTTTAAAATTTGTATTTATGATAATCTATCATTATAATAAGTTTTAAACTATAAATTATAATTATAACTTATAGTTCAAAGCTTTTAAAGAAAGGAATTTTTCTATGCATCCTAGTTATCTAAAATCTAAAATATTTGCATTACTTGCTCTTATAATAATGAGTCTCTCTTTTACGTTTCCAATGATTGCTTTTCATGGAACACTAAATAAAATTCATGATGGAAAAACAGATGAAATTTCATCACTTGCAATTAGTACATGGAATTTATACAACCAAGGTAGATACAAAAGTACAACTACTCCAAAAGAAGCTCATAATGATCTTGATAAAATGATTAAAACATCATCTGAAGTTGGTGTTGCATCATTACCTATTTGGTCTTGTTCTCTTGAAGCTCCAAACTATCCAAAAGTTGCTTTTCCAGAAGGGATCCCTGTATTTTTTCATTTTGATGGATTTTCAGGGGAAGTTCATGAAATGAATACAATTAATCACTATGTAGGAATGGATCCTATGTGGAGAGGTGGTCAACTTGAAAGAGAAATAGGAATTTATGCACTATTACTTTTATCATTATTTATGATTTATTTTATTTTATTTAATAAAAAAATTCTAACATATGCCATGATTATACCTGCTTCTCTTCCCTTATTATTTATAGCTGATTACTCATATTGGTTATATTGGTTTGGACATAATTTACATGATTGGGGTGCTTTTAAAATCAAACCATTTATGCCAACAGTTTTTGGTGATGGGAAAATTGCACAATTTACAACGCACTCTTATCCATCAATTGGTTTTTATATGCTTTTAGCAATTGGAATACTTAGCTTATTGGCAATTCTTGCTAGAAATAAAGCTATGAAAGAATCAAATCAATAAGGTCAAGTTATGTTAAGAATTATTACTCTTTGTCTCTTTCTTCTAAATTTATTAAGTGCAAATCTTTTACAAGAAGCAATAGATAATGCTCCTGAAGGTTCAATATTAAAACTACCTAAAGGAGTATATAAAGGTTCAATTATAATTAATAAACCTTTATCAATAATAGGAAAAGAAGATGGAGTAATAATTGATGGTGGTGGAACAGGAACTGTAGTTCAAATTACAAGTTCTTATGTAACATTAAAAAATTTAACAATCACAGGAAGTGGTGATAGGCATGATTTATTAGATTCTGCAATTAAAATAAATAACTCTAAACAATCAGAAATATCAGACTGCACAATCAAAGATTCATTATTTGGTATAGATATAACAATGACTAGTAATTCAATATTTTCAAATAATTACATTACTTCAAAAAATCTTGAATTAGGAGTAAGGGGAGATGGCCTTAGACTTTGGTACTCAAATGATAATATTGTTTCAAATAATAAATTAGTTAAATCAAGAGATATGGTAATTTGGTATTCACATGGAAATACAATAGAGAATAACTATGGTGAACAAAATAGATATTCACTTCATTTTATGCACGCTGGTAAAAATATAGTAAAAAATAATACTTATAAATTAAACTCAGTTGGAATATTCTTTATGTACACAAAAGATACAATTGCTACGGGGAATACAGTACAAAGCTCACTAGGAGCCACTGGAATGGGAATTGGATTAAAAGATGTTTCAAATATGACACTAAAAGACAATACTATTATTTATTGTGCACAAGGAATTTATATTGATAGATCACCCTATGAACCTGATACTAAAAACTGGCTTGAAGATAATAAAATTTTATATAATTCTGAAGCTATACATTTTCACTCAGTTAGTGAAAACAATGTAATAAAATCAAACACAATTTTAGGAAATATAGAAGATATAATTAATGATAGCCGTGGATCTAAAACAGATTTAAATGAAATATCTGGAAATTATTGGGATAATTACGAAGGTTTTGATAAAAATGCAGATAATATTGGGGATACTCCACATAAAGTTTATCAATATGCGGATCAACTTTGGGTTTATAATTCAAATGTAAAATTTTTCTATGGATCGCCTGTTATTGCACTATTAAATTTTCTAGCAAAACTAGCGCCCTTTACTCAACCTGTTTTTCTTATGAGTGATAAAGCTCCTAAGCTAAAAATGTAAGGACATACTTATGGCAAAAATACAAAATGATAGAAGAGAATTTATAAAATTCTCAACACTTGGGATTCTTGGCTTAACACTTGGTGCGGGGGTTGTAATTTCACCTATAGCACTTCAAGCCCAAATGAAATTAAGACCACCAGGTGCAGTTAGTGAAAAAGAATTTTTAGCTTTATGTATTAAATGTGGACAATGTTTACAGGTATGTCCATATCACTCTATAAAGTTAGCAGATATGGCAAAAGGACATGGTATTGGAACTCCATATATAGATGCAAGAGAAAGAGGTTGTTATGCTTGTACAGCAGTTCCATGTGTACTTGCATGTCCAAGTGGAGCTCTTGATCATGCATGTGAAAAACCTGAAGATATAAAAATGGGAATTGCCGTTTTAGAGTTTCCAAATAAATGTATAGCAATGACAAATCAACTTGTAACAAAAGAGCAAATACAAAGAATTCATACCCATCCAAATAGTAGACAATTAGAACAAGATATCTTAGATAAGCTTGATAAATTTGAAGATAAGCCTTGTACAATTTGTGCTGATATGTGCCCTATTCCAAACTCAAATGGTGCAATTGCAATGATTAGAGATAAAAATGGTGGCATGAAACCTGAAGTTTATGATAGATGTGTTGGATGTGGTGTTTGTGAAGAATTATGTCCAGCTTTTGAAGCAGCTATTGTCGTAAAGCCAAGATTAACTTATGAAGATTATTATATTAAAGGAATTAGATCATGATAAAGAAAATTATATTAAGTACTGCATTAATTTTATTAATAAGTGGATGTGGTGAGCAAAAAAAAGATGAAAATAAAAAAGAAGAAACAAAAGTTGAGAATACTCAAACATCATTAAAAATTGAAGTTGAAAAAAACGAAAATAGCAAAGAAATAAAAGTAGTTGAGCAGGAAAAAACAAATACAAAAGGGGAATCATATTACTACGATTATAATGTGAAAAGTGAATATGACCCACATTCAAAACCAGCAAATGAAGACGCTTCAATAAGAGAAAAACCAAGAACTACAATTGATGCAAATTTAAATGTAAGAAGTCCATATGAAAAGGTTCAAATTTCATTACTAGTAAAAAGTTTAAGTAAAGAGTTTATTGTTAAATGTTCGGCTTGTCATAATGATTATGCAAATGGAATTATTGGACCTTCATTATTAAATAAAGATGCAGATTTTATTTATAATCAAATTAAAAAGTTCAAAAGTGACAAAAATGCAAATGTACTTATGAGTGATTTAGTAAAACAAATGCCCGATGAAAATATAAAAAAACTAGCTGATGAAATCTTTGCGTTTAACAAAGAAATTAAGGAGTTAAGATGAAAAGAGTAATAGCAATTATTTCTACAATATTTGTATTAGCATTAATGGCTTACACATTTTCAAAGGGGAGAGCATTTCAAGGTGGAGAAGCTGGAAATATTATTGAAGATATGAAATATATTGATACTCCAAAAACAGCAGAAGTAAAAGAAGAAAAAAATGATGATGAAGAGAAATTAAAAGCACTAAGAGATAAAGCTGGAAATTCTGGAACATTTGAAGTTTCAAATGCATATAAAAGTAAATGTGCCTCTTGTCATGGGGCAGATGCTTCAGGAATGCAAAATGGCAAAAAACTAATGGGTCCTAAATTATATGGACAAGAAGAAGCTGTTTTATATAAAGATTTAGTTGATTTTAAAGCAGGTAGAAAAGAAAATCTTATTATGAAAGGTTTATTAATCAACCTAGAAGATGAAGATTTAAAAAACTTTGCAAAAGAAATAGCTGGATTTAAAGCAAAACAAGAAGCTTTAAATAAATAGTTAAAAGGAGAATAAAATGGATAAATGGAATACAAGAGCAACCATAAAGAACACAACTTTTATGTCTACTTTTTTTGATAAAACAAAAGATGGAAAAACAAAATTTTCTTATAGAATGAAAAGATGGATTGTAGTTATTTCTATTCATTTATTATTCTTTTTATCGTTTCATATTGATATACAAACACTAGAAGGAACATTAAATGGTTCAAGATTTTTAGGTTTTCATTTAATTGACCCATTTACAACTATTCAAATATTTTTAGCAACTTATCATCTGCCAATTAATATGATTATAGGAACTGTGACCATATTACTTTTTTATCTATTTATTGGTGGAAGAACCTATTGTTCATGGGTTTGTCCATATGGAATAATTAGTGAAATAGGAGAAAAACTTCATAATGTTTTAGTTACAAAAAAAATCATTAAAGAGCGAAAATTTGATCATAGAGTTAGACATGTGTTTTGGGTAATGTTTATGATTTTAGCATTTACAAGTGGTTATTTAGTTTTTGAAACATTTAATATTGTAGGAATTTTAAGTAGATTTATTACTTATGGTTGGAGTTTAGCTTTAGTTTGGGTTCTTGCTGTTTTTTTAATTGAAGTGTTTTTTTCTAGACGTGCTTGGTGTACATACCTTTGTCCAATAGGTACAACTTATGGATACATTGGAAAAGTAAGTGCCCTTAGAATTCAATGGAATGATAATTGTGACCATTGTATGGTTTGCCATGATGTTTGTTTTGAGAATCAAGTATTAGATTTAACAAAGGCTAAATATGATGAGCAAAGAGCTGAAAAAGGAATCAAAACTCAATATGTAACAGGTGCTGATTGTACACTTTGTGGAAGATGTATTGATGTTTGTCATTCAGATGCATTAAAATTTGATTTTAGATTAAAAGGCTTAGTATGATTCAAGTTAAAAATTTAACAAAAAAATTCTCTTCTCATATATCTTTAGATAATGTAAATATAGAATTTAATAAAAACGAATATATAGCACTAATGGGACCAAATGGGGCAGGAAAAACAACACTAATACGCTCTATTTTAGGATATTACCATCCAAATAGTGGAGGAGTTTTAATAAATGGACTTGATCCTATTAAACAAAGAATAGAAGTGTTAGAGCATATTTCATTTGTTCCACAACTTCCACCTCCTATTAAATTAAGTCTTAGTGAGTTAATGCAATATATTCAAGCTAGCTCAGATGTTGACAAAGAATTAATCATGCATTATGCAAATGAAATGAAACTAGATATTAAAGAAAATCTAAATAAATCATTTTTTAAACTAAGTGGTGGAATGAAACAAAAAATGCTAATTGCAATCTCATTAGCAAAAAAAAGTAATATCATAATTTATGATGAACCAACTGCAAATCTTGATCCAAAAGCAAGGGATGATTTTTATAGATTACTAAAACAAAATGAAGATGATAAAATTTTACTTTTTGTAACCCATAGATTAGATGAAGTAAAAGATATTGTTAATCGCCAAGTTTATATGGATTTAGGAAAAGTAATATCAGACGATAGGGTTTAATATGTATTTAAATATTTTTAAAATTGTAAGTTCAATACTTTTAATATTAAGCTTTTCTGCTTGTGAAAAAAAAGTATCAACTGAAGTTAAAGAAATACACTGGGATAGAGATATGTGTAGCCGTTGTGTTATGGTTGTAAGTGATAGAAATCAAACTGTTCAAGTAATAAATCCTGAAAATGGAAAACTTCATGTTTTTGATGATTTAGGATGTGCTGTATTATGGTTTAAAGACCAAAATATAAAATGGAAAGATGAAGCAATTATTTGGATTAATGATATAAAAACTGCAAAGTGGATAAATGCTAGAACTGCTTTTTATGACACAATGAATGTAACACCTATGGCTTATGGCTTTGGAGCGCATGAAATAAAAGAAGAAATTCAAGAAGGTTTAGAGATTATTAATTTTTACGAAGTAGAAAAAAGAGTCTTAGAAATAGGAAAATAATAAAAAGGCAAATGCCTTTTTATTATAAATCTTGCTCAATTACTTCTTTGAATCTATTAAAATATACATAAGATACTTTGTCTAAATCTTTATAAATATCATTTATAGAGATTTTATCACCTGTAACTTGTCCAATTTTTGAATATTCAAGATTGAATGAACTTACAACTTTTTCAAATGCTTCACAATTTGAAGGATTTACTTCAACAATTGCTCTACTTAATGATTCTGAGAAAATGTCTTTTGAATCATTTAAAGAAATTGAAATCTCAATTCCTTTATTACCCACAACAGCCATTTTAGCAGCACTAATAGCAATACCACCAACGTTTACATCTTTTGCAGATTTTAATAAACCTTTTTTATTTGCTTCAATAACCGTATTCCATAATGCTAACTCTTTCGCAAAATCAACTTCAGGGTGAACACCAGCTACTTTTCCATACATTTTTTTCATATATAAAGAAGCACCAAATTCACTTTTTGTTTCACCTAAGATATATAAAATATTTCCATTTTCTTGAACACAAGAAGGTAATACTTTATTTGCATCTTCATTAACTCCAACCATAGCAATTGAAGGTGTTGGGAAAACTCCTACTCCATTTGTTTCATTGTATAAAGATACATTTCCACCAATAACTGGAGTATTTAATTCTCTACAAGCTTTTTTAATTCCTTCGCAAGATGCCGCAAATTGCCACATAACTTCAGGATTTGTAGGATTTCCAAAATTTAAACAATCTGTAATTGCTTTAGGAACTGCTCCTGTCATTGCAACATTTCTTCCAGATTCCATAACAGCTGCTGCTGCTCCTAGTTCTGGGTTAATGTAACAAAGTCTTGTATTACAATCAGCACTCATAGAAAGAGCTTTTCCAGTCTCTTTAATTCTAATTGATGAACCATCAAGTTTACCTGGACCTTTGATTGTATTTGTTTGAACCATTGAATCATATTGAGAATAAACCCAAGATTTATCAACAACTTCCATGTCACTAAATAAATCATCAAATGCAGCTTGATTTGAAATTTCTTTATCTAAGATAATATCTTCAATACCATCTAAATATTTTGGTCTTGATGTTGGTCTATCAAGTACTGGAGCTTGTTCAGATACTGGTTGAACAGGAACTTCAGCACATTTTTCACCATGCCAGAATAGTTCCATATTTCCAGTATTTGTAACTTCACCAATTACAGCTACATCTAATTCCCATTTTTCAAAGATGTCAATAACACCTTGTTCACAACCTTTTTTAGCACAAATAAGCATTCTTTCTTGAGACTCTGAAAGCATAAAGTCATAAGGAGTCATACCCTCTTCTCTAGCAGGAACTTTATCTAAATGCATAATCATTCCAGAACCTGATCTTCCTGCCATTTCAAATGAAGAAGAAGTAAGACCAGCAGCTCCCATATCTTGAATACCAATAATTAAATCAGCTTTAAATAACTCTAAACAAGCTTCTAAAAGTAGTTTTTCAGTAAATGGATCTCCAACTTGAACTGTTGGTCTTTTTGATTCTGAATCTTCTGTGAATGCAGCACTTGACATAACAGCACCACCTAATCCATCACGTCCAGTTTTAGATCCAACATACATTACAGGATTTCCTAAACCTTCTGCTTTTCCTAAGAAAATTTCATCAGATTTCGCAAGTCCTACTGTAAATGCATTTACAAGGTTATTTCCAGCATAACACTCTTCAAAAGTTGTTTCTCCACCAATAGTAGGAACTCCCATACAGTTACCATATCCACCAATACCAGCAACTACACCTCTTAATAGAAATCTATGTTTCTTAGCTGTTTCAGAGTTTCCTTCAATTGAAGCAAATCTAATAGAATTCATATTAGCAATAGGACGTGCACCCATTGTAAATACGTCTCTTAAAATACCACCAACACCAGTTGCAGCCCCTTGATACGGTTCAATAAAACTTGGGTGATTGTGTGATTCCATTTTAAATACAGCAGCATATCCATCACCGATGTCAATAACACCAGCGTTTTCACCTGGACCTTGAATAACCCATGGAGCTTTAGTTGGGAAACCACTTAAATATTTTTTACTTGATTTATATGAGCAATGCTCAGACCACATAGCAGAGAAGATACCAATTTCTACATAATTTGGTTCTCTTCCTAAAATTTCTTTAATATTTTCAAATTCTTCAAGTGT